>NZ_AKFK01000077.1:0-135527 GCF_000272495.1 Methylobacterium sp. GXF4 | reverse complement strand
ACGGCAGCCGCCGCATCGGCGAGCTGATCGAGCCCTGGATCGCCGCCGTGGTCGAGGCTCGGGGCTATCGGCGGCTCGCCCCGCAGGCCCATCCGGTGGTGATGAACGTTAAGGGCGCCTCAGCCTCGGGCAAGAGCACGATCCGGCCCTACCAGCTCGGGCTGGCCCGGCGGCTCGGGATGGCCTGGTCGGACTTCGCGGTGATCACCCCGGACGTCTGGCGCAAGTTTTTGCTCGACTACGACAGCCTCGGCCCGGCGACCCGGTATGCCGGCACGCTCACGGGCTACGAGGTCGAGATGATCGACATGAAGCTCGACCGCTACGTCACCCGCAAGGCGGCCGAGCGGCGGATCTCGAACCTGCTGATCGACCGGTTCCGGTTCGACAGCTTCCAGGCCGAGGCCGGCTCGGATGGCGGCGGCCAGTTGCTCACCCGGTTCGGCGAGCGGGTCTACATGCAGTTCATGGTGACGCCGCCGGCCGACACGGTGGAGCGCGCCTACAAGCGCGGCGAGCAGTTCGGCCGGTTCAAGGCGGTCGAGGACCTGCTGGCCCACAATGTCGAGGCCTATACCGGCATGCCGCGCCTGTTCTTCAACTGGGCGCTCGCCCGGGACAAGCAGGTGGTCTGCGAGTTCCTGGACAACAGCGTCCCGCAGGGGGAGCGCCCGCGCACCATCGCGTTCGGGGCCGGCGGGGTCCTCAACATCCTCGACGTGAAGGGGCTGATCGACATAGATCGGTTTCGCAAGGTCGACATCTTCGCCCACGGGCCCGACGAAGTCTTTCGCGGGGTCGACCTCGCGGCGGCGGCCAACACCAGCTTTCTGCGCGACTGCCTTCGCCGGATGGACGCGGTCCGGTTCGCCCGGGCCGAGACCGGCCGCGTTTTCGTCCGCCTCGATCGCGGGCGCGTCACCGGCCTCGATCGCGGGGTCCTGTCGGAGGTGGCGGATGATCCCGATTGGGAGGCAGCCCGCGCGGTGATCGGAATCTCCGAGGATGCCGCCGGGATACCGGAGATCGATGAGACGCTTGTCCCGGCGGACGAGCCGACGCTGGGAAGCTGGGGACCCAGCGCGACCTGATGGGCAGGCGGAACAATATTTCCGAGACTGACAGCGAACCGCCGCCGTCTCGGTCTGGTATATTGCATGCCTGAGCCGAATATGCATGATTGAGCCTGCACGAGACAGACGCGCCAGATCAAGGACGCGCCGCCCACCAGAGAGGCTCAGGGATGGAACGCCAGGATTCGCCGTCGGCGAAATGGTGGCAGCTCGCCTTCGGCGTGATCTGCATGGCCATGATCGCCAACCTGCAATACGGCTGGACGCTGTTCGTCGACCCCATCGATCAGCGCTACCACTGGGGGCGGGCGGCGATCCAGCTCGCCTTCACGTTGTTCGTCGCCACCGAGACCTGGCTCGTGCCGGTGGAGGCCTGGTTCGTGGACCGCTACGGCCCGAGCCTAGTGGTCGCCTTCGGCGGGGTGATGATCGCCCTGGCCTGGACGATCGACGCCTACGCGGACAGCCTCGCGCTGCTCTATCTCGGCGCGGTGGTCGGCGGCATCGGCGCCGGCTCGGTCTACGGCACCTGCGTCGGCAACGCGCTGAAGTGGTTCCCGCATCGCCGCGGCTTGGCCGCCGGCGCCACCGCGGCCGGCTTCGGTGCGGGCGCGGCGATCACCGTCGTGCCGATCGCCCGGATGATCGCCTCCAGCGGCTATCAGGACGCCTTCCTGTATTTCGGGATCGGCCAGGGCGCCATCGTGCTCGCCCTCGCCTTTCTGCTGCGCAAGCCGGCCACCATCGTGCCGATGCAGCGCAAGAGCCTGCGCCTGCCCCAGACGAAGATCGACCGCAGCCCCCGCGAGGCGGTGCGCACGCCGGTCTTCTGGGTGATGTACGCGATGTTCGTCATGGTCGCCTCCGGGGGCCTGATGGCGGCGGCGCAGATCGCCCCGATCGCCCAGGATTTTCACGTCGCCGGCGTGCCGGTCAGCCTGTTCGGCCTCCAGATGGCGGCGCTGACCCTGGCGATCTCCCTCGACCGGATCTTCGACGGGTTCGGCCGGCCGTTCTTCGGCTACGTCTCCGACAATATCGGCCGCGAGAACACGATGTTCATCGCGTTCTCGACGGCGGCCCTGGCGGTGATCGTGCTCCTGACCTACGGCCACCACCCGATGGTGTTCGTCTTCGCCACCGCGGTGTATTTCGGGGTGTTCGGCGAGATCTACTCCCTGTTTCCGGCGACCTGCGGGGACACGTTCGGGTCCAAATACGCCGCCAGCAATGCCGGCCTGCTCTACACCGCCAAGGGCACCGCCGCGTTCCTGGTGCCGTTCGCCAGCCTCCTGTCGGCGGCCTATGGGTGGTCGGCGGTGTTCTCACTGATCATCGGGCTCAACGTCGCCGCCGCCGCGCTCGCGATCTTCCTGCTGCGGCCGCTGCGCGCCCGCTACCTCGCCGAGGCCGAGCATCCCGCGGCGCTCGCCGCCCAGCCGATCCGGGCGGCCTGAACGGCCTTTGACATCACGCCGTCCCTCGAACGACGCTCGGCCTACACGGATCTCCTACCCTTCCCCTCATCCTGAGGCGACGAAGCGAAGCGGCGGCCTCGAAGGACGGCTCCTTCGAGGCCGCCGGCGCGGGCATCTCAGGATGAGGGCAGCGGGTCGGAGATCCTGACAGAAACCTCGAAAGCACCCCGTACCGACACTGAATTTCCGGGAGAAACAGCGATGACCGCTCTGGCAAAGATCGTCCACACCGCCCCCGAGATCGAGGCCGAGCCCGATCTCACCGACGGCTTCCACCTCGTCATCGACGCGCTCAAGCTCAACGGCATCGAGACGATCTACGGCGTCCCGGGCATCCCGATCACCGATCTCGGCCGCATGGCCCAGGCCGCGGGGATGCGGGTCGTGTCGTTCCGCCACGAGCAGCATGCCGGCAACGCCGCCGCGATCGCGGGCTTCCTCACCCAGAAGCCGGGCATCTGCCTCACGGTCTCGGCGCCGGGCTTCCTGAACGGCCTGACCGCGCTCGCCAACGCCACCACCAACTGCTTCCCGATGATCCTGATCTCGGGCTCGTCCGAGCGCGAGATCGTCGATCTCCAGCAGGGCGACTACGAGGAGATGGACCAGCTCGCCATCGCCAAGCCCCTGTGCAAGGCGGCCTTCCGGGTGCTGCACGCGGCCGATATCGGCATCGGCGTCGCCCGGGCGATCCGCGCGGCCTGCTCAGGCCGTCCCGGCGGCGTCTATCTCGACTTGCCGGCCAAGCTGTTCTCCCAGGTGATGGAGGCCGAGGCCGGCCAGAAGTCGCTGGTGAAGGTGATCGATCCGGCCCCGGCCCAGCGCCCCGCCCCCGAGGCGATCACCCGGGCCCTGGAGGTGCTGAAATCCGCCCGCCGGCCGCTGATCGTGCTCGGCAAGGGCGCGGCCTACGCCCAGGCCGACGACGCCATCCGCGCCCTCGTCGAGACCAGCGGCATCCCGTACGTGCCGATGAGCATGGCCAAGGGCCTGCTGCCCGACACTCACCCGCTCTCGGCCGGCGCCGCGCGCTCCACCGCGCTCAAGGATTCGGACGTCGTGCTGCTGATCGGCGCCCGGCTCAACTGGCTGCTGTCGCACGGCAAGGGCAAGAGCTGGGGCGAGCCGGGCTCGACCAAGTTCATCCAGATCGACATCGAGCCGCGCGAGATGGATTCGAACGTCGAGATCGTGGCCCCGGTGGTCGGCGACATCGCCTCCTGCGTCCAGGCGCTCCTCGACGGGATGGGCCAGGGCTGGCAGCAGCCCCCGGCCGACTGGATCGACACGCTCAAGACCAAGCGCGAGGCGAACATCGCCAAGATGGCGCCCAAGCTCATGAGCAACGCCTCGCCCATGACCTTCCACGCCGCGCTCGGCGCCCTGCGGACCATCGTGAAGGAGCGGCCCGACGCGATCCTGGTCAACGAGGGCGCCAACACCCTCGACCTCGCCCGGGGCATCATCGACATGTACCAGCCGCGCAAGCGCCTGGATGTCGGCACTTGGGGCATCATGGGCATCGGCATGGGCTTCGCCGTCGCCGCCGCGATCGAGACCGGCAAGCCGGTCCTGTGCGTGGAGGGCGACAGCGCCTTCGGCTTCTCGGGCATGGAAGTCGAGACGATCTGCCGGTACGGGCTGCCGGTCTGCATCGTCGTGTTCAACAACAACGGCATCTACCGCGGCACCGATTCCGACCCGACCGGGCGCGACCCGGCCACCACGGTGTTCGTCAAGGATTCCCGCTACGACAAGATGATGGAGGCCTTCGGCGGCGACGGCTACAACGTCACCTCGCCGGACGAGCTGACCCGGGCGGTCAACACCGCCATGGATTCCGGCCGGCCGTCGCTCATCAACGCCGTGATCGACCCGGCCGCCGGCAGCGAGAGCGGCAATATCGGCAGCCTCAACCCGCAGAGCGGGATCAAGAAGAAGGCGTGAGGCGCACGCCTCTCAGGGACGATGTGTTCTGCAGACGTTCGAGAGTGTCTTGAGCGTTGGACCATCCACCCTGTCATCCCGGGGCCGCGTAGCGGATCCCGGGATCCAGAAACGCAGGTGGAGCAAAGGTTTGCGCCGTCAGCGCATCTGGATTCCGGGCTCGCCTGCGGCGCCCCGGAATGACATTGTGGCCAGCGGCCGCCGCTCCTGAACAGTGTTTTTGGGGCCACGTCGCTTGAGGCATCGACAAGGGCCCGAGCCTCGTCCCCCCAGATAGCCAACAACCACCGGTCATCCTCCCGCGGATCCGGGCCGCCCGCCCTCCCCGTGGCCCGCCTCGTGCTAAGCTTCGGCGAACGCAGCGCAGGGGCGAGCCGACATGCTAACCAGACGATCCTTCGTGGCCCTGTCGGGCGCGGCGCTCGCCGCCCCGGCACTCGCCCAGGGCACGGCCTCCCGGGTGCTCAAGTTCATCCCGCAGGCCGACCTGACGGTGCTCGATCCGATCTGGACCACCGCCTACGTGACCCGCAACCACGGGCTCGCGGTGTTCGACACCCTGTACGGGACCGATGCCAGCTACGCCGCGCAGCCGCAGATGGTCGCCGGCCACGTCGTCGAGGATGACGGCAAGCTGTGGCGCATGACGCTGCGGCCCGGGCTGACCTTCCACGACGGCACGCCGGTGCTCGCCCGCGACTGCGTCGCCAGCATCAATCGCTGGGCCAAGCGCGACCCGATGGGCCAGACGCTCATGGCCTACACGGACGAACTCTCGGCCCCCGACGACCGGACCATCCAGTTCCGGCTGAAAAAGCCCTTCCCGCTCCTGCCGGACGCGCTGGGCAAGGTCGGCTCGCCGATCTGCGCGATCATGCCGGAACGCCTCGCCAAGACCGATGCGTTCACGCAGGTGACCGAGATGGTCGGCAGCGGCCCGTTCCGGTTCAAGGCCGACGAGCGGATGGTCGGCGCCCGGGTCGTCTACGAGCGCTTCGACAAATACGTCCCGCGCGAGGGCGGCGAACCGCAATGGACCTCGGGCCCCAAACGCGCCTTCCTCGACCGGGTCGAGTGGCACGTCATCCCCGATCAGGCCACCGCCGCCTCGGCAATGCAGACCGGCGAGATGGATTGGTGGGAGCAGCCGCCCTCCGACCTCGTGCCGACGCTGGGCAGCCTGAAGACCTCGATCAAGGACCCGACCGGGTTGATCGGCTGCCTGCGCATGAACCAGCTGCTGCCGCCCTTCGACAACCCGGCGATCCGGCAGGTGCTGCTGAAGGTGGTCGACCAGACCGACTTCATGCAGGCGGTGACCGGCGACGACCCGAAGCTGCGCCACGTGCCGGCCGGCTTCTTCTGTCCCGGCCTGCCGATGGCGAGCGAGGCCGGCCTCGACGTGCTGACGAGCAAGCGCGACTTCGACGCCGCCAAGAAGGCGCTGACGGCGGCCGGGTACAAGGGCGAGAAGGTGGTGCTGATGGGCGCCTCCGACTTTCCGAGCCTGAAGGCGCTAAGCGATGTCGCGGCCGACATGCTCACGCGGGCCGGCTTCAACGTCGATTATCAGGTCATGGACTGGGGTTCGGTGGTCCAGCGGCGGGCCAAGCGCGACCCGATCGCCCAGGGCGGCTGGAGCATCTTCTGCACCTTCTGGGCCGGGCTCGACCAGGCCAACCCGGCGGTCAGCGCCTTCCTGCGCGGGACCGGCGCGAGCGCCCCGGTCGGCTGGCCGACCAGCGAGAAGCTCGAGACGCTGCGCCAGGAATGGCTCGATGCTCCCGACACCGCCGCGCGCAAGACGCTCGCGGACGCCCTGCAGAAGCAGGCCTTCGCGGACGTGCCCTACCTGCCGCTCGGGCAGTATTTCAACCAGACCTCGTACAAGCCCTCGGTGGCCGGGGTGCTCGACGGCGTGCCGGTATTCTGGAACGTCAGGAAGGGTTGAGCGGGCGGGTCAGGCCGGCACGGCGTCCGCGGCCCTGCGGGCCCGCGCCGGACCGGCGGGCCCGGCATCGGCCATCAGCGCCGGGATCAGATCGGTCTGGGAGACGATCCCGACGAGCCGGCCATCCGGATCGACCACCGGCAGGTGATGGAGGGCCGCCTCCGCCATCCGGAGCACCAGCTCGGCCAGCGGCGTGTCCGGGGTGACGGGCTCGACCGCACTCATGATGTCGGCGGCGCAGCCATGGGGCGCCCGCCCGCGCTCCACGGTCAGCTGCAGGCGGCGGCCGAGGCCCAGCCGCGGGCCGCTCCGGTCCCATTCGGCCTTATCCAACAGGTCGGTCTGCGTGACGATCCCGAGCACCCGGGCGCGCTCGTCGGTGACCGGCAGGGCCTTGATCCGGTGGCGGCGCAGCAGGTGCAGCGCCTGCGCCAGGGAATCGTGCGGCGCGACCCCGATCACGTCGCGGGACATGATCGCCGCGCAGGTGGTCTGGCCCGGGCGGCGCCCATAGACCCGCATCTGCACCCGCCGCAGGATCTGCTCCAGGTCGCTGCGGTCGACGTCGAGCAGCTGGTCGAAATCCTCCAGCGCCGCATCGAGATCCGAGGCCAGGAAGCCCAGGCGGGACGCCGGCGCGCGGTCGTCGGTCCGCGGGCCGGCCGGGCGCAGGTGCGGATAGGCGCGGCCGGTGAGGTTGTTGAATAGCAGGGCCGCACTCAGCAGCAGCAGCGAATTGGCCGCCACGGGCCAGAGCACGAAGCCGTAGCCGAGTTCCCGGATCGCCGGGCCGCCGAGAACAGCCGTCAGGGCCACCGCCCCGCTCGGCGGGTGCAGGCAGCGCAGGGCCATCATCAGGGCGATCGCCAACCCGATGGCCACGGAGGCCGCTACGAACGGGTCCGGCACCCAGGTCGCGGCCGTGACGCCGACCAGGGCGGCCACGAGGTTGCCGCCGAGTATCGACCAGGGCTGCGCCAGGGGACTGGCCGGCACCGCAAAGAGCAGCACCGCCGAGGCGCCCATCGGGGCGATCAGGACCGGGGCGGCCTCCGGGCCGATCGCGGCGCGGCAGACCAGGCCGGTGGCCAGGATCCCCAGCAGGGCGCCGGCGGCCGAGCGGAGACGCTCGCGCTTGCTGACCGGCGTCAGCTCGGGAAGGAGGCGGCTCAGCAGTGATCGCATCGGATCCGCATCGTGCACATGAGTCGGGACGGCGCAGGGCGCGCCGTCCCGACTCAGATTAGCAGAGGTTCGGAGCCGCTTATCAGACGGCGCGGGCCTCGTGCATCGCCTGGATCTGCGCGGGGCTGTAGCCGAGGCCGGTCAGCACCTCGTCGGTGTGCTCGCCGAGCAGCGGCGAGGCCTTCACCTCGACGGTCATGTCGGAGAACTTGATCGGGCTGCCGACGGTCAGGTAGCTACCAAGCTTCGGATGCGACACCTCGACGACGGTGCCGCTGGCACGCAGGGACTTGTCCTCGGCGATCTCCTTCATCGACAGGACCGGCGCGCAGGGGATATCGTAGGTGCGCAGGATGTCCACCGCCTCGAACTTGGTCTTGTCGGCGAGCCATTCCTCGATAGTCTTGAAGATGTCGAAGATCTTGTCCTGCCGGGCCCGCGGGGTGTTGTAGGCGGGATCGGTGATCCAATCCTCGCGGCCGAGCACCTTGCAGATCGGCGCCCAGGCATGGCCCTGGATCGTGAAGTAGATGTAGGCGTTCGGGTCGGTCTCCCAGCCCTTGCACTTGAGCACCCAGCCGGGCTGGCCGCCGCCGCCGGCATTGCCGCCGCGGGGCACCACGTCCGAGAATTCCCCGTGCGGGTATTGCGGGTATTCCTCGAGATAGCCGAGCGCATCGAGGCGCTGCTGGTCGCGCAGCTTCACCCGGCAGAGGTTGATCACCGAATCCTGCATCGAGACGGCGACCTTCTGGCCGGTGCCGGTCTTGTTCTTCTGGTGCAGCGCCGTGAGGATGCCGATGGCGAGGTGCATGCCGGTGTTCGAATCACCGAGCGCGGCGGCGCTGACGGTCGGCGGCCCGTCCCAGAAGCCGGTGGTCGAGGCGGCGCCGCCGGCGCATTGGGCGACGTTCTCGTAGACCTTCAGGTCCTCGTAATGGTGCCCGTCGGAGAAGCCCTTCACTGAGGCCAGGATCATCCCGGGATTGAGTTCCTGGATGCGGGCCCAGGAGAAGCCCATCCGGTCCAGCGCCCCGGGGCCGAAATTCTCGACCATCACGTCGGAATCCTGGATCAGCTTCTCCAGCACCTCCTTGCCGGCCTGGGTCTTGGTGTCCAGCGTCAGCGAGCGCTTGTTGGAGTTGAGCATCGTGAAGTAGAGCGCGTCCGCATCCTCGACGTGGCGCAGCTGCGTGCGGGTCACGTCGCCCGCGCCCGGCCGCTCGACCTTGATCACGTCGGCGCCGAACCACGCCAGCAGCTGCGTGCAGGCGGGGCCGGCCTGAACGTGGGTGAAATCGATGATCTTGATCCCGTCCAACGGCTTGCTCATCTGGCGTTCTCCCTTGCGCGTTGAGGATTGCGGTCTTCGGACGGTCCCGGTTTCCGGTCAGGATCCGTTCGGAAGGGCTTCGAGTTCGGCCACCCGCTGGCGCAGGCGTTTCTCCTCGCTCCAGCGTTCGGTCTCGTCGCGGATCACCGCGACGATGCCGGTCACCCGGTCCGACGCGTCCCGGATCATCCCGACCGTGAAGGCGATGGAGAGCTGGCGACCGTCCTTGTGGATCGCCGGCACCCGCAGGGTCTCGGCCCCGTAGCGAGTGGTGCCGGTCCGCATGGTCTTGGCGTAGCCGTCCCAGTGGCGGCGGCGGTGGCGCTCCGGCGTGATCAGATCGAGGGTCTGCCCGAGGGCGTCCGCCGCGGTGAAGCCGAAGATCCGCTCGGCCGCCGGGTTCCAGACCGTGATCGCCCCCTCCGGATCGGCCACCACCACGGCGTCGCCGATGGCGGCGACGAGTCCCGTGAGATCGTCCCCGGCGGGGCGGTCCAGCATGGTGTCAGCGTCCGACACAGATGGCCCAGCGGCGATGTCGGGCGGCCGGGATGCAGGCTGTGTCGGGGGTAACGAAGCTCGGGTCCGTCATTGCGGTCTCCCTGCGATACGGCGCTAAAGTTCCGGTCGGCCCGGAGCTCGTCGCTGCGTCCCGCTGTGCGTCTTGGTATCTGGTATGCCAAATACCCTCGGACGTCAACCGCGGAGGCGCAAAACGGCATTTTGTTGCAAATCGGTTGTCACTCGGCGTGAGCCAGATCGCTGTCGGGAACAGGCCGCCGGGCAGCCCGGATCGACATCGCGAGCGCAGCCGGGTGAGCGCGCGATCCATCGCCTTCGAAACGGCGGGCTACCCTGGTTTGCTTCGCTGCGCTCGCAAGGGCGGTGAGGCTGAAGGCTTTCGCGCGAGCTCAGGAGCGCGGCCAGCGCAAGCCGGCCTTCTCAGATTCGCCGCTTTCCGGGGGCAGGAGCCGCGCAGCCAGACAGCACGGGCCGGCGTTTCGGCAATCCGCCCTGGAGACCACCCCGGTGATCCGTTTCGAGAAAGTCAGCAAGGTCTACCGCACCGACGGCCACAAGCGGACGATCCTGGAACAGGTATCGTTCACCCTGAAGCCCGGCATTTCCTACGGCATCCTCGGCATCAACGGCGCCGGCAAATCGACCACGATGCGGCTCATCGCCGGGACCGAGGATCCGACCCGGGGGCGGATCCATCGCGGCCTGCGGATCTCCTGGCCGCTGGGCTTCGCCGGCGGCTTCCATCCGAAGATGACCGGCCGCGACAACGTCATGTTCGTCGCCCGGATCTACGGCGAGGATCCGCGCCGCGTGCTCGACTTCGTGGAGGACTTCTCCGAGCTCGGCAGCTATCTCGACGTGCCGATCTACACGTATTCGTCCGGCATGGGCGCCCGGCTCGCCTTCGGCATGAGTATGGCGATCCCGTTCGACTGCTACCTGATCGACGAGATCACCTCCGTGGGTGACGCGCGATTCTCGAAGCGCTGCGACGAGGTCTTCTCCCAGCGGCGCAAGAACGCCGACATCATCATGGTCTCGCACTCGATGGAGACCATCCGCCAATGGTGTACGCAGGGCCTCGTGCTGCTCAACGGGCGGGCGATCATCTACGAGGACGTCAACGACGCGATCGAGGTCTATCGGCGCCTCAACGCCTAATGATCGCAGCCGCGAAGACATGCTTTTGCCGCCTCCCCGTGCGAGAGGCATCCGACGCGAGCGTTTCGGCGCGGTCGAGGGCCCGGTGACGGGCCGGCCGTCGAGTCCGGAGAGGCCGGGGATCAGGTCATGAATATGGAGATCCGGAAAGCCGAGGGGCAGCCGCTGACGACCGCGGACCGCCAGCAGGCGGTCACCGAATCGTTGCGGCAGATCGCCCGCATGTCGCGGTTCGTCGACCGCAAGAAGGGCATCCGGTCCTACCAGAGCCACGTCAAGAACGATCCCTGGATCCCGATCCTGTTCGTGATCTGCTTCGTGCTGCCGACCTTGGTCGGGGCGGTCTATTTCGGTCTGATCGCGTCCGACCGCTACGTCAGCGAGGCCCGGTTCGCGATTCGCCCGGCGCTCGGCACGGCCGACAAGGCGGCACCGGATTCGGTCGGCACTTCGTCGGGTGTCCCGAGCCAGATGGTGGCGCAGGACACGCTGATCACCAACGAATACATCCACAGCCGGCCGATGATCGAGGCGATCGAGGCGAAGCTGCCGATCCGCGCGTGGTTCAGCCGCGACAGCATCGACTATTTCTCGCGCTTCGACGCCGAGAAGCCGATCGAGAAGTTCCTCCGCTACTGGAAGCGGCGTGTCGGCGTCGACGTCGAATCCGGCTCCGGCATCATGTCGCTGACGGTCGAGGCCTTCGACCCCGACGAATCCCTCGCCATCGCGAAAGCCGTGATGACCGAGGCGGAGCGGATGGTGAACGACCTCAGCGTGAAGGCGCGCGAGGATGCGGTCGCCGAGAGCTCCCGCGAGCTGAAGATCGCCGAAGATCGCATGACCAAGATCCGCCTGGCGATGCGCGACCTGCGCAACCGCGAAGGCGTGCTCGATGCTCAGAAGTCGAACGAGGCGAACCTCAAGATCGTGTCCGAGCTGCGGGCGGCCCGCATCAACCTTGCGGTCCAGCTCGCCATCGGCCAGCGCGACCTCGGTCCGGAATCGCGCCGCATCATCGACATCAAGCAGCAGATCAAGGATCTCGACGAGAACATCGCCCGGATCGAGCGGCAATCGGCCAGCCAGGATCCGGAGCAGAAGCGCCTGCTCTCGGACGCGCTCACCCGGTTCGAGGCCCTCGAGAACGACCGCAAGAACGCCGAGAAGTACTACCAGCAGGTGCTGACCGCCCACGAGCGCGCCCGCATCGTCGCCGCCCGGCAGATCGAATTCTTCAGCCCGATCGTCGAGCCCGTGAAGGCGGAATCCTCGGTGGAGCCGCGGCGGATCCTGTTGATCAGCCTGGTGACCGCGGGCGCGGCCGTGCTGTTCGCCGCCTCGATGTTCGCCCGGAAGATGATGAACTGAGCCGGAGCGCCTTCGACGAAGCACTCTGCGCCGCCTCGAAGGATGCGGTGCTCGGCCCGGCTCAGCCGCGTACCGCCGCGCCGGTCCAGCCCTCGGCGCGCCAGCCTTCGGCCCGCTCGTCGAGATCGATCGAGCCGGCGCGATCGAGGATCGCCATCACCCGGTCGGCCTGGTGGTCCTCGGCCCGCACCGTCACGAGGGTCCCGCCCCGGCGCACGCCCTCGGCATAGGTCTCGGCCTCACCCTCGGTGAGTCCGGCGCCCGTGAGGCCGCCGATCAGCCCGCCCGCCGCGGCGCCGACGCCCGCGCCCGTCACGGCCGCGATCAGCCAGCCCGCCGCGACCACCGGCCCGAGGCCGGGAATCGCCAGCAGCCCGAGCCCCGCCAGCAATCCGGCGCCGCCCCCGAGCACCGTGCCGACGGTCGCGCCCGTCCCGGCGGCGTCCACCGGATCGACCACGTCGGGCTTCGGATCGCCGAAGGGTTGATCCCGGGGCGTATCCGATCCCGCCCGGTTCGCCAGGATGCTGATATCGGCATGGGGCACGCCCGCGGCCTCCAGCTGGTCGACCACGCCGGCGGCGGTGTCGTACTCGTCGAACAGGGCGGTCAGGACACGGGCGGCCATGCGGGATCCCTCGATCGGTGGGCTGCCGCCCGGTTGCGCGACGACGATGCCGCGGCGGGACAAGCGGCTGAAGCCATGCGGGTTCCGCCCACGCCGGCCCGGTTCTTAACGGCGCGCTAACCATCCGCTCGGCAGATCTTGCCGGGTCCGCCCCCGGGATTCCCCCGGGCGGACGGCGATGGATCGAGAACGATGGCGGAGACGGCGAGCGCGCCGGCCAGGGGCGGGGCGATGGGCGGGGCCGCCTCGGTCCTGAGTCAGCTCGCGCTGCCGACCCGCGGCGACCTCCACGCGCTGTCCAAGCGCTCGGACCTCATGTTCGCCACGGGCGTCATGGGCATCCTGGCGGTCCTGATCTTCCCGCTGCCGGCGGTGCTGCTCGACCTGCTGCTGGCGGTCTCGATCATCACCTCGGTGCTGATCATGATGACCGGCCTGTCGATCGACAACCCGCTGGAATTCACCGTCTTCCCGACGCTGCTGCTCATCGCCACGATGCTGCGGCTGGCGCTGAACCTCGCCTCGACCCGCCTGATCCTGGGCCATGGCCACGAGGGCACGGCGGCGGCCGGCCACGTCATCGAGGCCTTCGGCAACTTCGTGATGGGCGGCAACTTCGTCATCGGGATCATCGTGTTCGCGATCCTGATCATCGTGAACTTCGTGGTCATCACGAAGGGCTCGGGCCGCATCGCCGAGGTCGCGGCCCGCTTCACCCTCGACGCGATGCCCGGCAAGCAGATGGCGATCGATGCCGACCTGTCGGCCGGCCTGATCGACGAGAAGGTCGCCAAGGCCCGCCGCGCCGCCCTGGAGGAGGAATCCTCGTTCTTCGGCGCCATGGACGGCGCCTCGAAATTCGTCCGCGGCGACGCGGTCGCCGCCCTGCTGATCACCTTCATCAACGTGGTCGGCGGCATCGTCATCGGGGTGGCGCAGCAGGGCATGAGCTTCGGCGACGCCGCCAAGAGCTACACCCTGCTCACCATCGGCGACGGGCTGGCGAGCCAGGTCCCGGCCCTGATCGTCTCGACCGCGGCCGGCATCCTGGTCTCGAAGGCGGGTGTGCGCGGCTCGGCCGACAAGGCGCTCGGCAAGCAGCTCGCGCATTACCCCAAGGCGCTCGGCATGTCGGCGGCCGTGATGTTCCTGATCGCGCTCCTGCCCGGCATGCCGATGCTGCCGTTCCTGCTGCTCGGCGGCGGGGCCGGCTACGCCGCCTGGCGCACCAACAAGACCGCCAAGGAGGCCCCGCCGCTGGACGCGCAGGGCGCGCCGATGGACGCCAAGGCAGTCGCGGCCGCCGCGACCGCCGCCAAGGAGGAGACCGTCACCGACCTGCTCAAGCTCGACGACCTCAAGCTCGAGATGGGCTACGCGCTCCTCGCCCTGGTCAACGGCGAGGGCCAGGACCGGCTCACCGACCAGATCAAGGCCCTGCGCCGCCAGCTCGCGGCCGAACTCGGCTTCGTCATGCCGTCGGTGCGGATCCTCGACAACGTCCAGCTCAACGCCAATTCCTACGTGGTCCGGGTCAAGGAGATCGAGGCCGGCACGGGCCGGATCTTCCCGGGCCAGTTCATGGCCATGGATCCGATGGGCGGCCAGGTCCAGCTGCCCGGCCAGCACATGCTGGAGCCGACCTTCGGCCTTCCCGCCACATGGATCGACGCGTCCCTGCGCGACCAGGCGCAGCTCAAGGGCTACACGGTGGTGGATGCCGCCACCGTGGTCTCGACCCACCTCACCGAGGTGATCAAGGCCCATGTCTCCGAGCTCCTCAACCATGTCGAGGTCTCAAAGCTGCTGCGCGAGCTGCCCAAGGAGCATGCCGAGCTGCTCAAGGAGATCGTGCCCTCGCAGATCTCGACCACCGGCGTGCAGCGCGTGCTGCAGTTCCTGCTCTCCGAGCGCGTGTCGATCCGCGATCTCGGGGCGATCGTCGAGGGGATCGCGGAAGTCGCCGGCGCGGTGAAGAACCCGCGCGACGTGGTCGAGCATGTCCGCGCCCGGCTCGGCCGGCAGATCTGCGCCCAGTACCAGGACCAGAACAGCACCCTGCCGATCATCACCCTGTCGCCGGCCTGGGAGCAGGCCTTCATGGAGTCGATCGTCGGCGAGCGCGAGGAGCGCTACCTCGCGATGCAGCCCTCGAAGCTCAGCGAGTTCGTCACCGCGGTCCGCGACCGTTTCGAGGCCGCCGCCCGTCAGGGCGAGATGCCGGTGCTGGTCACCTCGGCCCAGTCCCGGCCGTTCGTGCGCTCGATCATCGAGCGCTTCCGCCGCGAAACCCCGGTGATGAGCCAGGCCGAGATCCACCCGCGGGCGCGGCTACGCACGGTGGGATCGATCTGAGGGGCGGTGTCGCTCGTTTGTGCAGGGCAAGCGTAATAGGCGAGACGCGTCTCACAAGGGTCGGGGCGTTGGGCTGACATGAAAGCACACGCCCTGTCATTCCGGGGCCGCGAAGCGGAGCCCGGAATCCAGAAACACTGTTGCGTCAGGACCTTGCGCCGTCGGCGGCTCTGGATTCCGGGATCGCCTGCGGCGCCCCGGAATGACAGCGTGGATTATCTGGCAGCAGTCAGATCGTCGGTTGAAGAGGCACGCCGAACAATCGCGAGTTTTTGGCTGCAGACGTTCTGCCGTGCGATGTCCCGGCTAGTCTTTCCGTCTCAGACCGCCTTCTGCTTCAGCTCGCGCTCCAGCTCGTGCGCGTCGAGCCCCGGTACGACCACCGGCGGC
Source organism: Methylobacterium sp. GXF4 (assembly GCF_000272495.1). Lineage (NCBI taxonomy): Bacteria > Pseudomonadati > Pseudomonadota > Alphaproteobacteria > Hyphomicrobiales > Methylobacteriaceae > Methylobacterium > Methylobacterium sp. GXF4. The sequence goes on along the minus strand of NZ_AKFK01000077.1, from coordinate 120,133 downwards.
TCCGGCACGGTCGAGGGGACCGCGGCGGGCGCCGCGATGGCGGCGGCGAGGCGCGAGCGCTCGAACAGCACCACCACGATCACCGAGATCAGCGCCGGGATCCAGAAGTAGAAGATCCGGAAGATGATCACCGCCGCGATGATCGCGTCCTTCTGGGCGTCGTCGGTGATGTGCATCGCCGTGATGAACACGATCTCGAACACGCCGAGGCCGCCCGGGGCGTGCGAGGCGAGCGCCACCGAGAACGAGGCGAGGAAGATCGCGAGGACCGGGATGAAGCCTGGGTTCATCGCCTCCGGCAGGGCGAAGTAGATGATGCCCGCGGCACCCAGCAGCTCCAGCGGCGCCGCCAGCAGCTGGCGCGCCATGATGCCGGGCCGGGGATATTCGAGCTTGAACGAGCGGATATGCAGCGGCCGCAGGCGCAGGATCGAGCCGAGCACGTAGAGCGCCACGAAGCCCAGCATGCAGAAGCCGACGACCAGCGCCGTCTTCGGATCGGTCAGGAAGCCCGGGAGCTTGCCCTCGAGGCGCGTCAACAGGTTCGGGTCCACCACCAGGGTGAAGCCGCCGAGCAGGACCGTGCCGAGGAAGAACGTGAAGGAGCACAGGGCCACCAGCACGGCGACCTGGGCGGCCGAGAGGCCCTTGGCCGTGTAGGCCCGGTAGCGCACCAGGGCGCCGGAGAAGACCGAGGCGCCGATATTGTGCGACAGCGCGTAGGTGGTGAAGGAGCAGAGCGAGACGAACAGCCACGAGATGTGGCGCACGCCCAGATGCAGCAGGGCGATCCGGTCGTACCAGGCGAGCGCCGCGTAGGCCACGAGGGTCGAGATCGCAGCCAGCAGGATGCGATGCGGAGGGATCGCCAGGATCGCGGACCAGATCGCCGCCAGCGATGTGGTCTTCAGCTCTTGGTAGAGAAAGTAGCCCGATACCACGACCGCTGCGAGGCCGATCAACGGCCAGATGAACTCGCTGAGCTTCTTCATGTACACCGACGCCCCGGGGAGAGCCCCTGATGCGCCGCCATGCAATGCGCCGCAAGCGGATCGAGGCCATCGCGATCCCCCTTGTCAGGTGATCGTGACGGTTTCGTGCCGCGTTGCCGGCACATCACACACGGACTCGGCGAAAAGCCCCTCGGAGGGCGCAACGCGCGGGTGCGCGAGGCCCGATCGGGCGTCTCAGCCGCGGGCGCGGTTGAGGCCGATTCCGTCCATCGCGGCCTGGTCGCGGATCGCCTCGGCGGCGCGCTCGGCGGTGCGCTCCCGGTCGTTCAGGATCTCGACCTTCTTCAGCTCCTCGAAGGCCTCGCCGAGCTCGGCCTTGGCCTCGGCCAGCTGGCCTTCCAGCGCCTGGGCGGATTGGCGCATGTTGTCCCGGCGGCCGGCGGCGGCGCGCGCGTAGGTCGGGTAGGCGAAATGCCCGACATCGGTGATGCCGGCGCGGGCTTCCTCGACGGCGACTTCCCGGTCGAGCTCCACCGCCATGCGCTGGAAGTCGGCCATCATCATCTCGATCTGGGTCACACGCCGCCGCTTCTCATCAACCTGGAAGCGACGCAGCCGGATCAGCGTGTCACGCGATTTCATTGGGACGCTCACTCCACGCAACGCTCGGGGCCGCGCCAGGGACCATGCCCGGCTCGTGCCCTAAGCAGGATCGCGACGGCGAACCTGCTCAGACCCTGGTTCCGCATCACTCAATGCACCCAAGCGATTACCGCTTCGCTGCATGATGCCTAGGCCCCGCCGACGATCTGGCTGAGCCGGGCGTAACCATCGCTGATGGACGTTGCTTCTTCCTTACCCTGCCCCAGAAAAGCCTCAAGATCCGGCATGAGCGCCACCGCCTCGTCGACCTCCTGGGACGAGCCCGACCGGTAGGCGCCCAGCCGGATCAGCTCCTCCATGTCGGCGTAGGTCGAGAGCACCCGGCGGGCCCTGCGGACCACAGGCAAATAGGCCGGATCGCAGGAGCGCGGCATGGTCCGGGAGACCGAGCGCAGCACGTTGATCGCCGGGTAGCGCCCGCGCTCGGCGATCGCCCGCTCCATCACGATGTGCCCGTCGAGGATGCCGCGGACCGCGTCGGCCACCGGCTCGTTGTGGTCGTCGCCCTCGACCAGCACGGTGAACAGCGCCGAGATCGTGCCGAGGCCGACCCCGGGTCCGGCGCGCTCCAGAAGCCGCGGCAATTCCGAGAAGACCGTGGGCGTGTAGCCCTTGGCGGTGGGCGGCTCGCCGGCGGCCAGCCCGATATCGCGCTGGGCCATGGCGAAGCGGGTGATCGAATCGATCATGCACAGCACTTTCGCGCCCTGGTCGCGAAAATGCTCGGCGACCGAGAGGGTCACGTAGGCGGCGTTGCGGCGCATCAGCGCCGGCTCGTCCGAGGTCGCCACCACGACCACGGAGCGGGCCAGACCGGCGGCGCCGAGATCGTCCTGCAGGAATTCCTGCACCTCGCGGCCGCGCTCGCCCACGAGGCCGATCACCGCCACGTCGGCGGCAGTGTAGCGGGCCAGCATCGACAGCAGCACCGACTTGCCGACACCGGAGCCGGCGAAGATGCCCATCCGCTGGCCGGCGCACATGGTCAGGAAGGTGTTGATGCACCGGACCCCGAGGTCCAGCGGTCCGCCGACCCGGGTGCGGGCATGGGCCGGGGGCGGGTCGGCGCGCAGCGCATAGACGTCCGGTCCCTGCGGCAGGGGCCCGAGCCCGTCCACCGGGCGTCCGAGCGCGTCGACCACCCGCCCGAGCCAGGCGCTCGACGGCCGGATCGCCCCCGCCGATTCGTCGCGGACATAGGCCGGGCAGCCGCGGCGGACGCCTTCCAGGGAGCCGAACGGCATGGCGAGCGCGCGGTCGCCCTGGAAGCCGATGATCTCGCAGGGCACCAGCCCGAGGCCGTTGGCGCCCTCCACGTCGATCCGGCCGCCGAGCCGCATGGCGGCCACAGGCCCCGCGACCTCGACCAGGAGCCCGCGGATCGCCACGACCCGGCCGAAGGTCTCGAGCACCTCGATCCGGTCGAGGGCCGCCTGGGCCGCGGCGAGGTTGGTAACGGACCTTGCCGGATCCTGTGTCATCGGCGTGGCTCTCAACGCTTCGTTTACCGGCCTCCTTAACACTGCGGTCATCGGGCTCGTAGCGGCCCGGTCCGGGCTCCGGCGTCAGCCGGACTTCACGAAGTCGTGGGGCTGTGTCCGCAGGGACACAGCCGGGACCGGGTCGTTTCGGGGGAGACACTTACGCCCAAACGCGTGGGCGTCCCGGTCGCGAATGGAGCGGAATCATGGCCCCGGGCGCCGTGGAGGAACCCTATTCCTCCCGTCAAGCTCACGGGCCGGTGAACGAGACGCTTGCGGGTGGGAATCAGGTTTTGTTAACGATTAATCCATAGCGTTCCACGTCAAGAGCGACGGAGCGCCCGTCCACAGGCCGGTGGCGGGTGATCGGTGGGGACGTGTCTGCGCGCTGATGCGGCCGGCTGGGCTGGGGACCGACGATGCGGGTACTTTTGATCGAGGACGATAGCGCGACCGCGCAGAGCATCGAGTTGATGCTCAAGTCCGAGAACTTCAACACCTATACCACCGACCTGGGCGAAGAGGGCATCGACCTCGGCAAGCTCTACGATTACGACATCATCCTCCTCGATCTGAACCTGCCCGACATGTCGGGCTACGAGGTCCTGCGCAACCTGCGGGTGGCGAAGGTGAAGACGCCGATCCTGATCCTCTCCGGCATGGCCGGGATCGAGGACAAGGTGAAGGGTCTGGGCTTCGGGGCCGACGATTACCTCACCAAGCCGTTCCACAAGGACGAGCTGGTGGCCCGGATCCACGCCATCGTGCGCCGCTCGAAGGGCCACGCCCAGTCGGTGATCACCACCGGCGACCTGATCGTGAACCTGGATCAGAAGACGGTCGAGGTCGGCGGCGCCCGGGTGCACCTGACCGGCAAGGAGTACCAGATGCTGGAACTCCTCTCGCTCCGGAAGGGCACGACGCTCACCAAGGAGATGTTCCTCAACCATCTCTACGGCGGCATGGACGAGCCCGAGCTGAAGATCATCGACGTGTTCATCTGCAAGCTGCGCAAGAAGCTCGCCAACGCCAGCCAGGGCAAGAACTACATCGAGACCGTCTGGGGCCGCGGCTACGTGCTGCGCGAGCCGATGGACGCCGAGGAGCGCATGGCGGTCTGATCCACCCGGGTCAGCGTGCCTGTCGAAAAACCCCGTGCGGCTCGGCCGCGCGGGGTTTTCGTTTTTTGCGCATCGTCCCGAAAGGTGGCTGCCGGCTTTCGGAAAAAGACGCTGCCGACTTGAGGCCTACCGAACCCCGGTCGTGGAAAAGACCTGGGCCGCCGGCGCGACCACGACGTAGCCGCCGCAGGGCGCGGTGCGGGTGATCACCGCGCTGGCGACGCCCCAGACATAGGTCCCGCCGCGATCCTGCGCGACGACGGGCCCGCCGGAATCCCCGAAGCAGATCCGGGCGCCGTTCGCCCGGGCGATGGTCAGGCCGGTATTGCTGGCCGCCACCGGGGTCAGGGTCGCGGTGCGCAACCGCCCGACGCCCCGCCCGGACAGGCCGGCCCCCGCGATCCGAAGCGTCTTGGGCAGGCGGCGAGGATCGGCCGCGAGCGGCACCGGGCGCCGGTCACGCACCGGCTCGGTCAGGCGCAGAACCGCGAGATCGAGGGACAGGTCGGCGAGGCTCACGTCGGGGGCCGCGTTCGGCAGCATCTCGCCGGGATCGGGGCTGTAGCGCGCCGCGACCCGGGCGCCGTAGACCGGCCGCGCCGGCTCGGTGCCGCGGAAGAACACGACCAGCGCGCCGAGCGGATCGCCGTTCACGCAATGCGCCGCGGTGAGCACGAGGTCCGGGGCGATCAGGATCCCGGTGCAGCGCGTGAGCCTCAGCGCCTCCTCGGGCTGGGTGATCGTCCCGATGGCGACGGTGGCCTGCGCCAGCGCGTCCCGCCCCGCGGGCGCCCCGCCGTCGATGGCGGCGGCCGGGCCGGCCGACCCGAACCCGATCGTCGCTGCGAGCGCCGCCCCCGCGAGCCGCGTCCCGATGGTCCTGATTGTGGTGGTCGTCACGCGCGAACCTTAACTGCCCGAGCCCCCGCAACCACAGATGCGGCACGGAGCGGCCGACGCAAGCGGGCGCGTGGACGCGGTCCGCTCAGCGCGCCACGGTCCAGGTGCTGGTGCCGTCCTTGTTGTCCTTCACCGACACGCCCATGGCGGCGAGCGCATCGCGGGCCCGGTCGGAGGCCGCCCAGTCCTTGGCGGCCCGGGCGGCCCGGCGCTCGGCGATCAGCGCCTCGACGGCGGCGACATCGATCCCGGCCGCGGCGACCTGATCCTGCTCGCGGTCGCTGCGGGTGCGCGTGAGCAGGCCGAACAGGTTCGCGCCGGCCCGCAGCGAAGCCGCCTCGTCGGATCCGTGCAGCGCGTTGATCGCCGCCGGCGTGTTAAGGTCGTCGCACAGCGCGTCGAGCACCGTGGCCGGCACCGTCTCGGCGGCCGGTGTATCCCCGGCGGCATTGTACCAGCGGTCGAGCACCCGGCTCGATTCCTCGAGACCGCGCAGGGTCCAGTCGATCGGCTGCCGGTAATGCGTCTTCAGCATGGTCAGGCGGACCACTTCCCCCGGCCAGTCCTTCAGCACGTCGCGGATGGTGATGAAGTTGCCGAGCGACTTCGACATCTTCTCGCCCTCCACCTGCAGGAAGCCGTTGTGCAGCCAGACGTTGGCCATCACCGGCGTCCCGAAGCAGCAGCGCGATTGCGCCACCTCGTTCTCGTGGTGGGGGAAGATCAGATCGATGCCGCCGGCATGGATGTCGAAGGTTTTCCCGAGGTGCTTGGCCGACATCGCGGAGCACTCGATATGCCAGCCCGGTCGCCCCGGCTCGGCGATGCCGGCGGGTGACGGCCAGGACGGCTCACCGGGCTTCGACGGCTTCCACAGCACGAAATCGAGGGGCGAGCGCTTGTAGGGCGCGACCTCGACCCGGGCGCCGGCCTCCATCTCGTCCAGCGGACGCTTCGACAGGCGGCCGTAATCCGGCATGGCCGGCACGTCGAACAGCACGTGCCCCTCGGCCACGTAGGCGTGGCCGCCCGCGACCAGCGCGTCGATCATCGCGCGCATCTCGCCGATGTGATCGGTGGCCCGGGGCTCGATGAAGCGGGGCGGCTCGCCCGGCACGTTCACGTCCTCTGGGCTCAGCACGCCGAGATCGCGCAGGTCCCGGTGGAACTGCTCCAGCGTGCCGTCGGTCAGTTCGCGGATGGTGATGCCGCGCTCGGCCGCGCGGGCGTTGATCTTGTCGTCCACGTCGGTGACGTTGCGCGCGTAGGTGACGTGCGCCGGCCCGTAGAGGTGGCGCAGCAACCGGAACAGCAGGTCGAAGACGATGATCGGGCGCGCGTTGCCGATATGGGCCGCGTCGTAGACGGTTGGGCCGCAGGCATACATCCGCACCTGCGCGGGATCGATCGGCGCGAACGCCTCCTTGGCACCGCTGAGCGTGTTGTAGAGCCGCAACATCGGCGCCATGAAACCCATCCCCTTCCGGCGCCGCGGCCGATGATCGACGCCGCGCCGTCGCCGGAAAACCGGCCCTGCCTTCAACGACCTGCGGGCCCTGCGAGGCGAAGAACGGCCGAACCGTGGCGCCTCCGGCCCTGCCACAGGGGCCCGCTGTTGCACTGCGGCGACGGTGCCGCGCGCCCGATGGGGCTAACGCAAAAGCGTGAGGAATTCGAGATGGCCCTCGCACGTGCCGGGTAAGCCTTCCTTAACCGCGCCGTCGGACCGTCCGGACCAAGCTCCTCACACCCAAGATACTGTGCCCAAGGATCTTCGATGCGACGCACGGCCGCCGGATATTTCGTCATCGCCGCTGCCCTGGCCACGGCTTGCCTCGCGCAAGGCGCGTTCGCCGGCAGCGACGGCGAGACGCCCGCGAAGGTGCCGGCCCATGTCGAGAAGACGTTCCTGATCCCGTCGAGCGACGGCTACGGCGTCGGCGATTGCCTGACGACGCCCGGCAGCGAGTGCGGCCAGGTCGTCGCCAATGCCTGGTGCGAGGCCCAGGGCTACGCCGCCGCCAACACGTTCGGGATCGCCGCCGCCGACGAGTATACCGGCGCCATCGAGCAGCGGGTCTCGACCCCGTCGGAGCGCCCGATCCGCATCACCTGCCGGGACTGACGGGCGCCCCGGCCGCGTGCCGTCAACCCTTCACGAAGTCCGCGCATTTCGGTGCCGGCTCGGTGCCCCAGGGCGCCAGCGGCACCGCCGACGTCGAGTTCTTCGGCGATCCCTGGATGACCTTATCCGAATAGACCATGTAGATCAGCGTATTGCGTTGGGCATCACAGCCGCGCACGATCTGCATCGACTTGAAGATCAGCGAACGCCGCTCGCTGAACACGACCTCGCCCTGGCTCAGCTTGCCCTTGAAGGCGATCGGCCCGGTCTGGCGGCAGGCCAGCGAGATATCGGAGACGTCCTCGGCCAGGCCGAGCGTCCCCTTGATGCCCCCCTTCTCCGGCTGCGTGTACCAGCAGGCGACCCCCGACACCGCCGGGTCGTCGATGCCGTAGACCACGAGCTTGTCGTTGGGGGTCAGGGGCCGCCAGACCGTGGATTTGGAGAAGATCCGGTCCGGCTCCTGAGCCGAGGCCGGTCCGGCCGCCGAGAGGCCGAGGGCGACAAGCCCAACATAGGTGAGACTCCGAAACCACATCACGGGTCAATTCCCTGCCCAAGCGCGCGGCCCGGATGTAGGAGGGGTGTCACCCGCTTACGAGGGGGCGTACACTCAAGCTGCTTCGGTCCCGAGGCCGGGGCAGGACAGCACCCGACCGAGGGGACCGCCGCATTTCCGACCACCGCGATGCAGCCTATGCTTGACCGCCCGATCGTCCGTTCGCTCGGCCGCCTCATCTTGAGCGCGGCGCTTGCGTTCGGTCTGTCCCAGAGTCTCGATACCGCCCGGGCGCAGGACACTCCGGTCGGCCAGCCCGTCGCCGGGGAGGCGAAGCCCGTCGCGCCGCAACTGCCCTCGCCCGCCTGCCGGCGCTACCGGGCCGAGCTCGCCTCCGTCCAGAACGGTGCCAGCACGACCCGCGCGCTCAACGACGAGATCGGGCGGCTGGAAGCCTATTTCCGCGGGCTGAACTGCGAGGGCGGCAAGTTCCTCTTCTTCGACACGCGCCCGCCCCAGTGCGGCGCCGTGGAGCAGCGCATCCGCGCGCTCAAGGCCACCTATGGCGGCGCGGTGTTCGACGACAGCAGCGCCCGCAAGCGCGAGTTGCAGGGGCTCGTCACCGCCAATTGCCCGGCCCGGGAAACCTATGCCGGCACCGGCGAGACCTACGCCAAGGGCGGCCCGCAGACGGTCTGCGTGCGGACCTGCGACGGCGGCTTCTTCCCGATGCGCAACCTGCCCGAGGGCCGCGGCGGCGCCGACGAGATGTGCCAGGCGCTCTGCCCCGGCACCGAGGCGCAGGCCTATTCGATGCCCTACGGCGACGAGGCGCTGAAGCACGCCGCCTCGGTGAAGGGCAGCCGCGCCTATGTGAGCCTCGCCAACGCGTTCAAGTTCCGCAAGGAATTCGTCCCGAACTGCTCCTGCAAGCCCCAGAACCAGACCTGGGCGCAGTCGCTCGTGAAGGCCGAGAGCATGCTGGTGCGGCACAAGGGCGATATCTTCGTCACGCCCATGCAGGCCGAGGCCCTGTCGCGTCCGAAAGTGCGCCTGACCCTGGTCGGCCGGGCCGACCGGACCGCGGCCGAGCTCGCCGCCGACGCCGCCGGACGCGCGGGGGTCGATTTGAATGCCGGCGCGACGGACGGGAAGGCGGGCGACGCCAAGCCCGGCGCGCCCCCGGCGAGTGTCGCCAAGCCCGATCACGTCGCGGTGCGGATCATCGCCCCGGACATGATCGCGGTGCCCCAGCGGCTGACGCCCTGACGGAGTCTTGAGCGGCGGGCGCGGAACCATGGGCCGTTGAGCGGGTTCGGGTCGGCTCGATCCGAAACGAGGCCTCGATGCGGTTGCTGCGACTGATCCTTCTTACCGGTACGGTGCTCCCGGGCCTCGCTTTGATGCAGCCCGCGGGCGCATCCCCGGGCCCGATCCTCATGGCGCAGGGCGGGCCCGACGAGCGCGGCCCGCGCGGCGGCGAGCCTCCGCATGGCGGTCCGCGTCCGGAGCGGCCGCCGCAGGAGCGTCCGGGCCCGCCGCCTGCCGCGCGCGAGCGGCCCGAGCCACGGCCGGAGCGCGCCCCGCCGCCGCGCGAACGTCCCGAACCGCCGGCCCAGCGGCAGCCCCAGGCCGAGCCGCCCCCGCGCGAGCGCGCCCCCGAGCGCCGGCCGGACCGGCAACCCGACATCCAGGACCGCGCGGCACCGGAGCGTCCGGCGCCGGAGCAGCGGCGCGCGCCGGAGCGTCCCCCCGCCGATCACCCCGGGCCGGACCGGAGGGATCCCGACCGGCCGCCGCGCGACCCGGCACCCGCGCCGCGGGCAGCGCCCGAGCGTCCCGCCCAGCCGTCGCGCGGACCGGATCAGGACCGCCGGGCACCGGATCAGGAGCGGGCCGCCCCCCGCACCGCGCCGAACCCACCCGCCCAGCTCCAGCGGGCTCCCGATCAGGAGCGCCGGGCACCGGGCGAGGAGCGCGCGGCCCCCGACGCCGCGCCGGACGCGCCCGCGCGGCGCCGTGATCCCGCCCCGGATCGCGGGGCACCCGCGCAGCGCCTCGGTGGCCCCGACGCCGCACCGCCGCCCAACGCGGCCCCCGGCGTTCCGGGCCGTCCGGGCCAACGCCTCGATGCCCAGCCCGGCGCCGCGCCGCCGCCGAATGCGGAGCCCGGACGTCCCGTGCCGCCCAACATGGCACCGGGCGTGCCCGGTCGTCCCGTGCAGCGTCCCGATGCCCAGCCCGGCGCTCAGACGCAGCCGGGCGCCGAGCCCGCACGCCCGCTGCCGCCCAACATGGCGCCGGGGGTGCCCGGCCGCCCCGTCCAGCCGCCGGGGCCGCCGCCCGGCCCGAACGCCCTGCCCCCGCCGCCTGGCGCACAGCCGGGTCAGCCGCCCGCCGGCGGGCCGGGCGGACGCGGCGCGTTCAACACGCCGGGCCAGCCCGGCTACGTCCCGGGCGGTTTCCGCGCGGATGACGACGTGCGCGACTACGGTCAGGTCCGCCGCGACCGGCGCGAGTTCAGCGAGGGCGGCCGGACCTTCTACCGGGAGCCAGGCCGCATCATCGTCCGGGACCGCGACGGCTACCTGATCCGCCACGACGAGAACGAGCGGTTCCGGGACCTCGACCCGCGGGGCTTCCGGTCCGAACGGCGCGGCGCCGACTTCTACAGCTTCATCGACCGGCCGGGCGGCGAGCAGATCGTCACCGTGACGGACGATGACGGCCGGCTGCTGCGCCGCTACCGCCGCTTCCGCGACGGCCGGGAGGTGGTGATCATCGACAACAGCTATGCCGGGCCGCCGCGCCCGATCTACGACGACGTGGTCGTGCTGCCGCCCCCCGACATCCGCATCCCGCGCGACCGGTACGTGGTCGAGTACGAGCAGGCGGACGAGGGCGCGGTCTACGAGGCGCTGACCGCCCCGCCGGTCGTCGCCGTGGACCGCCGCTACACCCTGGATCAGGTCCGCTACAGCCCGGACCTGCGCGCCCGGATGCGCTCGGTCGATATCGACACGATCACGTTCGACACGGCCTCGTTCACGGTGACACCGGACCAGGCCGCCCGGCTGTCGGTGATCGCGGCCGCGATCAACCGGGCGATCCGCGCCAACCCGCAGGAGGTGTTTTTGATCGAGGGCTACACCGACGCGGTGGGCTCCGACATCGACAACCTGTCCCTGTCGGACCGCCGGGCGCAATCGGTGGCGACCGTGCTGACCCAGCAGTTCCAGGTGCCGCCGGAGAACCTGACCACGCAGGGCTACGGCGAGCAGTACCTGAAGGTGAACACGCAGGGCGCCGCCCGGGAGAACCGCCGCGTCACGGTCCGGCGGATCACGCCGCTGCTGCAGCAGGGAACCGCGCAGGCGGCGCCGCGCTGAGCGGATCCGTCACGCCGTCAGGTCCCGCGCCCGCCGCGGGGCCAGGCTGAGCAGCCCGAGCACCGCGAGCCCCGCGCCGATCCAGAGCGGGGCCGCGAGGCCGTAGCCCCGGTCGATCGCGAGGCCGCCGAGCCAGGTCCCGAAAGCCAGGCCGCCCGTGATCACCGAGGTGTGGAGGCTGTTCACCAGCGGGCCGGGATGGGCGACCCGCATCACCCGGGCGACCATGGCCGGGTTGAGGGAGACGCCGGTCAGGCCGATCACCAGGAAGGCTGCGACGCTGACGGCCGCATCGGTCGGGACAGCCGCGAAGCTCGCCAGGGCCGCGGCCAGGACGACCAGGCCGATGGCCAGGACGGGGATCGTGTGGCGATCCGCCAGCCGGCCGACGATCAGATTGCCGATCACCGTCGCGACGCCGTAGGCGGCGAGCACGATCGGGATCAGCCGCGGCGCCAGCCCGGTCACCGCGGTGAAGATGGCCGTGACGTAGCTGAAGGCCGCGAAGGTCGCCCCGATGATCAGGCCGCTCGTCGCGTAGGCGGCCCAGAGGCGGGTGTTGCGCAGCTCGGCCAGACCGGACGCCAGGTCGACCTGTGTGCCGCGGGCAGGCCTCGGGATCGTCGGTCCGACGACGGCGATGCACAGGGCCGTCAGGCCGACGATCAGCCAGAAGCTGGAGCGCCAGCCGAACAGGTCGTTGATCAGCGCCGCGGCCGGCACGCCGACCACCGGCGCGATCATCAGCCCGGCCAGGACCAGGGAGGCGGCGCGCCCGCGGAGGTCGACCCTGACCGCTTCGGCGCAGAGCGTCAGGCCGATCCCGAAGCAGGCGGCGCTGGTCACGCCCTGCAGGGTGCGGGCGAGGGCCATCACCGCGTAGCTCGGCGCCATGGCGGCCAGCGTGCTGCCGATCAGGAACACGCCGAGCAGCCACAGCAGCGCGTCCTTGTTCGACACGCCGAGCCGCAGGAGCAGGGCGATCACCAGCGGACCGCCGAAGGTCATGCCGAGGGCGAACAGCGCGATCAGGTTGCCGATCTCGCCCACCGAGACCGAGAAGGCCGCGGCCAAAGACGGCATCAGCCCGGCGACCATGAACTCCGCCGTGGTGATCACGAAGATCGTCGCGCTCAGGAGATAAACCCAGGGCGGGATCGTGGCGGCGCCGGGCTCGACCGCACCAGTCACGTCCCGTGATTCGACCGTTGTCTCCGCTGCCCGCATCGTCGGCCCCCATTTCTGTAAAATCGACTACAGAATGGGTAAGCGCGCTTGCCGCGGGCGGTCAAGCCATTCTATAAATCCTGCTACAGAAAGGTGTGTGATGGCTTCCGCGCGAGGACGGCCCCGCGGCTTCGACCGCGATCTGGCCCTGGAGCGCCTGATGCAGGTGTTCTGGGCGAAGGGTTACGAGGGCGCGCAACTCAACGACCTCACCGCGGCGATCGGGGTCAAGCCGCCGAGCTTCTACGCGGCCTTCGGCTCGAAGGAGGCGGCGTTCCGCGAGGCGATCGACCTGTACATCGCCACGATCGGCGCGGCCCCGATGCGCGCGCTCGAGGCGGCGGCGACGGTCCGCGCGGGTCTGCGGGCGATGCTGGAGGGCAGCGTCGAAGTCGCGCTCTCGGCAAAGCCCGGCGGCTGCCTGCTGATCCTCGGGGTGGTCAATTGCCTGCCCGTGAACGAGGCGGCGCGCGCGCATCTCCTGAACGCCCGGCGCAAGACCGTCGCGCTGGTGGCGGACCGGCTCCGGCGCGGGATCGCGGACGGGGAGTTGCCGGCGGGCACGGACATCGCGCGGCTCGCCGCGTTCTTTCACGGGATCATGCAGGCGATCTCGTTCCAGGCGCGGGACGGGGCGACCCGGGCGGAGTTGCTGGCGCTGATCGATCCGGCGCTCCGCGCCCTCGATCCCGACTGATCCACCCGCATGGCGAGACCGCGCCGCCTGCGGTTGACGCCGGCTGGCCCGCACCGCACCACCGGATGGCGCATCATCCCGGAAGCCGGCAACCACCGTTCGGGATGATGCTTTCGCAGCGCGGGACGGTGATGGCGAGCGACAGCAACGGACGGCTGATCCGGTCGGGCACGCCGGTCTTCCGCCGCACGGCTCTGGCGCTCGCCGCCGCGGGGTTCTCGACCTTCGCGGTGCTCTACGCGGTGCAGCCGCTGCTGCCGATTTTTTCGGAGGAGTTCAACGTATCGCCGGCCGAGAGCAGCCTCGCTTTGTCCCTGCCCTGCGGGCTGCTGGCGGTGGCGCTGCTGGTGGTGAGCCCGCTCTCGGAGATCTGGGGCCGCAAGCCGGTGATGCTGGCCTCCCTGTTCGCCTCGGCGGTGCTGACCATCGTAGCCGCCCTGGTGCCGAGCTGGCACGGCTTCCTGGTCCTGCGGGCGCTGTCCGGGCTCACCGCCAGCGGCCTGCCCGCGGTGGCGATGGCCTATCTCGCCGAGGAGATGGACGCGCAGGCGATCGGCCTGTCGATGGGTCTCCTGGTCGGCGGCAATGCGCTCGGCGGCATGTCCGGCCGGCTGATCAGCGGCGTGATGGCCGACCATGTGAACTGGCGCATCGGTCTCGCCACGATCGGCGGCCTGGCCCTGATCGCCGCGCTGGCGTTCTGGCGCTGGCTGCCGCCGGCGCGCAACTTCGTGCCGCGCCGGATGGCCTGGCGGGACGTGCCGGGCAGCTTCGGTCACCATTTTCGCGATGCCGGCCTGCCCTGGCTGTTCGCGGAAGGCTTTTTGCTGATGGGCGGCTTCGTCTGCATCTACAACTACATCGGCTTCCGCCTGCTCGATCCGCCCTTCGCGCTGAGCCAGACGGTGATCGGCCTAATCTTCTCCGTCTACATCGCCGGCATGGTCAGCAGCCCGGTGGCGGGCGAGCTGGCGAGCCGCTTCGGCCGGCGCCGGGTGCTGTGGCTCGCCACCGCGCTCGGGCTCGCCGGGATCCTGATGACGGCGGCCGATAACATCCTGCTGATCGTCGCCGGCGTGGTGGTGGTCACCATCGGCTTCTTCGGGGCGCATTCGGTGGCGAGCAGCTGGGTCGGGCGGCGGGCGCTGCGCGACCGGGCGCAAGCGTCCTCGATGTATCTGTGCCTGTACTATCTCGGCTCCTCGGTGCTCGGCACCGCGGGCGGCTGGTTCTTTGCCCATGCCGGCTGGACCGGCGTGGTGCTGTTCGTGGGCGCCCTCTACGGTCTGGCGCTGGCCATCGCGATTCGGCTGTCGCGGCTGGCACCGCTGACGGTCTGATTTCGGGAGGGAAACAATGAGCGCCCGCACCCATGCCGGCCATGTCGTCGATCAGTTCGGCGCCCAGGCCACCGCCTACGTGACGAGCGCGGTCCACGCCGCCGGCGCCGATCTCGACCGGATCGGCGCGCTTGCGCGCGGGCTGCCGGGCGCGCGGGTGCTCGATCTCGGCTGCGGCGGCGGCCACGTCGCCTTCGCGGCCGCGACGGCGGGCGCCGCGGTCACCGCCTACGACCTCTCGGCCGAGATGCTGGCGGCGGTCTCCGCCGAGGCCGGACGGCGCGGCCTCGACCGGATCGAGAGCCGCCAGGGCGCGGCCGAAGCCCTGCCTTTCCCGGACGCCGCCTTCGACGCGGTGCTGACCCGCTACAGCGCCCACCATTGGCGCGACGTCCCGGCCGCGCTGGCGGAGGCGCGACGGGTGCTGAAGCCGGCGGGACTGCTGGTCGTCTGCGATATCGTGGCGCCCGAAGAGCCGCTGCTGGACACGCATCTCCAGGCGGTGGAGCTGCTGCGCGATCCCTCGCATGTGCGCGACTACCGGGTCTCGGAATGGCGCACGATGCTGACGGCGGCGGGCTTCGCCCCCGGCGAGGCGACCGCTTACCGGCCGCGCATGGAGTTTTCCAGTTGGATCGCCCGGATGCGCACGCCCGACGTCCAGGTCGCGGCGATCCGCGCCCTCCAGGCCACGGCCCCGGTCGAAGTGACCGAGCATTTTTCGATCGAGGCCGACGGCAGTTTCCTGCTCGATTCGGTGCTGATCGAGGCGCGCCCGCACTGAGAGGGTTTTCGACCCGACACCGGCCGGCAAAAGACGGTCCCGATCCTCGGAGGATGACGCACGGCGCCCCCGTCCCGAGCGGGCTACGCGCGATCCAGGTTGCAGGATTGATCGTCCGGACCATTGGATCGCCCGTGGCCGCACGAGAGAGGCGCCCGCACCGCCTGCTGGCGTGCAAGCCCGTCTGCCGATCGAAAAACGCACGGCCTGTCAGGAGGGAAGTGCGGGTCGGGACAGCCGGGCCAACCAAGCGTTGAAACACAGTTCGAGGCTTGGCCGTTGAACGGTCCGGGCTGTGGCCCCATGTTAGGATCCCGTGTCATCAGAGGAAGCCCGGCCCGCGCTGCGGGATCGCGGCTCTGCAAGCCCGCCTGCTCGAGCTCGTCACCGTCGTCCTGCTGATCGCACTGAACGGCGTCTTCGCTCTCTCCGAGCTGGCGGTGGTCTCGTCGCGCAAGAGCCGCCTGCGCGCCTATGCCGACGCGCGCCGTCCCGGCGCGAAGGCGGCCCTGGCGCTCGGGGAGGAGCCGGGGCGCTTCCTCTCCACGGTCCAGATCGGCATCACGCTGATCGGCATCCTGTCGGGCGTGGTCTCGGGTGCGGCGCTCGGCGACCGTCTGGCGCTGACGCTGATCGATCTCGGCCTGCCCAAGGGCTGGGCCGACACGCTGGGCTACACCCTGGTGATCGGGGTGATCACCTACCTGTCGGTGATCATCGGCGAGCTGGTCCCGAAGCACCTCGCCTTGCGCAACCCGGAGGCGATCGCCTGCGCGGTGGCGCCCGGCATGCGGCTCGTCGCCCGGGTCGCCCTGCCGGCGGTGTGGCTGCTCGACGCCTCCACCCGGGCGGTGTTCCGGCTGATCGGCCAGGAGACCGAGAGCGCCAGCGCGGTCACCGAGGAGGAGATCCGCAGCCTCGTGGCCGAGGCCGAGACCGCCGGCGTCATCGAGGGCGGCGAGCGCGCGATGATCTCCGGCGTGCTCCGGCTCGGCGACCGGCTAGTGCGCGGCGTCATGACCCCGCGCACCGAGGTCGTATGGCTCGACCTCTCGGACGATCCCGACACCATCCGGGAGCGCCTGCTGGCGAGCCCTCATGCCCGCCTGCCGGTGGCCGATGGCGGCCCGGACGCCATGATCGGCGTCGTGCAGGTCCGCGACCTGATCGGCCCGCTGTCACGCGGCGAGCCGCTCAACCTGCGGGCGCATGTCCGCCGGGCTCCCGTTCTGCCCGATACGCTCGACGCCCTCGACGCCCTCGACGCCCTGCGCAAGGGCCCCGTGCCGATGGCGCTGGTGCATGACGAGTACGGCCATTTCGACGGCCTGGTGACCCCCGCCGACATCCTCGACGCCATCGCGGGCGCGTTCCATTCCGAGAGCATCGAGCCGGACGCGGTGCGCCGACCGGATGGCTCCTGGCTGATCGCCGGGTCGATGCCCGCCGACGAGCTGGCCGACCAGCTCGGCCTGCGCCTGCCGCCCTCGCGCGACTACGCCACCGCCGCCGGCCTGGTCATCGCGGCGCTGCAGCACCTGCCCGAGACCGGCGAGACCTGCGAGATCTCAGGCTGGCGCTTCGAGGTGGTCGATCTCGACGGTCGCCGGGTGGACAAGCTGCTGGTCACGCGGCTGGAGGAAGCCGAGGCGGAGTAGGCGCTACGCCGCCTCGCCGGCCAGACGCCGCGCCGCCCGGTCGCGCCCGATCAGCGGCAGCAGCCCGGCGAGGTCCGGCCCGTGCTCCAGGCCGGTGAGCGCGAGGCGCAGCGGCATGAACAGGCCCCGTCCCTTGGCGCCGGTGCGGCTGCGGATCTCGGTGGTCCAGGCCTTCCAGGTCTCGGGGCCGAACGGCTCCGCCGGTAGCGTCTCCCGGGCCGCCGCGATCACGGCTTCCTCGGTGATCACCGGATCGATCGGGCCGGCCACGACCTGCCACCAGTCCCGCGCCTCCGAGACCCGTCCGAGATTGGGCTGAACCGCCCGCCAGAACGCCTCCGCGGTCTCGTGCGGGATGCCGAGATCGGCCAGGCGCGGGGCCACCTCAGCATACGGCATGGCGTGGACGAGCTTGGCGTTGAGCCCATCGAGCTCGGTCGGGTCGAACCGGGCCGGCGCGCGGGAGATCTCGCCGAGATCGACCAGGCTCGCCAGCGTGTCGAGATCGGGCACCGCGCGGACCGACTCGGCCGAGCCGGTGAGCACGGCGAGCGAGCGCACCGCCGCCGGCTCGTAGCCGGCCTCGCGCAGGCCCCGCAGCGACAGGTGGCCGAGCCGCTTCGACAGCCCCTCCCCGTCCGCGGTGGTGAGCAGGTTGTGGTGGCCGAAGACCGGCACGGCGGCGCCCAGAGCCTCGAAGATCTGCACCTGCACGCCGGTATTGGTGACGTGGTCCTCCCCGCGGATGACGTGGGTGATTCCGAGATCGGCATCGTCCACCACGGAGGGCAGCGTGTAGAGGTAGCTGCCGTCGGCGCGGATCAGAACCGGGTCGGACAGCGACGCGCAATCGACATGGGCCGGCCCGCGCACGAGGTCGTCCCAGGTGACCGTGCGCGCGTCCAGCAGGAAGCGCCAATGCGGCCGGCGACCCTCGGCCTCCAGGGCGGCGCGGTCTTCGGCAGTGAGCTGCAGGGCCGCCCGGTCGTAGATCGGCGGCTGGCCGCGGCCGAGCTGGCGCTTGCGCCGCCGCTCCAGCTCCTCCTGGGTCTCGTAGCAGGGATAGAGCCGCCCCGCCGCGCGCAGGCGGTCGGCGGCGGCATCGTGCTGGGCCTTGCGGTCGCTCTGGCGGGCTAACAGGTCCGGCTCGATCCCGAGCCAGGCGAGATCCTCCTGGATCGCCTCGGCGAATGTTTCGGTGGAGCGCTCGGCATCCGTGTCGTCCAGGCGCAGCAGGAACCGGCCGCCCGCCTTTCGCGCGAACAGCGCATTGAGCAAGGCCGGGCGGGCGTTGCCGATATGCAGGTAGCCGGTGGGTGAGGGAGCGAAGCGGACGAGCGTCATGATCCGCTCTGTAGCCGATCCGCACCGGGTTTTGCGCGTCTCCTCGCGCATGGGTGGCGCGAACCGCCCCCGCCCCGGCACCAGCCCGCTACCCACCGCCGGCAAAACCCGTCAGAACGCCACGCTTGGTGCGGGTCGGGATAAGCGGAATGGACGAGACGGCCGATATCGTGGTGGTCGGCGGCGGGATGGTCGGGCTGGCCTGCGCCATCGCGCTCAAGGATCGCGGTCTCGACGTGGTCCTGTGCGATCCCGGCGAGGCCCGGGCCCGGACCTCCTACGGCAATGCCGGCGTGGTCAGCCGCGGCTCGATCCTGCCGATGTCGAGCCCGGCCCTGTGGGGCAAGCTCCCGGCCTATCTGCGCAATGCCGACCGCGGCCTGCGCCTGCATTACAGCCACCTGCCGCGGATCCTGCCCTACACCGCGCATTTCCTGGCGAGCGCCCGGGCCTCGCGCTGGCGCCGGGCCGCCGCCGCCCTGCTGCCCCTGACCAGCGCCGCCTACCCGGCCCATGAACGGCTGGCTGCCCGGGCCGGTACCAGCGAGCGGCTGCAGCGGACCGGCTGGCTCAAGGCCTACCGCACCGAGGCCGCCTTCGCGGCGGCATCGCTGGAGCGGGAGATTCTCTCCGGGCACGGGGTCGCGTTCGACATCCTCGACACCGCCGGGATCCGCGATCTGGAGCCAGCTTTGGTCCGCCCCTACGCGCGGGCGATGCTGCTCACCGAGACCGGCTCGGTGCGCGAGCCCGGGCGCCTCGTCGAGGCCTGCGAGGCCCTGTTCGCGGGCCTCGGCGGAAAACGCCTGCGCGGCAGCGTTCAACGGCTGGCGCCGGAGGCGGAGGGCTGGCGCGTCGTGACCGAGGCCGGCGCCGTGCGGGCCAAGCAGGTGGTGCTGGCGGCGGGCGCGGCCTCCGGGGCGATCGCCAGGACCCTGGGCTACCGCTTCGCGGTGGCGGCCGAGCGCGGCTACCACCGCCACTACGCCCTGCACCCGGACAGCCCGCCCCTGACCCGGCCGGTGCTCGATACCGGCGCCGGCTCGATCCTTTCGCCGATGGGCGACCATCGGGTCCGGGTGCTCTCCGGCGTCGAGCTCAACGCCCGCCACGCCGAGCCAGACCACACCCAGATCGAAGCCGCCTCCCGCGAGGCGGCCGAGACCCTGCGGCTGGGCGGGCCCCTCGACAACGAGTCCTGGCTCGGCTCGCGCCCGTCCACCCCCGACGGCATGCCGGTGATCGGCCCGGCGCCCCACCACAAGGGCCTGCTCTTCGCCTTCGGCCACGGCCATATCGGCCTGTCCACCGGGCCGATCACCGGGGAGATCGTGGCCGACCTGGCCACCGGGCGGAAACCGGCGGTGCCGGTGGCGCCCTTCGCGCCCGAGCGCCTGCTCGGCTGGCCGCGGCTCCTCTGAGCCTCTAGCGCCAATCGTAGGGGTTGTCGGGCTCCAGCGCGGCCTCGATCCGCCGCAGGGCCGCCGGCTGGCGCTGGAGATCGGCCTCCCGGGCGAGCGCCCGCAGGAAGGCCCGGGGGCCGTGTTCGAGATCCCGGGCCAGGCCGTCATGGCGCTGGGCCGGCTCGATATGGGGCGGATTGACGGTGACGAGATAGTCGAGCCCGCAGGTCGGCGGGTCGATCCCCAGCCGGTAGCAGATCTGCACCCTTGCGAAGGGCTCGCCGGGGCGGCGCACGACCCGGTAGCCGCCGCGCGTGAACGCGCCGCCGGTGGCGCGCTCGGCATAGGCGAGCGTCCCGTCCACCGTGGCGAGGCTGTCGGTGTGCCGGCTGCGCACGAGGTCGATCGCGGCCCGCTCGGTGGGCAGGAACGGCTGTGCGACGGCCCCGGACGCGACCGAGGCGGCGAGCAGAGCGAGGGCGAGAGGTCTCACGGCTTCCTCATGCAGACGGCGACCGGCTCGGCATCCTTGGCGGCCTTGGCGGTCATGTCGAGGCAGCCGACCGTGGCCACGCCGTCGGTGACGGTTACGGACGGCACCACCGCCATGCCCCGGCAATAGGCGCCGATCAGCACCTCGTCGCGATGGCAGGCCACGTCGAGCCGGATCAGCGTGTTCATCGCCGGCCCCGGAGGGCCGGCAGCGCCCGCCGGCCCGCGATCCCCCGCGGGGCCGCGCTCGCCGGTGGCGCCGTTCAGGCCCGGCGGCCCCTGCGGCCCCGGAGGGCCCGGCTCGCCCTTCGGACCGGGCGGCCCGGCCGGCCCCGGCTTCGGCGCGTCGCAGCCGGCAAGCGCCAGCGCCGCGATCAGCCCCGAGACGAGCGCGGCCTTACCAGGGGACGTCATGCGGTTCTCCGGCCGGATGCCGTCGACGAAGTGGCGCCGGGGGGCCGGGCGTCAATGGCAGCGCGTCACCGCGCAGACCCCACGCCCGACCGATGCACACAACCCCAAGTAGAATACTTGAACTCATCGTGATCTGCTTGGTCGGATTAAGTGTTTCGCAAACGATTGGCCGCACATGACGGCATCACATGGTCTTCGTGCGGCAATCTGAGTCAATGACTCGACGAGTACAAATAGTTCCACGAGCGAAACCTACCTCAGGTTGCCTCCTGACGCGCCTGCGGCGGGATGCGGGCGGCGCGGCCGCTGTGGAATTCGCTCTGGTTGCCCTGCCGTTCCTGGCGCTGGTCGGGGCGGTCTTCCAGATCGCGTTCCAGATCTGGGCGACCCAGAACTTCGACCGCGCCCTGCAGAACGCGGTCCGGTCGATCTTCACCGGGCAGTTCCAGAACGCCAATGCCGCGCAGACCGAGGCCGCCACGATGCTGGCGGCGCTGAAGACCACGATGTGCGGCACCGGCGCCGGCACCATCCCGACGGTGTTCAACTGCCAGGCCGTCAAGATCGACGTGTCCACCGCCGGCACGATGGCCGGTGCCAGCGCCGCGACGCCGGTCAACGCCACCACGGGCACCTGGACCACCGGATTCGGCTCGAACTACGCCTGCGCCAAGCCCGGCACGATCGTGATCGTGACCGCGGCTGTGCAGTTCCCGACCCTGTTCAACCTGATGGGCCTCACCACCAAGGCGTTCACCAGCGGCACCGGCGCCGGATCGAGCCTGCTCACCTCCACGGCGGTGTTCCGGACCGAGCCCTACCAGGTCACCGGGCAGAACCCGTGCTGAGGCGCCTGGTCCGCAGGACGGCGGGGCTGCGCCGGGACCGGCGCGGCAGCGCACTCACGGAATTCGCCGTGATCCTGCCGGTGCTGCTGGCGATCTGGGCCGGGATGACCGAGCTCGCCCACGCCATCGACGAGTGGCGCAAGCTGACCCTGCTCGCCCGGACCGTCGCCGACCTGACCGCGCAGGGCGACACGCAGAACCCGATCGGCCCGGCGCTGATGACCGACATCGTCGCCTCCGCCGCCAAGGTGATGCGCCCGTTCGACACCAGCAAGATCCAGATCGTCGTCAGCGCGATGGGCGTCGACCTGAAGCGGCTGAACCTCCTGCCGCAGGTCTGCTCCAGCGTGGCGAACGGCAACGCCAAGCCCCGGTCGACGGGCACCGCCACCGACCTGCTCGTGCCCGCGGGCTACCAGACTTCGGGCATGCGCTACGTGCTGGCCGAGGTGAGCATCAGCTACACGCCGATGATCGGCTCCGCCCTGGTCAAGCTGGTCAAGGGCGTCGGCAACACGATCACCCTCTCGGCCTCCGTCCCGTGGCCGACCCGCGGCGGCACGACCTACGGGTCGAACACCTACACCGAGGTCATTCTACCGGGCACCACCCAGAAGGCCTGCGATGCCCCGTTACTCTGATCGCGCCCGCCGGCCGGGGTCGCTCGGCTTCGCGCGGGAACGCGGCGGCAACGTCGCGATCCTGTTCGCCTTCCTGAGCGTGCCGATGCTGATGTTCACCGGCGCGGCGATCGATTACGGCTTCGCGACCCGGCTGGAGACCAAGCTGCAGGCCGCGACCGACGCGACCGCGCTGCTCCTGTGCCAGACGCCGCTCACCACCTCGAACGCCGACCTCAACCGGATGGCGCAGGCGGCGATGAACGGCGCCATGGGGGCGTCCGACCTCGTGGTCGACACGCTTGCGATCACCAGCAATCCGCGCCAGATCACCCTGACCGCCCACAAGCTCTCGACCGTGTTCTTCGGCAAGGTGACCGGGACGAACCGCATCAACCCGGGCGCCACCGCGCAATGCGCCACGCCCCTGCCCAAGACCTTCGAGATCGCGCTGGTCCTCGACAATACCGGATCGATGGCGGCCTCGAGCGGCGGCCAGTCGAAGCTGCAGGCGGTGCAGAGCGCGGCCACCGACTTCATCAATTACGTCTACACCAACGCGGCCTTCTCCAGCGCGACCCGGGTCTCGATCGTGCCGTTCGCCGGCGCCGTGGCGGTCGATCCGGTGACCAATCGCTATGCCGGTTGGATCGACCAGACCGGGAAATCCAGCCTCCACTGGACCAATGTCCTATCTGCCAGCGGATCGGGCTTCGCCAGCCGGTTCGACATCTTCGCCAAGCTGCAGGCCGCCAATTCTGGCTGGGGCTGGGCGGGATGCCTGGAAACCTTGCCTTATCCGCTCAACGTCCAGGACGGCGCGCCGACAGCGGCGAACAAGGATTCTTATTTTGTCCCCCTGTTCTCGCCGGATGAGCCGGGAGACGCTAGCAGCGGATACAGAGATTTCAGCGATAGCAGCGGCAGCTATCGATCGTACAATAGTTACATCGACGACGATACCAGCAGTTCCGGCGGCGCCTGCCCCGTCAAGGGCTTGTCGTACGACGCCGCGCTTGGTCGGGCCTGCAAGTACACCAGCCCCCGCAACGCCACGTCCAACAGCTATCTCGGGATCCCGAACGGGCCGAATTTCGGCTGCACCACGAGGCCGCTCCTGCCCCTGACGAACGACACCGGCGCCCTGAAGGGCCTGATCAACAACATGGCGCCCCTTGGCGCGACCAACATCCACGAGGGCTTCATGTGGGGGTGGCGGACGCTCTCGCCGAAGAGCGTCTTCGCGGGGACCAGCACGCCCGCGGCCTACGCGCCGGCGTCGAACGCCTCGAATTCGACGACCATCAACAAGATCATCATCCTAATGACCGACGGCACCAACAGTTGGTCGACCAACGCGAGCGCCCCCACCGGATCGCTCTATTTCGCCGCCGGTTATTTCCAGAACGCCAATGACACGAGCGCGAACGTGCGTCTGCCGCCCAACAACCAGAACGTGAAGGATACGACGTCCGCCCGCAACGCGCTGGACGCCCTCACGGCGGAGGCTTGCCGGAACGCCAAGGCGGTCAACATCGCGATCTACACGATCGGCTTCAGCGTCCCCTCCGACCCGATCGACGCCGCGGGACAGACGCTCCTGCGAAACTGCGCCACGAATCCGGGCCAGTTCTACCTGGCCAACACCTCGGACGACCTGATCAAGGCGTTCAAGCAGATCCAGGCGAGCATCGGCGCGCTGCGGCTGACGCAATAGGCGACGCGGTCGGACAATCCGGGCGGCGGGTCGAGGCCACCCGGGGATCGCGCGCCGCCCTCGGTTGCTTCCCGGCACGCACGAGGGCGGCGCGCGCCGGAATGCGCTCCGGCGCCGGGCCGGAGCCGCCCCTCAATCGTCCCGATAGACCTTCTCGCGGCGCTCGTGCCGCTCCTGGGCTTCGAGCGACAGGGTCGCGATCGGCCGGGCGTCGAGGCGGCGGAGCGAGATCGGCTCGCCGGTCTCCTCGCAATAGCCGTAGGACCCGTCCTCGAGGCGGGCCAGGGCCGCGTCGATCTTGCCGGTGAGCTTGCGCTGCCGGTCGCGGGCCCGCAGCTCGATCGCCCGGTCGGTCTCCGACGAGGCGCGGTCCGCCAGGTCGGGATGGTTCTCGTTCTCGCTCTGCAGAGCGACCAGCGTGTCCTGCGCCTCGCGCAGGATGTCGCTCTTCCAGCTCAGGAGCTTGCGCCGGAAGTACTCGCGCTGCCGGTCGTTCATGAAGGGCTCGTCGTCGGACGGGACGTAGCCGTCCTCCAGCGTCACCTTCGCCATGCGTCACCCTCGCTGGATCATAACCGCCCACCAGGGGATGGCCGGTGCGCGGCGATAACGTGAGGTGCCGTATAGTCGAGGTGCGTAATCGCGACAACGCGCAGCGTTGCAGGGCTCGGAACTTGTCTCGAATGCGTTCGCACCTGCGGCAAACAAGCCACGGTCTAGGGCTTATTCTGCTGCATGCCTGCGCAATCTGACGATCGCCGCGGCGATCTCGTCCGTCAGCGATCGGGCGAGCGGCAGCCGATAATGGGTCTGGTCGAAGAACAGATCGGGGTCGGCGGCCTGCGGGTGCCGGTCGCGGCCCTCGACGACCGTGCTCAGCGGATGCATGGCGAGCGCCGAGCGCACCTCGGCGCGGCACGCGGCCTCGGCCGCCGCCCGGGGGCTGCCGGCCGGCGGCTCGGCCCGGGCGTAGACGGGCGGGAAGACCAGGACCACGGCGGTCTCGGCCGGGACCCGCGCCAGCTCGGCGCGCAGCCGGTCGCCCACCGGGAACGGGCCGCCGTGATGCGGCTCGGGCTCGGGGCCGACGGGGCGTTCGAGCGCGGCCTTCTTGGCCGGGTCGCGGCCGAACCCCTGGCTCAGATAGTTCGACTCGTAGTCCCACCAGCCGTCGGCGGCGGCCTGCTTCCGGCGCGGGTTCAGCAGCCAGCCGAGGCGGTTGATCGTCTCCTGCGCGGCGGTGAAGCGCAACAGGCCCTTGAGGTAGGCGGGCCAGTCGCCGACCAGCCAGTACGGGAAGCCGTGCTCGCTCGGGAAGCTCGGGTCGTCGGAGCACCAGAACGCGTCGGACGAGAGCACGATCGCCTCGGGTCTGGCGTGGTGCTTCAGATACCAGTCCAGCAGCGCGAATTGCTCGGATGGGCCGGTCGCCGGCACCGAGAGCTGCACGAACGGGATGCCGGTCAGCCGGGTCAGCGAAGCCGGCTCGATCAGCTGGATGTGGGAATTGCCGATCACCGCCCCCGCATAGGCCGGGTCGCGGCCGCGCAACGCCGAGGCGGTACGCGGGCCCTGGGGGCGGACGGCCCCGCGGGACAACAGGGTCGAGCGGCCGGTGTCGTAGGGGTCGACCAGCACCGCCAGGCCGAGATAGGCCGCGGACAGACCGGCCATCGCCAGCAGCACGGTGCGGACGAAAGCGCGCCAGGCCCGGTCCTGTGGGGGGTGAGCGAGCGCCATCCTCAGAACTGGAAGTAGATGAACTCGTAATTCGCATCGTCCCCGATCTTCAGGAGGACGACGACGAACAGGAGCGCGAAGCCGAAGGCCAGGATGCGTTTGGGCGGCAGGCGGTGCACCGCGGCCCAGGCGGTCGGGCCGATCGTGGCGACCAGGGCCGCCACCGCGATGGTGCGCCACTTGAAGCCCGAACCGTGGGGCGCGAGGCCGAACAGGCCGTTGAAGATCAGCAGCGCCGCCTCGAAGCTGGTCGCCCGGAACAGCACCCAGGTCAGCATCACGAACAGGCTGGTGAGCAGCCAGCCGAGCGGCGCCGGCACGCTCAGCCGCGCCCGTCGGGCCAGGACCCCGGCGCCGAGGCCGAGCCCGTGGAGGGCGCCCCAGGCCAGGAAGGTCAGGCCCGCCCCGTGCCACAGGCCGCCCAGCGTCATCGTGGCGGCGAGCGCCCCGATCTGCCGCTTCAGGCCGCGCCGGTTCCCGCCCATGGGGATGTAGAGGTAGTCGCGCAGGAACCGCGACAGGGTCATGTGCCAGCGCCGCCAGAAATCGCGCAGCGAGGTGGCGCGATAGGGCGCGTCGAAATTCTGCGGCAGGACCAGCCCGAACAGCAGCGCGATGCCGAGCGCCATGTCGGTGTAGCCGGAGAAGTCGAAATAGATCTGGAAGGTGAAGCCCAGCGTCGCCTGCCACGCCTCCGCGACGGTGATCACTTTGCCGGCGGCGGCCGCCTGGAACACCGGATTCACGTAGGCCGCGAGCGGGTCGCCCAGAAACACCTTCTTGGCAAGACCCACCGTGAGCAGCATCAGCCCGCGGGCGAAGCGCTCGGCGGCGTCGGGCCGCGCGTAGGGCTGCTCGTCGAACTGGTGCATGATCTCGCTCCAGCGCACGAGCGGGCCGGCGAGAACCTGCGGGAAGAAGGCGATGTAGAGGGCGTACTTGGTCAGCCCGAAGGCCGGCGCCCGGCCGGCCCGCAGGTCGGCGAGATACATGATGTGGTGGAAGGTGAAGAACGAGATGCCGAGCGGCAGGGCCAGCCCGAGCCGCGGCGCCTCCAGCCCCGGGATCAGGTTGGCGAGGTCGGCGAAGAAGTCGAGATACTTGAACAGCCCAAGCAGGGCGAGGTTGGCGGCGATCGCCCCCGGGATCAGCCAGCGCCCGGGCCACCGCCGGTAGAGGCGGGCCACGCACCAGTTCGCCAGGATCGAGCCGGCGAGCAGCGGCACGAACCGGACATCCCACCAGCCATAGAAGACGAAGGACAGGACGACGAGCAGCGGCAGCCGCCAGGCCGGGGCTGCGCGCGCCACCAGCGCGTGCAGGATCAGCGCGGCCGGGAGGAAGGCGAGGAGGAAGACGAAGGAGTTGAACAGCATCGGGCGGGGCGGCGCGCAGGGGAAGGATGGGCCGCCGGTCTCTCCGGGCGCGAGGCGCCTGCCTTGTCGGGGATCGCGGCGGGCCCGTCAATCGCGGGCTTCCGGCCTCGGGCGCGGATCGCGGGTGGAGGCTGCGCCGGTCCCCTCATGAAGCGGGATCGCAACGAGAGACGGGAGCCGCTGCGCCACAATCCGGATTGTTCGTCGGTCGCCAAGGTTCTAACGTATCAACGTTTCCGTCGCCCAGGAGGGCCGGGCATGACCGTCACCACCCTGTCCAGTCGCGCGTTCCAGCAGAACGCCAACCAAGCGCAGAAGGCCGCCGAGCACGGCCCGGTCTTCATCACGCGGCGCGGCGAGCCGGTGCAGGTGCTCTTGAGCATCGAGGAGTATCGGCGGCTCACGGGGCAGCGCCGCAGCCTCGTCGAGGCGCTGTCGAAGCCCGGGCTTTCGGAGATCGCGCTGGATATCCCCACGGCCAGCGACCTGCCGCGGGCGGCGGATCTGTCGTGACGTTCCTGCTGGACACGAACGTCGTGTCCGAACTGCGCAAGGTCGGTGACGGCCGGGCGGATCCCAACGTGGTGCGCTGGCTTTCGGCCCAGGATGCGGATCGCTTCTACCTGTCGGCGATCACCGTGATGGAGCTGGACCTCGGCATCCGCCTGGCCGAGCGGCGCGACCCGGCGCAGGGCGCGCATCTGCGCGCCTGGATGAACGAACAGGTCCTGCCGGAATTCTCCGGGCGGATCCTGCCCGTCGACACGGCGGTGGCCCTGCGCTGCGCGGCCCTCCACGTCCCGAACCCGCGGCCCGAACGGGATTCGCTGATCGCCGCGACGGCTCTGGTGCACGCGATGACGGTGGTCACCCGCAACGGAGTGGATTTCGCTCCGACGGGGGTGCGGATCCTCGATCCCTGGACCAGCCGCCCATCGGTCCCGGGCGGCTAACGCGCGCTCACCCCGCCAGCCGCCCCGCCTCGATGGTCAGGCCGAGGCCCACCGACCCGAACGTGTCGCCCTCCACCACCCGGGCCGCGGGCAGCGCGGCGGTGAGCGCGGCGCGCAGATGCGGCAGGCCGGTGGAGCCGCCGGTGAGGAACATGGCGTCGATCCGCTCCGGCCCGAGCTCGGCCTGGGCGAGGCAGCGGGCGATCCGGGCGGCAACCGACCGGGCGAGGTCGCCGGTCTGCGTCGAGAGGGTGTCGCGGCTCACTTCGGCCGCGAGCCCCGGCTCGATCAGGCCGAGGTCGAGAGCGGTCGCGCCGGCCTCGGAGGCGGCGATCTTGGCGCCCTCCACGGCCCCGGCCAGCGCGTGGCCGCGCTCGCCCTCCACCGCGGCGCGCAGGCGCGCGACGAGGTCGGGCTTGGCGCAATCGCGGATCACCTCGTCGATCTCGCGCAGGGTCTTCTGATTGTAGAGGCGGTTGATCGCCGACCAGGTGGCGAGGTCGTGGTAATAGGCGTTCGGCACCGCGAGGTCGCCGCGCCGCATCGGGCTGCCGAGGCCGAGCAGGGGCATCACCGTGCCGAGGCTGAGCTGCCGGTCGAAATCGGTGCCGCCGATGCGCACACCGTCATTGGCCAGGATGTCGCCGGCCCGGTCCGGGCGGCCCCGCCGCTCGGGCGACAGGCGCACGATCGAGAAATCCGAGGTGCCGCCGCCGATATCGGCGATCAGCGCGATCTCCTCCGCGCGGACCTGGCGCTCGTAATCGAGAGCGGCGGCGATCGGCTCGTACTGGAACGAGACCTCGCGGAACCCGACGTCCCGGGCGATGTCGCGCAGCGTGTCCTCGGCCCGCCGGTCGGCCTCCGGGTCGCCGTCGACGAAATGGACCGGCCGGCCGTGGACCACGGTGTCGAGGGATTGCCCGCAGGCCGCCTCGGCCCGCGCCTTCACGGCCGAGAGGTAGCGGGCGATGATGTCGCGCAGGCGCAGACGCTGCCGTCCGACCGGGGTCGCCTCGTCCATGAGCGGCGTGCCGAGCACCGATTTCAGCCCGCGCATCAGCCGGCCGGCATGGCCGTCGACATAGGCCGCGGTCGCGGCCCGGCCGATCAGCGGCTCCTGGCCGAGCTCGAAGAAGATCGCGCTCGGGATCGTCCGGTGCGTACCCTCCAGCGGCAGCAGGGTGGGTCCCGCCGGTGCGAGATGCCCCAGGGTGGTGTTCGACGTGCCGAAATCGAGGCCGCAGGCCGCCATCGCGTGAGGGATCCGGTTTGTTTCGAGGGAGGGCGGCCCCTACAGGGCGGCGGCGCCCGGGTCCAGCGCGGCCGCGACATTGCAGCCGCGCGGCAGCCTCGCGGGAAGCGTGGACAGCGCGTCCGGGGGAGGCCCGGATCCCGCCCCGGCATGCTATGGAGCGACCATGCGTTCCGATATCGATCTCGGCCTGACCGGCGAGCGCCCGGCGCTCCTCGACCTCACCGAACTGCTGGCCACCCGGCTCCTGGTCCAGGGCAATTCGGGCTCCGGCAAGTCGCACCTGCTCCGGCGCCTGCTGGAGCAGAGCGCCGGGCTCGTGCAGCAGGCGGTGATCGATCCCGAAGGCGATTTCGCCAGCCTCGCCGACCGCTACGGCCACGTGGTCGTGGAGGCCGACGGCGACGACGTCGCGCTCCAGCGCATCGCCGCCCGGGTGCGCACGCACCGGGTCTCGGTGGTTTTGTCGCTGGAGAATCTCGACGCCGAGGGGCAGATGCGCGCCGCCGCGGCGTTCCTCGGCGGGTTGTTCGACGCCGACCGCGACCATTGGTACCCGATGCTGGTGGCCGTGGACGAGGCGCAGCTCTTCGCCCCCGCGGCGGCCGGCGAGGTCTCGGACGAGGCCCGCCGCCTGTCGCTCGGGGCCATGACCAACCTGATGTGCCGCGGCCGCAAACGCGGGCTCGCCGGCGTGATCGCCACGCAGCGCCTCGCCAAGCTCGCCAAGAACGTCGCGGCCGAGGCCTCGAACTTTCTGATGGGCCGGACCTTCCTCGACATCGACATGGCCCGCGCCGCCGACCTGCTCGGATTGGAGCGCCGCCAGGCCGAGACCTTCCGCGACCTGCCCCGGGGCCATTTCGTGGCGCTCGGGCCGGCTTTGTCGCGGCGCCCGCTGACCATCGCGGTGGGGCCGACCCTGACGGTGAGCCGCAGCTCGTCGCCGGTGCTCGTCCCCCTCCCCGACCCGACCGAGGATGCAAGGGCGCTGATCCTCACGGCGAGCCCGGCCGACAGCCTGGCGCCGCCCATGCCCCGGCCGAAGCCGCGCCCGGTGGCGGCCCCGGACGTGCTCGTCCAGCTCGCGAGCTACCGCCCCCCGGCCCCGGCGGAGGAGCCCGAAGAGGAGCCGATGGATCCGGAGGCCCGCGAGGCCGCCCTGGCCGAGGTCCTAGCCTCGGTCCTGGCCGATGCCGACGCGGCCGCCTGCACCCCCGCGACGCTCTATCAGGATTTCACCGTCCGCTGCCGGATCCGGCGCCTGCGCGGCGACACGATGGGCCTGCCGGAATTCAAGCGCCGGCTCGCGGTGGCCCGGGCCGAGGCCGGCGGGGCGGTCGCCGACAATTCCACCTGGGAGCGGGCCCAGGAGATCGCGGCCGGCCTTCCGGACGATCTGGCCGGCCTGTTCCTGGTGGTCGCCCGCGCGGCGATCGAGGGCGCCCCCTGCCCCACCGACGCGATGCTGGCCGACGCCTACGGGACCAGCTCGGGCGGCCGCGCCCGGCGGATGCTGGCCTATCTCGAGGAGCGCGGCGCGATCGTCACCCGCAAGGACCTGCGCGGCGCGCCGATCATCGCGGTGCCGGATCTCGGGGTCGAGACCGGCCCGGGAGAGCCGCAGATGCTGCCCACCGGGCCGAAGCGGCGGGCGGGGTAGCGATCGTCAAGCGCTCCGTCATTGCTGTGGAGCGAAGAAAGCCAGGGACACGCCACATCTCGCGATCGCGCGCTGCCGTGGGTTGCTTCGCTCCGCTCGCAAGGACGGCGGCCCATCTATGCGCCGCGCCGGCCTTCCAGCTTGGCGAGTTCCACCGCGGCGCGCAGCTCGATCTCGCCCATGAGCGCGTCGAGCCGCGGATCGCCCGAGGAGGCCGAGCGCTCGGCCAGGCGGCCGGCGATGGCGCGCAGATCCTGCGGGGCGACGCGGCCGCCGAGGAGCGCGGCCTTGAGCCGGTCGAGACCGTCGAGCAGGTCGTAGCCGCGCTTGGCCGCGCGGCGGCGGCGCTCCTGCGGAGTCTCGGCCTCGCCCTGAAGCAGCAGCACCGCGTCGAGCCCGGCCAAGGTCGCGGCCGCGGCCGGCGCGCCGGTGCCAGAGGCAGAGGCCGGCGCCGCATCGAGGCTGAAGCCGCGACCGCCCTCGACCCGGGCCTTGGCCGCGACGCCACCGGCATTCTGGATCGGCTGGCGAGTCTCGACGCGCATGATCGTGTTCGTGTCGCTCCGGGCGCCCCTGCGCTCCCCGGACACTCGGCCGGCAGGGTTAAGCACCGGTAAACAGGGCGGCAGAACCTGCCGGGTCGGCATGTTCGGTGCCGGTCGATCAAACCATCCCGACGCTGCCCGGCCAAATAATGATCCATTCGGCCAGATAGTTAGGTGAAACGTCCGGCTGGCACGGGGCTGGCAGGAGGGGAGCAGGTCCGTTCACCCTCGAAAAACCCGGCATGCGCCCGAGCCACCCTTTCCGTCTCATCGCATCGGCCTTCGCGGCGCTGGTCGTCGGCGCGCTGCTGCTGGCGGCTGCCGGCACCCCGGCGCTGGCCCTGTCGCGGGTGAAGGACCTCGCCTCGATCGAGGGCGTGCGCCAGAACCAGCTCGTCGGCTACGGCATCGTGGTCGGCCTCAACGGCACCGGCGACACGCTCAACAACATCCCGTTCACCAAGCAATCCCTGCAGGCGATGCTGGAGCGGCTGGGCGTCAACACCCGGGGCGCCACGATGCGCACCCAGAACCTCGCCGCCGTGATGGTGACGGCGAGCCTCCCGCCGTTTGCCGCGCAGGGCACCCGCATCGACGTCACGGTCTCGTCGCTGGGCGACGCCAAGTCCCTCCAGGGCGGCACCCTGCTGGTGACGCCGCTGCTCGGCGCCGACGGCGAGGTCTACGCCCTGGCGCAGGGCTCGGTGGCGATCGCCGGCTTCTCCGCCGAGGGCGACGCCGCCAAGATCACCCGGGGCGTGCCGACCAACGGCCGAATCTCCAACGGCGCCAATATCGAGCGCGAGATCGCGTTCAAGCTGAACGACGCACGCGCCCTGCGCCTGTCCCTGCGCAACCCCGATTTCACCACCTCGAAGCGGATCGCCGCGGCGATCAACGACTTCATGGGCGCCGACACCGCCGAGCCGACCGATCCCGCCACCGTCACGATCCAGATCCCGGCCAAGTACAACGGCAACATGATCCGGTTGATCACCGAGGTTGAGCAGCTGAAGGTCGAGCCCGACCAGACCGCCCGGGTCGTGGTCGACGAGCGCTCCGGCATCATCGTGATGGGCCGCGACGTGCGGGTCTCCACGGTGGCGATCGCGCAGGGCAACCTGACGGTGACGATCTCCGAGCAGCCGCAGGTGAGCCAGCCGGCGCCCCTGTCCAACGGGCGCACCACCGTGGTGCCGCGCACCAGCCTGAAGGTCGATACCGGCGACGGCAACAAGCTGGCGCTGGTCAAGGAGGGCGTGAGCCTGCGCGAGCTGGTCGACGGGCTGAACGCCCTCGGGGTCGGCCCCCGCGACCTGATCTCGATCCTCCAGGCGATCAAGACCGCCGGGGCGCTCCAGGCCGATATCGAGCTGATGTGATTGTCGTGTGCATCGTCCCGAAAGGTGGTTGCCGGCTTTCGGAACGAGACGATGCCCCAGGAAGGACAGGAGGGCCAAATCATGCTGCCACTCGCCAACTTCGCGGCCACCGCGGCCGCCGGCGTCGGGAAATCCATCGCCGCGAGCGTGTCCGACGGCATCCTCAAGACCGGCAGCACCGCCAAGGCGCACAAGACCGCCACCGAGTTCGAGTCGATGTTCCTGGAGAACAGCCTCGACCGGATGATGCAGTCGGAGGGGACCGAGGGCCCGCTGGGCGAGAACGGCACCGGCGGCGGCGTCTACCGCTCGATGCTGACCAAGGAATATGCGGGACAGATCGTGAAGAGCGGCGGCGTCGGCATCGCCGATTCGGTGTTCCGTGAGATCATGAAGCTGCAGGGCGCGTCGAGCGATGGAGCCGTCAATGCAAAGGGCTGAGCCGCTGCGCGTCGGCGACCGGGTCACCGCAGAGGCGCTGGTCGGGGGCGTGCTCGCCAACATGGCCGCGCTGGAGGCGATCCTGGCCGAGGAGGCCGCCCATGTCCGGGCCGGGCGCCTGCGCGAGGGCCTGGCGGCGGCCGAGCCGAAGGCGGCCCTGGCCGCGGCCTACATGCAGGGCCTCGAAGTCGCCAAGGCCAACGCCGTGGCGCTCAAGCGCTTCAACCCGGACGGGGTCGAGACCCTCCGGGCCGCCCATCGCCGCTTCACCGCGGCGGTCGAGGCCAACCAGTCGGTCCTCAACAGCGCGCGATCCGTCTCGGAGGGGCTGATCAAGTCCCTAGCGGACGAGATCGGACGGGCGCAGGTCCCGTCGGGCTACGGCAAGCAGGCCCCCGCCCCGTCCCCGTACGGGCGCGGCGTCCGCAGCGGGCCGCTGGTTCTGTCGCGGAACCTGTAGGGCCGCGCTCAGCGCCGGCCGTTGCCGATCCGCACGTAGGTCCGGACCTCGCCGAGATCGGTGTCGGCACGGTTGTCGATCGCCAGGCGGCCGGCAATCGCGGGCGGGCCCGCTGCGCCGGCGCCGTGTCCCGGGCGCAGGTCGGCACCCGCGATCACCCGTCCGGACACGCGGATGCAGCTCGCGCTGCCGGGCAGGCGCATGAAGCCCGGCCCCTTCGACGGGCATGCCATCGCCGCCGCGGCGGTCGGGGCCTTCTCGAGCTCCCGAGCGGCGGCAGCGTTCGACGCCGCGACGAGGGCGGCGGCCAGAAGCCAGCCGATCCGCTGTCCGGCCATCTCAGGCGGCCCGGCGCGACAGGTCCCGGTGCAGCAGATCGATGTAGCGCTCGACCTCGCCGATGAAGCCGTCGAGATCAGGCTCGAGCAACCGCAGCCGCGCGAGGTCGCGCAGCAGGATGTCGAGCGCAGTCGCGCGGTCGTCGGGCCGGCGGCAACCGTCGAGATAGGTGTCGATCGCCTGCTCGGCCATCACGATGGCGCTGATCTGCGCCGCGGCGCCCAGGCGGCGGATCGCGTGGACGGGTTCGGACAGCGCCATGCGGACCTCTCCTCGATCGGGCGATCGCACGACACGCGACCGCCCGGCGCGATTCACTGCGGGAAAGCGGCAGGACTATGGTCGCGGCACCGAATACAGGCGTCAGCTGATGTAGTTGACCAGCGAGAGCTTCGAGAGCGAGGCCGTGACCTGGTAGCTGGCCTGAAGCCGGTTCTGGACGTCGAGCAGCTTGGCGACGACCTCCTCGGTCGGAGCCTGCTCGATCCCGTCGAGGGTGTTCTGGACCGTCGTCTGGGTGGCGGTGTTGGTGGTCTTGGCGTTCGACAGGCGCGTCGCCGCGACGCTGAGCTGCGTGACCGTGTCCTGGACGCTGGGATTGGTCTGGTCGGAGGCCGACAGCAGCGCCCCGGCCTTGCTGACCACCGTCTTATAGGTGGCGCTGGTGTTGGCGTCGCTCGTGGTCGGCAGCGCGAACGCCATGGTCGCGAGGCCCGCGAGCACGTTCTGGATCGTCTTGTCGTTGGCGCGGGCGCCGGTGCCGACCTGGCCGGTGGCGCTGACCTGGACCGACTGGGTGTCGAGCGCCGTGGTCGGCACGGCCTGGGTCGGGTCCGCCGGCGTCGTGTAGGTGTTCTCGCCCTGGTACCACAGCACCGTGTTGGTCGGGGTGGCGGCCACGTAGCCGGTCGGGTTCTTGGCCGCGTCGTACGCGATGCGCTGGGGCATGATCCCGGTCCCCGAGGGACCGCCCCGGGCCGAGCCGGTGAAGAAGTCCTGGGTGACGGACGCCGTGGCGTTCACCGCCAGGGTGCCGGTGGCCGCACCCTTGAGGGCGTTGGTCAGCGTCGCGGACAGGTTCTTCATCGTGTCGGCCGCGGTGGCGCCGATGGCGAAGCTGGTGGTCGAGGTCGAATCGGCACTGGCGGCCGCGCTCAGGGTGACGGTGGTGGAGGTGCCGTCCGGCATCTTCAGCGCGAAGCTGACGCTGTCGCCCACCGCCGGCTGGCCCGCCAAGCCGATGGTGAGGGCGGCCGGGCCGGTGCCGGTGATCGCGGCGTTGATTGCCGTCCCGGTGGTGGTCGGGGTGCCGGACAGGGTGAAGCCGAATCGGCCCCGGGTCGCGGCGTTCGCCTCGTCGGTCACCTGGACGGAGGTGGCGCTCGGCGCGGTCTGGGTCAGGCGGCCGTTGCCGCCCGGGCCCAGCTCCGCGGTGACGCGCTCGTTGACCAGCGCGGTGAGGCCCGCCAGCGTGTTGCCCTGGCTGTCGGTGGTGCCGTTCAGGATCGTGTCGGCGTCGAGCACCGGCTGGGTGGTGGCGTCGCGGCCGCCGAACAGGTAGCTGCCTGCCGCCGACTGGTTGAGCGTATCGAGCGCCGTCTGCAGGTTGGCAAGCGCGATCGAGCGGCCGGCCGTGGTGTTGGCCGCGATGCTCTGCAGGCCGTTGTTCAGGGCCGTGCGGGCGTCGGTGCCCAGCTTCGCGACCTGGGTCAGGCTGGTGACCGCGAGATTGGTCCGGGTCTGGGCGGCGGTGATGCCGGCGCCGTAGCCGTCGAGCGCGCTCAGGGTCGCCTGGGCGGCGAGCGCCGTGGAGCGCCCGGTGCCGAGCCCGCCATAGGTCTGCGAGACCTTGCCGCTGGAGAGCTGGTTCGACAGGTCGTTCAGCTGGTTCTTCAGCGCCAGCAGCTGCGACGTGTTCCGGTTGGCGATGTAGGAGCCGGCCGCGAAGGGAGAGATCGTCGTCATGGTCAGATCTGCAGCAGCTGGTTGAGCATGTCGCGGGCGGCCGTCAGCACCCGGGCATTGGCGCCGTAGGCCGTCTGCAGGGCGATCAGGTTCGACATCTCCTGGTCGATATTGACCCCCGCCCCGGCGGAGAACCGGCTCTGCGCGGTCGAGAGGGCGGTCTGCTGGGTGTCGTCGAGGGCGGCGGCGTTCGAGGCCGCCGCGCCCTGCGAGGCGATCACGTCCTGGGCGAAGCCGACGACGCTCGCCCGGTAGGGCGCCGAGACGCCCCCGATCCCGCTCGACGACGAGAAGGTCTGCTGGGCCGAGGTCAGCGCGGTGAAGATCGCCTGCGCGCGCCCCCCCGAGGCGCTCTTGTCGGTGGCGCTGGAGGCCGTGAGCGCCGTGGTGTCGCCCGAGAGCGCCGGGTTGACCGAGATCCGCTGCGCGAAGCCGGTGAGCTGCGAGCCGCTGTCGAACGAGCCGGTGAACAGCCGCGGGGTCGGGGGCGGCGCCGCCGACACGTCGGTGAACAGGGCGAGCTGCGGGTAGCCTGTGGTCAGGTCGCCCGGCGAGGTCGGCTGTGTGATGCTGGCGCCGGCCCCCGAGACCTTGTCGGTGCCGGCCGCGGCCGGCCCGATCGTGACCGTTGCCCCGGTGCCGGTGGCGGTGAGGTTGGGGGCGTTCTTGATGCCCGCCGCCGTGGCCCGGCTGCTGAGCGCCGCCAGGGCGGTCGAGATCGCGCTGGCGTAGGTCGCGGGGCCGCCCGAGATGTTGAAGGTCTGGGCCAGCCCGCTGGCATCGTCGGTCTGGCTCGGATCGACCGCGGCGGTCGCGGCGTTCGAGGCGATCAGCGTGACGTTGCGGACCGAGCCGTCGGCGGCGGTGACCGGGATCGTCACGCTGTTGCCGGCCTTGATGCCGGTCAGGTCGATGGTCGCCGAGGAACCGGTCACCGTGCCGGTCACGGCCTTGTCGGTGAGCGCGCTGGCGAGCCCCCCGGCCAGGTCGTCGAGCTGGCGCTGGGCCTGCGGCAGGATCTGGTCACGCAGCTCGATTCCGGCCGCGAGGCTGCCCGACCGGATGGCACCGGGCGCGCCGAGGTCGATCTTGCCGCCGCCCGGGAGCGTCGCCGTGATCGTGCCGACCGTGCGCTGCGTCGGGTCGGTCGAGTAGCTCGAATTGGGGTTGAGCGAGCCGTGGCCGTCGAAGGTCAGCACCGCCGCGCTGCCGCGGTCGACCAGGGTCACGCCCGACCGGGTCAGCACCGAGACCGTCCCGTCCCGCTGGTCCACGGTCTGGACGTCCATGTAGCCCGACAGCGTGTTGATCACCTGGTCGCGCTGGTCTTGGAGGTCGGCCAGGGATGCGGCGTCGGTGGTGTTCTGGATCTTGGCGTTCAGGCTCGCGACGCTGGACAGGAGCGTGCTGGCCGAGCGCGTGTCGGTGCCGAGCTGCGCCTCCACCCCGGTGCGCAGGTTCTGCACCGCGTTGGCGGCGCCGTTGATCTGGCTGGCCAGCGCCGAGGCGTTGCTCAGCACGGTGGTGCGGGCCGCCGCGGAGGTCGGGTTGGCCGACAGCTCCTGCAGCGACTGGGTGAAGGTGTTCAGCGTGCCGTCCAGCGCCGCCGCGCTGCCCGGCGCACCGAACAGCGCGTCGAGCTGGGAGGCGATCCCGGCCTTGGTGCTGGTATAGGCCGCCCCCGAGGTCTCGAGCCGCAGCTGCTTGAGCGCGGCGGCGTCGAAGCTGCGGGTGATCGCCCCGGTGGCGACACCGGAATTGTTGGTCCCGGTGGCGACCGTCGAGAGCGTCCGCTTGACGTAGCCGGCGGTGCCCGCATTGGCGACGTTCTGCGAGACGACGTTGATCGCCGCCTGCGTCGCCGCAAGGCCGGCGGTCGCGGTGGAAAGCGCGTTCAACGACATCTCACGGCCTCCGCGGTTCGGATTGCGTCCTCACTCAGCGGATCACGTTGAGCAGGTCAGACATCATCGTCTGAGCCGTCGACATGACGCGCGTGTTCGCAGAGTAGGCCTGCTGGGTTACGATCATCTTAGAGAACTCGCTCGCAATGTCGGTATTCGACTGCTCATTGCTCGCGCCCGTGATCGTGCTGCCGTTCAGCCCGACCAAAGCCGGCCCGGATTCGGCGGTCTGGAGGTAATTGCCGTTCGAATCGGCCTTGAGCCCGTCGGGATTGGCGAACTGGGCGATGCCCACCGTGGCGAGCCCCAGCACCGAGCCGTTCGAGAAGGTGCCGTTGATCTTGCCGTCCTCGCCGATCGCCACGCTGGTGAGCGTGCCGGCGCTGTTGCCGTTCTGGCTCAGCGTGTTCGTGGTCACGGCGCCCGACGTATCGGCGTACTGCGTCAGCCCGGCCGTGCCGACATTCATGGTCATGCCCGAAAAGGTGTAGTCGCCGACCTTCACGTCGCCGAGCGGGACCGGGCTGGTGGCCGGCGCGGTCAGCTTTCCGGTGGAATCGAAGGTGAAGGCCGTCCCGACATTCTGCCAGGTCGTCGCATTCGCCGAGGCCGTGGGGTCGGAGGCGTAATAGAGGTTCCAGACCGCATCCTGCTTCGGTGTCGTCGAAGCGTCCTGCACTTTAGCCCAGCGCGTGCTCAGGGTTACCGGTGCTCCGGTCTGCGTGTAGGCGGTGATCGACGGGCCCGCGATGCTGTTATTGACGAATGTCCCAGGAGCCGTTGGATCGACCTTGGGATCAATCGAGGGACCGGGCAAGGTCGCGCCTGTGAGGACCACGGCCGCCGGAAGCTGGTTGTAGACGTCGGACCCGGAAGTCGCCGACGCGGTGGTGGCCGGCGTCGCCGGCAGGTTGGCCGCGTAGGTCAGCGACGTGGTCGGCTGGGCCGGAAGCGACGTGTCGCCGATCCGCAGCAGCCCGGTGCTGGTCGCCTGTCCGGTGACCGGGTCGAGGTTGGTGCCGGTCAGGTAGCCGCCGGCGCCGTTGACCAAGTAGCCGTCCTTGTCCTTCGCGAAGTCGCCCCGGCGCGTGTAGACGTTCGTGCCGCTGAAGGTGGCCGCGCCGTTCGAATCGCCGGTCTTGCGCACCACGGTGAAGAAGCCGTCGCCGTTGATCGCCATGTTGGTCGGGACGCTCGAGGCCACGACGTTGCCGGCGATCGTGTTGGTCAGCTGCGACTGCGCCAGGACCGAGCCGGCGACCTCGCGCTTCGGCGTGGTCTCGGACATCATGTCGACGAAGCTGGTGTCGATTCGCTTGAATCCGGTCGTCTGCGAGTTCGCGATATTCCCGGAGATGTTGCTGATGGCGTAGGATTGCGCCTGCAGTCCGGAGACCGAGGTCTGCAGGGCGGTAAAAAGATCCATGGCATGCGATCCCGATACGCGCCGCACTGGCCCGCAGGATCAAGGGACCGCAACCGCCGTGCCAGAGCTAAGCCCTTGATTCGTCAGGCACGGGCCGCCGCCGGCCCGGCAGCCCTCGCCGAGTGGGGATGCCGGCCCGGCAGATTCTGCCGGATCAAGGCTGCACCGGTCCGGCGCGCAGGCCGGCGGGCGTTTACGGGGTGTTATCCGGCGCGGGCGAAGATCGTCGACGGGGCAATCTGGGTGGGGCGCGTCCCGCCCGAACGCACACGCGATACGGATTTCGGATCTAGAGGTCATGCGGGCGAAACGGACGAGCCTCGTCCACATCATCTACTTCTCGCGCCTCACTCTGTCGGCGGATCCGGCGAAGCGATCGGAGCAGATCGCCGAGATCGGCCGCGTCGCGCAGAAGAAGAACGAATTCTCGGTGATCACCAGCTTCATGATCGTCGAGGGCAATTTCGCCTGCCAGGTGATCGAGGGCGAGCGCTCCTCGGTCCACGAGACTTTCGACCGGGTCAGCGCCGACCAGCGCCACCGGGACGTGCAGATCAACGAGTGGCGGGAGATCGCCAAGCGGGAATTCGTCCACTCCTTCAAGAGCGCCCAGCGCAACACGGCGAATGACGGCCTGTTCGCCAAGGCCAATCTGCTGCCGATGCTTCAGCGCGGGACCCCGAAGGCGACCGCGATCCACGGGCTCTGCCTGGCGCTCCAGAACGACGCGATGTCCCGCCAGGGCATCGACCACCTCTTCATCTGAGCCGAGCGATGTCCGAGAGCGATACGCCCCCGATCCTCATCGTCGACGACCAGGAGAAGCTCCTGCGTCTCGTGGTGATGCTGATGACCCGGATCGGCTTCCCCGACGTCGAGGGGGTGACCACGGCCGCCGAGGCCCTGGAACGGCTGCGCACGCGCCGCTACGCCCTGGTGATCTCCGACCTCACCATGGAGCCCATGGACGGGCTGGCCCTGCTGCGCGAGATCCGCGGCGACGACGCGCTGATGAACACGCCCTTCATGCTCACCGAATCGTCCTTCGACTTCGAGGACATCAACCTCGCCCACCAGGCGGGCGCGGACGCCTTCATCCTGAAGCCGTTCGACATGGCGGTGCTGAAGAGCAAGCTGAAACAGGTCCTCAACCGCAAGCCGCGCAAGCGCGACGCCCCGATCGCGGCGGAATCGACGCTCACCGTGGATTTCCCGATGCTCGGGAAGTTCTGAGGCGCTTGGCGGGCTTTCCCCGTCGCCGGCTCACGCACCCCGTCTTCCCGGGGCCGCGCAGCGGAGCCCGGGATCCAGAACCGCCGACAGACCGCGGTTTCACGGCACCGGCGGCTTATCCGGACCAATCCCGTGATTCCGAGCTGCGGCGCCGCAGCCGGGGAGGACGCCTCCCGGAATCCCACGGCTGGCCGGAGGCCTCCGTCGAGGCCCGCCGACGCGGGCACCGCAGGACCAGGAGGGTTGGTGGGAGTGATCCGGTGACAGCGGCGATACGGATACGCGCCGCAGATCACAGGTCGCCGTGTCCGATCATCGCCGACCTGAGGGGGAAGCGAGACGCCCCCACCCCAAAGGAATCACGCCGCCCGCTTCTGGTAATCCTTCACGTCGGTGAAGCGCACCGCCGGGTAGCGCTCCTCCTCGTAGCGGAGCGAGAACGCCGTGGTCGCCATGAAGACCGGCGCGCCGTCGAGGTCCTTGGCCATGGCCGAGCCGTGGCTGTCCACGAACTTGTCGAGCTCGACCTCGGAATCCGAGGACACCCAGCGGCAGACCGAGAAGCGCGAGGTCTCGTAATCCACCGGCAGGCCGTACTCGGCCTGGAGGCGCTCCTTCAGCACGTCGAGCTGGAGCGCGCCCACCACGCCGACGATCGCCTGGCTGCCGTCCTGGGGCACGAACACCTGGACGACGCCCTCCTCGCCCATCTGCTGGAGCGCCTCGCGCAGCTTCTTGGCCTTCATGGCGTCGGTGAGCTTGATCCGCCGGAGGATTTCCGGGGCGAAGCTCGGCACGCCGCGGAACAGCAGATCCTCGCCCTCGGTGAGCGTGTCGCCGATCCGCAGGGTGCCGTGGTTCGGGATGCCGACCACGTCGCCGGCGAACGCCTCGTCCGCGATGGCGCGGTCCTGCGCGAAGAAGAATTGCGGCGCCGAGAGCGAGATCGGCTTGCCGGTGCGCACCAGCCGGGCCTTCATGCCCCGGCTGAGCTTGCCCGAGCAGACCCGCATGAAGGCGATCCGGTCCCGGTGGTTCGGGTCCATGTTCGCCTGGATCTTGAACACGAAGCCGGTCATGCGCGGCTCGGTCGGCTCGACCAGGCGCTTGTCGGCATCCTGGCCGCGTGGCGGCGGCGCCACCTTGGCGAGGCCGTCGATGAGGTCGCGCACGCCGAAATTGCGCAGCGCCGAGCCGAAGAACACCGGCGTCAGGTGGCCCTCGCGGAACGCGTCGAGATCGAACGGCTTGAGCCCGCCCTCGGCTAGCTCCACCTCCTCGCGCCACGCATCGGCGGCGCCGTTCTCGGTGAGCAGCTCGTCGAACAGCGGGTCCTGGGGGCCCGACACCGCGACCATGCCGGCATCCTCGGCGGCGTCGAGCCGGCGCACGCGGTTGCCGCCGAGCTCGTAGGTCCCGGAGAAGTTGCGGCCGGTGCCGATCGGCCAGGTCACCGGCGCGACGTCCAGCGCCAGCGTCTTCTCGATCTCGTCAAGCAGCTCGAACGGGTCGCGGGCCTCGCGGTCGAGCTTGTTGACGAAGGTGACGATCGGGATGTCGCGCAGCCGGCAGACCTCGAACAGCTTGCGCGTGCGCGCCTCGATGCCCTTCGCGGCGTCGATCACCATCACGGCCGAATCGACCGCGGTCAGCGTCCGGTAGGTGTCCTCGGAGAAGTCCTCGTGGCCCGGCGTGTCGAGCAGGTTGAAGACGCAGTCGCCGTACTCGAAGGTCATCACCGAGGTGACCACCGAGATGCCGCGCTCCTTCTCGATGCCCATCCAGTCGGACCGGGTCGAGACCCGGTTGCGTTTGGCCTTGACCTCGCCGGCGAGCTGGATCGCGCCGCCGAACAGCAGCAGCTTCTCGGTCAGCGTGGTCTTGCCCGCATCCGGGTGCGAGATGATCGCGAAGGTGCGCCGCCGCGCAACCGGATCGGCCGGCTTCGCTTCGGACTTGGTCTGCATCAGCATGGAGCGAACGCTCTGGGTCGGCAAAACGTGAGGGGCGTCGCCCGGCGGTGCCGTCACGGGCGAAGGTCTCCGGATCGTGTAGCGGCAAGCCCCGGCCTTGGCAAAGAACCGCCGCCGGAGCCCTTAATCTGCGGTACAGGCGCGCCGGATCAGGCTCGACCGGGCGACCAATTCTTCGGCGAGAGCACCGATGATGCGCACCGCACAGCTGTCCCTTCGCGTGGCCTTCGCGGCGATGCTGATGGCCGCCGGGCCGCTCGCCGCGCAGACCGGCCCGTCGCCGGCCGCCGATGTCGCGTTCCTCGACGCCCTGACCTGGGGTGCCACCCCGTCTGCCTTCGCGCAGCTGCGCCGGGACGGCCGCGCCCGCTGGCTGCAGGCGCAGCTCCACCCGCCGGCCGAGCCCCGCCTGCCGCCGGCCGCACAGGCGCAGGTCGACGCGCTGACGCCCCCGGGAACGCTGCTCGAACGCGCCCGATCCCTCGAGGCGCAATCCAAGGCCGGCAAGGACTTGGCCGATCCGGAGGCCCGCAAGGCCGCCCAGAGCGCGTTCCAGGCCGCGCTGAACGATGCCGCCCGGAACGCCGCCTCCGCCTGGGTGCTGCGCGCCCTCTACAGCCCGGACCAGCTGCGCGAACGGCTGACCTGGTTCTGGTTCAACCGCCTCAACGTCCACCAGGGCAAGTCGACCCTGCGCGCCGCGGTGGGCGACTACGTCGACACGGCGATCCGCCCCCACGTCCTCGGACGGTTCCGCGACCTGCTGATGGCGAGCCTGCGTCACCCCGCGATGCTGCGCTACCTCGACAACGACGCCAACGCGGCGGGCCACATCAACGAGAATTACGCCCGCGAGATCATGGAGTTGCACACGATGGGCGTCGGCTCCGGCTACAGCCAGGCCGATGTCGAGGCCCTCGCGCGGATCCTCACCGGGGTCGGGATCGACCTGAAGCCCGAATCGCCCAAGCTCCGCCCCGAGCACGCCGCCGACTTCATCCGGGACGGCCTGTTCGAATTCAACCCGAACCGGCACGATTACGGCGACAAGACCTTTCTGGGCACGCGCATCCGCGGCCGCGGCTGGCCCGAGGTCGAGGAGGCGCTCGACCTGATCGCCCGGCACCCCGCCACCGCCTCCAGCGTCTCCCGGGCGCTCGCCACCTACGTTATGGGCCAGGCGCCGGACGACGCGCTGGTGGCCCGGCTGGCGGCGATCTTCACCCGCACTGACGGCCACATCGCCGCCGTGATGGACGCCCTGATCCGCGATCCCGCCTTCGCGACGGCGCAGACCAGCGCCTTCAAGGATCCGGTGCGCTACGTCTTCTCGGCCCTGCGGATGGCCTATGACGAGCGGGTGATCCTCAACACCGGCCCGGTGCTCGGCTGGCTGAACCGCCTCGGCGAGGGCCTGTTCAACCGCTCGACGCCGGACGGCTACGCCCTCGACGCCGCCGCCTGGAGCGGGCCCGGCCAGCTCACCACCCGGTTCGAGATCGCCCGCCAGATCGGCTCCGGCCCGGCCGGATTGTTCAAGCCGGCCGCCCCGGACCGGCCCGAGGAGCCGGCCTTCCCGGTCCTCGCCAACGCCCTCTACTTCTCGACGCTGTCCGGGACGCTGAGCGCATCCACGAAGGGCGCGCTGGCCCAGGCGGTCTCGCCGCAGGACTGGAACACACTCTACCTCGCCTCGCCGGAGTTCATGCGATGAATCGCCGTGACCTTCTCCGCGCCACCACGGCCCTCGGCCTCACGACCGTGGCCGGCCGCGTCTGGGCGGCCCCGAAGGCGGATG
Organism: Methylobacterium sp. GXF4; assembly: GCF_000272495.1. Lineage (NCBI taxonomy): Bacteria > Pseudomonadati > Pseudomonadota > Alphaproteobacteria > Hyphomicrobiales > Methylobacteriaceae > Methylobacterium > Methylobacterium sp. GXF4. Next base: position 76,005 of record NZ_AKFK01000077.1, on the reverse strand, counting down.
CCCGCCTGCTGGTCGTGTTCCTGCGCGGGGCCTACGACGCGGCCAACGTGGTGATCCCCACCGGCAGCGCGTTCTACTACCAGGCGCGGCCCAACCTCGCCGTGGCCAGGCCCGATCCCGGCAATCCGAACGCCGCGCTGGCGCTCGACGCCGATTGGGGGCTCCACCCGGCGCTGCGCGACACGATCCTGCCGCTCTACGCCAAGGGCCAGGCGGCCTTCGTGCCTTTCGCCGGCACCGACGACCTGACCCGCAGCCATTTTGAGACCCAGGACACGATCGAGCTCGGCCAGACGGTCGGCGCCACCCGCGACTACAATTCCGGTTTCATGGCGCGGCTCGCCGCGGAGCTGACCCGGGTCCGGCCGATCGCCTTCACGGAGCAGATGCCGCTGATCTTCCGGGGCGGCGAGACCGTGCCGAACGTCGCCATCAACGGTGTCGCCAAGCCGGGTCTCGATGCCCGGCAGGCCAGGCTGATCGCCGCCATGTACGGCGACACCAAGCTGGCCGGCGCCGTGGCCGAGGGGTTTCGCGTGCGCGACGCGGTCTACAACACGATCTCGGACCATGCCGGACAGGCCGATCGCGGCGCGGTCTCGCCGAAGGGCTTCGAGCTCTCGGCGCGGCGCATCGGCCGGCTGATGCGCGAGACCTTCAACCTCGGCTTCGTCGATGTCGGCGGCTGGGACACCCACGTGAACCAGGGCGCCGGCACCGGCTATCTCGCCGACAGGCTCGGCGAGCTGGGCCGGGGCCTGGCGGGCTTCGTCGAGGAGATCGGGCCGGGCTGGTCCGAGACCGTCGTGGTGGTGCTGTCCGAGTTCGGCCGCACCTTCCGAGAGAACGGAAACCGCGGCACCGATCACGGCCATGGCAGCGTCTACTGGGTGCTGGGCGGCGGAATCCGGGGCGGCCGCATCGTCGGACCGCAGGTGCGCGCCGACGCGGCGCATCTGTTCCAGAACCGGGATTACCCGGTGCTCACCAACTACCGCGCCCTGCTCGGCGGCCTGCTCCAGCGCCTCTACGGCCTGGACCAGGCGAGCCTCCACCGGGTCTTCTCCGGCGCCGAGCCTGCCGATCTCGGGCTGATCTGAGCGGCCGCCGTCAGGGCCCCGCGCCGATCAACCGCCCAAGGGCCGAGCTGGTCGGAAACCCGGCCTCAGGCGGCCTCGGCCGCCAGGGCGCGCAGGTCGGCCACGAGGGCGTCGACGCGCGCGGTCTCGGCATCCCAGGCGAACATGAACCGCGCCCCGCCGCCGATGAAGGTGTAGAACCGCCAGCCCCGCGCCCGAAGCCGCTCCATGGTCACGGCCGGCATCGCCAGGAAGACGGCGTTGGCCTCGACGGGAAACAGCGCGCGGATCCCCGGGAGCCCGGCGACGGCATCGGCGAAGCGCCGGGCGCAGGCATTGCCGTGGGCGCCGTTCCGCAGCCAGGCGCCGCTCTCCAGCATGCCGACCCAGGGGGCGGACAGGAAGCGCATCTTCGAGGCGAGCTGGCCGGCCTGCTTGCACCGGAAGCCGAAATCCTCGGCGAGCTTGGGGTCGAAGAACACCACCGCCTCGCCGGCATGCATGCCGTTCTTGGTGCCGCCGAAGCACAGCACGTCGATCCCGGCCCGCCAGGTCATGTCGGCGGGGCTGCATCCAAGGCTGGCGCAGGCATTGGCGAAGCGCGAGCCGTCCATGTGCAGGGCGAGGCCGAGGTCCCGGCAGGTGGCCGACAGCGCCCGCAGCTCGGCCAGCGTGTAGACCTGCCCGGTCTCGGTCGGCTGGGTGATCGTGACCACCCGCGGGCGCGGGAAGTGGATGTCGCTGCGGTTGGTGGCGAGCCCACGGATCGCCTCCGGGGTGAGCTTGCCGCCCTCGGTGCGCGCTGTGAGCAGCTTGGAGCCGTTGGAGAAGAATTCCGGCGCCCCGCACTCGTCGGTCTCGACATGGGCCGAATCGGCGCAGATCACGCTGTGGTAGGATTGGCACAGGGCGGCCAAAGCGAGGGCGTTCGCGGCGGTGCCGTTGAAGGCGAAGAACACCTCGCACTCGGTCTCGAACAGGCGGCGGAACGCGTCCGCGGCCCGGGCCGTCCAGGCATCCTCGCCATAGGCCGGCGCGTGGCCGCGATTGGCCGCCTCCATGGCGGACCACGCCTCCGGGCAGATGCCGGAGTAGTTGTCACTGGCGAATTGCTGCGAGTCGTCGTGTTGCATGGGCACAGCCTAGATCCGCGTCCGATCGCGTTGCAATCGGGCTCGGCGCCAAATCGAGGCGGAGCAGGGCTGGTGCGCGTGGAACCGGTATCCGACTCGCCGCCAGCGGTTTCGAGACCGCCACGGCGAAGATCGCTGCCGCGAAGATGTTGGAACTGGTTCGCGCTTGGTGTAGAAGGCGCGCCAAGGCGTGGGCTCCACGCCGATTCGGAAACCGACGTTCCCGTCCCTCCCGGGTTCTCCCGGGCGAGGGACGTTGCCGGTTTCCAGATCGGCGGCGGGCTGCGCGAGCCCCAAATCCAGGTCCAGAGGATCAAGTCCGTTGCAGGTACTCGTTCGCGATAACAACGTCGATCAGGCGCTCCGCGTCCTCAAGAAGAAGATGCAGCGTGAAGGCATCTTCCGTGAGATGAAGCAGCGCAAGGCTTATGAGAAGCCGTCCGTCCGCAAGGCGCGCGAGAAGGCGGAAGCCGTCCGCCGCGCCCGCAAGCAGGCGCGCAAAACCGCGATCCGCGAGGGTCTGATCGCCGCTCCGAAGCCGAAGCCCCGTTTCCCGGCCGGCAGCCGCCGCCCCGGCTTCCCGTCGCCGTCCGCCGCCGGCCCGCAGGGCGGCAACGCCGCCGGCCAGGTTCCGGTGAACCCGGCGCCCGTCGCCTAAGACGTTCGTCCCCGAACGGTAGGAGCCCGGACCGCGCGAGCGGCCGGGCTTTTTGCGTTCGATCATCGCTTGGAGCGTGAGGGTTCCGGGCGCGGCCACAGCTACGGATACCCATCAGCCTCCCGTTCGTTGCCGAGCTCCGTCATAGCGAGCGCAGCGAAGCAACCCAGGGCTGCGCGCGCTTCCCGAACGTGGCGTTTCGCTGGGTTGCTTCGCTGCGCTCGCAATGACGGCAGAAGAGGCTGCAACCCACTGCCGGCAACCATCGTGTGCGGCTGAGCAGAATCGCAACTCGCGCATCTTCGCCGGGACAGAGCCTCCGCGGAGCCCGGATACGCGGCCCCCTCCCCTCATCGGGAGGAGGCGCGCCGCACCCCCGTTTCAGGCCGCCTTGGCGGCCATCGTGGCGTGCTCGGCCTGGACCAGCACGTCGAGCGCCCGCCAGGGCTTCTGCATGTAGACCGCCTGATTGGGCAGGCGTTCGTCGCGGCTCGCCCCGGAGGTGACGACCACGCGCACGTCCGGCCAGCGGCGCTCGACCGCCTGCGCCAGCGACACGCCGTCCATGGCGCCCGGCAAGCGGATATCGGCGAACAGCAGCGCCACGGTGACGTCGGACCGCTCCAGCACCGAGAGCGCGGCCTCGGCGCTCTCGCAGGCAATCACGCCGAGATCGCTCTCTTCCAGGACCGCGGTCGCGAGGTCGCGCACCGCCGCGTCGTCCTCCACGACAAGGGCCACGGGGGCGGAACACTCGGGCTGTGCGCGATCCATGTAAATCTCCTGTTCTGGTTTGCGTTCGACCCCTCGACGGGTCGCGGCCTCATTGATGGACCGCTGATTCCCCGATTCGGCCATGGTGACCTGCGAGGAGCCGGCTCACAAGTGTCCCCGTGGTCGAGCCGTTCTTGCCCGCTCCGCGATCAAGCGGCGCCATTTTTGCTCGGATCGCCCGAAAATGGCGCAGCTGGGTCGCGGTTAAGAAACTGTTCACCCGTGTGGACCGACTGTTAATCTCATTCGCGGGCACCCGTTCCGTTCCGGGGGTGACCTTCAGCGGATCGCGCACGGACCACAGAAGGATCGACGTCCGACATGTGCCGTTTCCTCGCCTATAGCGGTGAGCCGGTCTTTCTCTCGGACCTGGTCTGCGCGCCGACGCATTCGCTGGTGCACCAATCCCTGCACGCCGACGAGGGGAAGACCGAGACCAACGGCGACGGGTTCGGCATCGGCTGGTACGGCGAGCGCCCGGAGCCCGGCGTCTATCGCGACATCTCCCCGGCCTGGTCGGACGAGAACCTGACCAACCTGTGCGGCCAGGTGCGCGCGCGGACCTTCTTCGCCCATGTCCGCGCCTCGACCGGCACCGCCACGGCCCGGGCGAATTGCCATCCGTTCGTCTACGGGCGGCACCTGTTCATGCATAACGGCCAGATCGGCGGCTACCACCGCATCAAGCGGCGGCTGGAAGCGCTGATCCCGGACACGTTCTACGATCATCGGCGCGGCAGCACCGATTCCGAGGCGATCTTCCTGCTGGCCCTGGCCAACGGGCTCGAGCAGGACCCGGTCGGCGCCATGGCCCGCACCCTGGAGACGGTCCGCGGCCTGATGAAGGAGGCGGGCGTCTCGGAGCCGCTGCGCTTCACCGCCCTGCTCACCGACGGCGAGACGCTGACCGCCTATCGCTGGGCCTGCGACGGCCGGCCGCCGAGCCTGTATTTCCGCGATGGCCCGGGCGGGATCGTCGTCGTGTCCGAGCCGATCGACGGCTGCCGCGAGGGCTGGCAGGTCGTCCCGAAGGGCGGCACCCTCCGGGCCCGGCACGGCAGCGCCACCATCGTCTCGGGCCCCGAGGCCATCCGCTCCCGCGCCGCCTGACCGGGTTCCGGCGGCGAACGCTCCGATCCGACCTCAGCCATGCCGCGAGCGGGATTGCCGATCCGCGCCACGTTGCCACATGTCGGCCACGGCCGAGCATGCGGCCGAGCGGGAATTGACCGATGTATCCGGATACCGAGCTTCACATTGCCGGACGCTGGCGCGCGGGCGCCGACCGGGAGACCCTGGGCGTCCTGAATCCGGCCACGGGCGAGACGATCGGCCAATGTGCCGTCGCCACCACGGCGGATCTCGACGAGGCCCTGGCCGCGGCCGCCCGTGCCTTCCCGGCCTGGCGGAAGGTGTCGGCCTTCGAGCGCGGCAAGCTGATGCGCAAGGCCGCCGACCTGCTGCGCAGCCGCGCCGATGAGATCGCCCGGATCATGACCCAGGAGCAGGGCAAGCCGCTGGCCGAGTCGCGGGTCGAAACCCTGGCGGCCGCCGACATCATCGACTGGTTCGCCGAGGAGGGTAAGCGCGCCTACGGCCGCGTCATCCCGGCCCGCGCCGACGGCGTGCTGCAGGCGGTGGTGCGCGAGCCCGTCGGCCCGGTGGCCTGCTTCACCCCCTGGAACTTCCCGATCAACCAGGCGGTCCGCAAGATCTCGGCGGCACTCTGCACCGGCTGTACGGTGATCCTCAAGGGCCCCGAGGACACGCCGGCGAGCTGCGCCGCCCTGGTCCGCGCCTTCCTGGATGCCGGCATCCCGGGCGACGCCCTGTCGCTGGTCTACGGCGACCCGGGGACGATCTCGGCCTACCTGATCCCGCACCCGGTGATCCGCAAGATCTCGTTCACCGGCTCGACGGTGATCGGCAAGAAGCTCGCGGCGCTGGCCGGCGAGCACATGAAGCGCGCCACGATGGAGCTCGGCGGCCACGCCCCGGTGATCGTGTTCGGCGATGCCGACGTTGAGAAGGCCGTCTCGGTCCTCGCCCCGTCGAAGTTCCGCAATGCCGGCCAGGTCTGCGTCTCGCCGACCCGGTTCCTGGTCCACGATTCGGTGTTCGACCGGTTCGTCGAGGGCTTCACCAGCCACGCCAAGAGCCTGAAGGTCGGCGACGGCTTCGACCCCGATACCAAGATGGGCCCGCTGATCCACGGGCGCCGCCTGGAGGCGATCGAGGCGCTCACCGCCGATGCCGAATCGGCCGGGGCGTCGCTGCGGGCCGGCGGCAAGCGCATCGGCAACCGCGGCAACTTCTTCGAGCCGACGGTCTTCACCGAGGTGCCGCTGACCGCCCGGATGATGAACGAGGAGCCGTTCGGCCCGGTGGCCATGATCAACCGGTTCTCGGAGGACGAGGAGGCGCTCACCGAGGCCAACCGCCTGCCCTACGGGCTCGCGGCCTACGCCTATACGCGCTCGGCCGAGCGGGCCGCGCGGGTGGCGAACACGGTGGAGAGCGGGATGATCTCGATCAACCACCACGGCCTCGCTGTGCCGGAGACGCCCTTCGGCGGCGTCAAGGAATCCGGCTACGGCAGCGAGGGCGGCTCGGAAGCGCTCGACGCCTATCTGGTGACCAAGTTCGTCACGCAGGCCAATTTCTGATCCCGACCCGGCGCGTCGCCGCAAGCGGCGCGCCGACATCCGTCAGTAATGCGGCGGCGGCGGTTCCGGCCCGCGCGGCGCGGACCGGGCCGCCGCTTCCTCGACCTGATCCCGCAGCGCCGCGACCTGGCGGACCAGCCGGTCGATCACCCGCCACTGCTCCGTGACGGTGCGGTTCAGATCCTCGATGACCGAGTCCTGCTCGGTGAGGCGCATCTCCAGGCGATCGATGCGGGTGGGCTCGTCCATGGCCGGTCTCCAATCCGGCCCGCGATACCGCATCCGCGGCCGGTTTCCGACCGCGCCGGCTTACGCCGCCTGCACCCGCTCCGCCACCGCGACCCGGTCGCGCCCGCCATGTTTGGCGACGTAGAGCGCGGCATCGGCCCGACGCATCAGCGCCTCGTAATCGATCCCGTCCCGGGCCTGCGCGATCCCGATGCTGACGCTGACCTGCAGGTCCGGCAGTTCCGAGACCGACAGGCTCGCGAAGGTCCGGCGCAGCTCCTCGGCCCGCGCCAGGGCCTCGGCCGGGGAGACGTCGGGCAGCAGGCAGGCGAATTCCTCGCCGCCCAGCCGGCCGAGCACCGCCTCCCGGGGCAGCAGGGAGGCCGCCATGGTGCAGAACCCGACCAGCACGGCGTCGCCGACCGCGTGGCCGTGGACATCGTTGACCGCCTTGAACCGGTCGAGGTCGAACAGCAGCAGCGCCACGTCCCGGCGCGTGGCGAGGGCCGCCTCCGCGGCCTCGGCGAAGGCCCGCCGGTTGGGGATTCCCGTGAGCGGGTCCGTCGCCGCGGCGAGGCGCTGCTCGCGCTCGGCCCGCTCCTTGACCAGGGCCATGCAGGTGAAGGCCAGGGCGATCGAGAACAGCAGCGTGACGAAGCACAGGATCGCCACCCAGGGCGAGGTCAACGGGTTCAGCTTCGGCGGCGGCGGCGCCAGAAGCGTCGACGGGATGCGGACAAGGTAGAAGGTGGCGTGCAGCCCCAGCGTGGTCACGGCCGCCACCCGCGAGGCGAGGCGCTCGCCGCGGCCGCGCCAGAACGCGCGGGCCGAATCGGCGGAATAGAGGGCTGCCACCGCGGACGCGTACACGATCCGGGCCTCCATCGATCCGTAGAAGGCCGGCACTAGGCAGAGCACGCACCAAATGGCGGCCCCCGCGAGCGCCAGGCCGATCCGGATCGGTCGCCCCTCGAACGAGCGGACGCCGCTCCAGATCAGCCCATAGGCCGCCAGCACGACGGCGTTGGACAGCGCGATGGATACGAGGTCGGGAATCTGGCCGCGCAGGGCGAGGCCGGCGGAGCCGACGGCACCGAGAATATGCGCGACGCCCCACAGCGCCAGGGCGCGCGACGCCGGCGCCTGCCGCCACGACAGAACGAACAGCGTGCCGACCAGCAAGGTCATCACGGAACTAACGATCAGCAGGGTGGCTGGATCGAGATGCACGGCGTTCTATCAGTCTCCGACTCGGACGATAGCACGAGCCATCTGATATTGGCCGGACCTCAACGCACGTTCCGGCTCATTTCGCACCGGAGCGACGAAAATACCGCGCCGATGCTTACACTTCAGCGCGATAGCAACCTTCGGTTGTGATGTCGCGGGACACCTCAGGCCGGTCCGGCCGCCCAGACCTTGGGCGGCTGTGCCTCTTCAGGCCCGATGCGCCATGGATGCTGCGCACTACTGGACGCCACCGAACGGGCGCGAGGCCCGCCCTCCTGGGGGCCGGTCGCGGTCCACGACGAAGGCTCGCCTGGTCTTGCTTGGTGCCCCCTCCGACCCGGCGCCCCTATCCTGAGGCGCCCGGCGATCGGAGGGCACGTCACGATGAGGGCATGGGTGGGGACAAGGCCGAGACACACTATCCCGCGTCGCGCGCCGCGTGGATCACCGGTACCGCCGGCGCCCCTTCCCACTCGGTGCTGGCGGGGATCGATTCGCCCTTCATCACGATGGTGAGCGGGCGCAGGCGCGCGTAGTCGCCGACCTTGGTGTCGTACAGGACCGTCGCGAACGACCCGACCGAGACGCCGCGGCCGACCACGACGCGGCCGATCTTCATGATCCGGTCCTCGTACAGGTGGGTCTGCAGCGCGGAAACGCGGTTGATCGTGGCGTAGTCGCCGATCGACACGCAGTCGAACTCGGTGATGTCGGTGGTGAGCATGCACACGCCCTTGCCGACCTTCACGCCGAACAGGCGCAGGGCCCAAGGCAGGAACGGCGTGCCCTGCAGGTGCTCGAGCAGCACCTTGCCGGCGAGGCCCCAATAGGCCACCGCGATCGCCTCGGTGCGCATCGCCCACCAGGACCACATCGGCTGCATGCCGGGCTTGTAGACGCCCATCAGCAGCCACTTCATCGCGATGACCGCGGCGGACTGGATCAGCGCGATGCAGACGCTGGCGGTGACGAAGCTGACGGCCAGCCCGGTCCAGTCCTTCTCCAGGATCGCCGGGTAGAAGTACCAGTCGATCACGGTGATCGCCAGGGTGATGTAGAGCATCGGCGAGAAGGAGGTCGCGAACGCCTCGAACACGCCGCGCCGGATCTTCGGCCACATCCCGGGCTCGTAGGTCTGGGCGTTCGATCCGAGATCGACCTTCTGGCGGGCGGGCAGCCGGATCGGCGGCGAGCCGAACCAGGTCTCGCCGGGGCTCATCGCGTCGTTGGCCGGCGGCTTCGACTTGATACCGATCAGCACGTCGTCCGGGATGACGGCGCCGGGCGGGACCACGGCATCGTTGCCGACGAAGACCCGCGCCCCGGTGCGCACCGGCTCGAGATGCATCCAGCCGCGGCGGATCTCCTCCTCGCCGTACACGACCTCGTCGGCGATGAAGTTCTTCGCGCCGACCTCGGCGAGGTCGTAGCGGCCGGCGAGGTTGGTCGAGATCTCGGCGCCGTGGCCCATATTGGCGCCCATCAGCCGGTACCAGGCGCGCATGTAGACGGTGGCGAAGAGCGACGAGAGCGTCTCCAGCGTCACCTCGACGGCGAGCGCCAGCGACCACTTGCGCAGGTAGAACAGCGAGTGGACCGAGTAGGTGCCCGAGCGGGTCCGCGGCAGCACGATCCAGCGGATGCCGGCGATCAGCAGCACCGTGCCGGCGGTCATCAGCATGGCGGTCGGCCAGGTGAGGATCGGCAGGTACCAGTGGTAGTCGACATCGGTGATGTCGGAGAGCGAATCCGAGATCTGGTCGAAGATGAAGAAGGCCGGGAAGATCGGCAGCAGGCCGACCGCCGGGATCGCGCCGAGCAGCACGATATAGGCCGCCGCGAAGGCGGCGCGGCGCGGGAAGGAGGCCTCGGCCGCCGCCGGCAGCTCGGCCGGGTTTGCCAGGCCGACTTTGCGGCCGGGCGAGCCGTCCCAGATCTCGGCCGGACCGACCCGGGTGCCGGTCGGGATCGTGGTGAGGTCGGCGATCTCGGCCTGCGCGCCGATCACCGTGTCGTGGCTGAGCACGCAGGAGGTGCCGATCGCGGCATCCGCACCGATCTCGACGGAGCCGATCACCAGCTCGTTGCCGACGATCTCGGCATTGGCGATGACCAGCCGGCCGCCGAGCGACGCGCCGTCGCCGATGGTGAGCAAGTCGGGGGCGCCGATCTCGATGTCGGAGATCAGCGCGTCGCGGCCGACCTTGGCCCCCATCAAGCGCAGGTAGACCGAGATCGCCGGCGAGCCCTGGAGCCACTTCACGTGGACCAGGGGTGCCAGGCGCTGCGCCAGCCACCAACGGTAGTAATAGGCGCCCCAGAGCGGGTAGCGGCCGGGCTTGGTCTTGCCGAGCACCAGCCACTTGCCCGCCACCGCGACCACCGCGGTCACGCCGTTGATCGCGATGTAGACGAGCAGCAGCACACCCAGTTCGGCGAAGAAGCTGAGGCCGCCGCCGGTCAGCAGCAGGTAGGTCACGAACATGCCGAGCCACTGCGCGGTGGCCAGCGCGATGACGAAGGGCAGCGCGACGGCCTGGGCCAGCCCGCACAGGGCCCGCCGCAGCAACGGCGGCGGTTCGAAGCTCAGGTCGCGGACCGAGGCCGCCGCGCCCATGCCGCCGGTGCGGGCGATCAGCGCGTCGGCCATCGCCCGCATGGTGCGCAGGGCGTAGACGTCCGGCAGGGTGATGCCGGCGAGCGCCGGGGCTTCGCGCACCGCCGAGACGAAGCGGGCGGCCAGCAGCGAGTGCCCGCCGAGATCGGCGAAGAAATCGCCCTCCAACGGGATCGGCTGGTTGCCGAAGACCTGCTTGGCCGCGGCGACCAGCGCCGCCTCGGTCTCGTTGGCCGGGGGTTCCTGCTCGCCGTCGGCCGACACGACCGTGAGCGGGGCGATCTTCAGCGCCTTGCGGTCGACCTTGCCGGAGGTCAGGCGCGGCAGGGTCTCGGCCAGCTCGAAATGGCCGGGCACCATGTAGGGCGGCATCTGGCCGGCGAGCGTCCGGCGTAAGGTGGCGGTGTCCACGGTCCGGCCGCGCTCGGGGATCAGGAAGGCGACGAGCCGGTCGACGCCGTCGTCCTGGCGCAGCACCACGGCGGCCTGGTTGATGTCGGGCACGCTGCGGATCCGCGCCTCGATCTCGCCGAGCTCGACCCGGAAGCCGCGGATCTTCACCTGGTCGTCGATGCGGCCGTGGAACAGGATCCGCCCGGCGGCATCGAGCGAGACCGCGTCGCCCGAGCGGTAGAGGATCGGGTCGGTCCCGTCCGAGGCGAACGGGTTGGCGATGAACTTTTCCGCCGTGAGTTCGGGCCGCGCCAGGTAGCCCCGGGCGACGCCGGGACCGCCGATCAGCAACTCGCCCTGCTGGTCGCGGTCGAGCAGGCTCAGATCCTTGCCCGCGACATAGACCGAGTAATTCGGGATCGGGCCGCCGATGGTCACCGGCTCGCCCGGGCGCATCTCGGCCGCGGTGGCGACCACGGTCGCCTCGGTGGGCCCGTAGGTGTTGAACAACTGGCGCGCACCGGTGGCCCAGCGGGCGACCAGCGGCTCGGGCAAGGCCTCGCCGCCGAGCAGGACCAGGCGCACGGTCGGCAGGTCGCCGGAGATCATCGCCAGCAGGGTCGGCACGGTGTCGAGCACCGTGATCCGCTCGGCCTCCAGGATGCCCGGCAGGGATTCGACGTCGCCCATCATGGCCGGGCTCGCCACGAACAACGTCGCGCCGACGAGATACGGGACCCAGATCTCCTCCATCGACAGGTCGAAGGCGACCGAGGCGCCCTGGAACACGATGTCGTCGGCGCGCATGCCGTAGAGCGCGTTCCCCGACCGGAGGAAGTGGCAGATGTTGGCGTGGCTGATGACGATGCCCTTGGGCACGCCGGTCGAGCCCGAGGTGTAGATCAGGTAGGCGGGATGCTCCGGCGTCAGGCCGGCGGCGCGGGCATCCGGCACCGGCGCATCCGCGGGCGTCGCGGCATCGAGATCGGCCGGGGTCAGGGCCGGCGCCGCGCTGGGCGCGGCGGCAGCGAGCGCCGGCGAGACCAGCAGCGCCTTGGCGGCGGCATCCGTCAGACAGACCCCGACCCGGTCGGCCGGCGCCTCGGCGTCGAACGGGAGCCAGGCGGCGCCCGACAGGGTGATGCCGATCTGGGCGACGAGGAGGTCGGGACCGCGGGCCATCCAGAGGCCGACGATGTCGCCGGGGCCGATACCGCGATGGGCGAGGCCGGCGGCGATCCGCCCGGCCCGGGCGGCGACCTCGGCATAGGTCAGGCTGGGGTGGACGCCGCCCGCGATCACGCGCGCACCGTCGATCAGGCAGGGATGCTCCGGCCGGGCGCGCGCCGAGGCCAGGAAGATCTCGGCCAGCACCTCGTCGCGGATCAGGTCGGGGCGGTGCGCGCCGCGCAGCACGGCCGCCCCGTCCGCCGGACGCTCACGCGCCTCGGCAGCCGGTCCGGACCGGGTCTTCTCGGCGAGGTCGCTCATCCGCTGCTCCGCTGGCCGACCGAACAGGTCGGCGCATACCGTGGCGACCGCCCTATAGCCAGTCGATCATGCCGTTATCGAGGCGGCTTTGAACCCTGGGTGAAGGACGGCTTAGCGCGCCTTACCAAACGCACGGGCCGCCGGGCTGTCTTCCACCGCACGCGAGCGTGCCGCGGGCATCCCGCGCGAGACGCTCAGGCCCAGCGCCAGCCGGTCGGCTCCAGGACCAGCACCTCGCCCTGGCGGATGCCGAGGCGCGGCGCGGCGTAGACGTCCAGCAGGCCAAGGGCGACCAGGGCCGCCCGGGCGACGCCGCCATGGGCCACCACCACGGCATCCCCCTGCAGATCGGCGAGGACCGGCCCGACCCGCTCCACCAGGGTGGCGTAGCTCTCGCCGCCGAGGCCGGGCGGACGGTGGTTCCAGCGTTCGCGGTCGCGCGCCGAGGCCCCCCCCGGGTCGCGGCGGCGGATCTCGGCCCAGGTCGAGCCCTCCCAGGTGCCGAAGCCGATCTCCCGCAGCCGCGGATCCGTCCGGTACGCGCCCGGCGGCAGGCCCAGCGTGGTGCGCAGAATCTCCATGGTCCGCCGGGTGCGCTTGAGCGGGCTCGCGAGGAACTCGGCCTCCGCCAGGCCCGGCCCCGCCACCGCGGCCAGGCGCTCGGCCACGGCGACGGCCTGCGCCTCCCCTTGCGGGTTGAGGTCGATGTCGCGACTGCCCTGCAGGCGGCCTTCGGCATTCCAGGCGGTCTGGCCGTGGCGGATGAAATAGATCGTGGCCAACCGTCTCAAAATCCTGTCGCTGCGCAGGCGCCCGGAACGGCCGGGCTTGCCAACCGTTCTGCGCGTTCGTCGGCAAAGCCCCTCAACACGGTCCTGCCCATGTCCAAGAAGCACGGCAAGCATCTTCCCGGCCACTCGCAGGACGGGAGCGTGACAGACGGCCCGGATCGGCACCAGGCCGCCCGGGCGCGGGCGCCCTCAACCGCCGTCTGGGCCGGGGCGGCGGACGCGATCGCCGGGACGGTGCCGGCCGCCCTGGGCAGCCACCGGCAGATCCCGATCCTGGCCGCCCCGGGGATCGTGGCGGTCGAGCCCGGGACGCGGATCGACCTGTCGGCGCTCGACGCGGACGCCGATGGCGGCCTCGACAAGCTCTGGGCCAAGGACGCCCTCGGCCAGGAGCGCGAGCGCATCAGCGCGCTGCAGGAGCGGCTCTATGCCGAGCGCGCGCGCAGCCTGCTGCTCGTGTTCCAGGCGATCGATACCGGCGGCAAGGACGGGACGATCCGGGCCGTGCTCAAGGGCGTGAACCCGCAGGGCTGCACGGTGTCGTCGTTCAAGGTGCCGTCGAGCGACGAGCTCGATCACGATTTCCTGTGGCGCTACCACGCCAAGACGCCGGGGCGCGGCATGATCGGCGTGTTCAACCGCAGCCATTACGAGGACGTCCTCGTGGTGCGGGTGAAGGGCCTCGTGCCGGACGCGGTCTGGCAGGGTCGCTACCGGCTGATCAACGATTTCGAGCGTCTGCTCACCGAATCCGGCACGGTGGTGATCAAGTTCTTCCTGCACATCTCCAAGGACGAGCAGAAGAAGCGCCTGGAGGCCCGGATCGCCGACCCGGAGAAGCACTGGAAGTTCGACCCGGCCGACTTGGTCGAGCGGAAATCCTGGGACGCCTACCAGCAGGCCTTCTCGGATGCCCTGTCGCAATGCTCGAGCCCGCACGCCCCGTGGCTGGTGGTGCCGGCCAACCACAAGTGGTTCCGCAATTACGTGATTGCCCGCACGATCGCCGATACGCTGGAGGCGATGGACCCGCGATTCCCGAAGGCCGCCAAGGGCATCGCCGACCTGAAGGTCCCGGACTGAACGAAGGGGTGCCGCATGCTGTTGGTTCGGGAGGTCGCGGTCTCGGGCTACCGTTCGCTCCGGCGGATCGGCTTCCCGGTGGACGGCCTGTCGGTGTTCGTGGGCGGCAACGGCACCGGCAAGACCAACCTCTATCGCGGCCTCGAATTGCTGCAGGCCGCAGCCCGGGGGACGCTCACCCGGGAGCTCGCCGCGGAGGGCGGGATGGATTCGGCGCTCTGGGCCGGGCGTCGGCGGCAGGGGGAGGCCGCGCGGGTCCGCCTGTCCGCCACCCTGCACGAGGACGGGACCGGGCAGGACTTCGCCTACGCGGTCGAGATCGGGCTGGTGCCGCAGGTCAACGGCATCCCCACCGGCGCGGCCTTCGCCCAGGAGCCGCAGGTCAAGACCGAGCGCCTGTCGGTGCGCACGGGCGGCCGGACCGCCGTCATCCTCGACCGCGACGGCCGGACCGGCTTCGCCCGGGACGAGGACGGGCGCAAGCGCTCGCTCGGCACGGAGTTGCTGCCCACCGAGACGGCGCTCGGCACCTTCCTCGACGCGACCCTGTACCCCGAGATCGCCCTGGTGCGTCTCGCCATGACGGCGTGGCGCTTCCACCACGCCTTCCGCACCGACGCCGAGTCACCGCTCCGCCGCCCCTGCCTCGCGGTGACGACGCCGACGCTCGCCTCGGACGGGTCCGACCTTGCGGCCCTGTTCGCCACCCTGGCCCATATCCGGCAGGACATGGCGGATCTCGACGAGGCCCTGGACGAGGCGTTCCCGGGCGCCAGGCTGGTGGTGCCGGTGCCAGGCCGCGAGGCGCGTTTCGGGATGACGGTGCCGGATTTTCCGAACCGGGTCTTCGGCCCTCCGGAATTGTCGGACGGGACCTTGCGCTACCTCGCCCTGATGGGCGCCCTGCTCGGCTATCGGCTGCCGCCGTTCATCGCGTTGAACGAGCCGGAGACCAGCCTGCATCCCGACCTGATGGACCCGCTGGCCCGGCTGATCGCCCGGGCGGCCCAGCGCACCCAGATCTGGCTGGTCACCCATTCCGGGCGGCTCGCCGACGGGATCGCGAGCCATGGCGGCGCCCGGCCGCGGGTCGTGGTCAAGCGTGACGGCGAGACCTGGATCGAGGGGCTGAGACTCTCGGGGGATTTCGCTGACGACGCAGACGACTAATCCTTGTCGAGGGTCAGGTCCGGCGCCTCGGGGTTCTTCATGCCGACGACGTGGTAGCCCGCATCCACGTGGAGGATCTCGCCGGTCATGCCGGCCGACATGTCGGAGATCAGGTAGGCGGCGGTCTCGCCGACCTCGCCGATCGTGACGGTCCGGCGCAAAGGGGCGTTGTACTCGTTCCACTTCAGAATGTAGCGGAAGTCACCGATGCCCGAGGCCGCCAGGGTCTTGATCGGGCCGGCCGAGATCGCGTTGACGCGGATATTCTTGGGGCCGAGATCGGCCGCGAGGTAGCGCACCGAGGCTTCGAGCGCCGCCTTGGCCACGCCCATCACGTTGTAATGCGGCATCCATTTCTCGGCGCCGTAATAGGTCAGCGTCACCAGGGAGCCGCCCGGGCGCATGATCTTCTCGGCGCGCTGGGCCACCGCGGTGAACGAGTAGCAGGAGACCAGGAGCGACTTGGTGAAGTTCTCCTCGGAGGTCTCGAGGTAGCGGCCGGTCAGCTCGTCCTTGTCCGAGAAGGCGATGCAGTGGATGACGAAGTCGATGCCCTCGGGGAAGACCCGCGCGGCCTCCGCGAACACGGCGTCGATCGTGGCTGCCTCGGTCACGTCGCAATGCCCGATGACGTGGGCGTCGAGCTCCTTGGCCAGCGGCTCGACCCGCTTGCGCAGGGCGTCACCCTGGTAGGTGAAGGCGAGTTCGGCCCCGTGCGCGCGGGCGCTGGAGGCGATGCCCCAGGCGATCGAGCGGTTGTTGGCGACCCCGAGCACGAGGCCCCGCTTGCCCGCCAGAATGCCCTGCCCGTGTTCCGCCATGATCGATCCTGGAAACCTCTCGGCCCCTCGCGGCACCGGCGGTCTCCTTAGCGGAGGCGGACCGGCGACGGAAGTCCGCACCGGGCCGCCGCGCGGCCCGAGAGGCCGCGCCTGTCACGCAGGCGCTCAGGCGGCCTTCGCGCGCCGGCTCCGGGCGAACTCGATGAGCGCCGGATCCTCGCTCTCCGGCAGGGTGATCGCCGTGGTGGCGAGCAGGTCGCCGCGGGTGCCGTCCTTCTTGGGCAGGCCCTTGCCGCGCAACCGGAAGGTGCGGCCCGAGCTGGTCATGGGCGGCATCTTCATCTCGACGGCGCCGGTCAGGGTCGGCACCCGGATCGTGCCGCCGAGCACGGCATCCTCCAGCGGCACCTCGACGCTGGTCTTCAGGTCGGCCCCGTCGACGGTGAAGCGGGGATGCGGCCGGACCCGGATGGTGAGCAGCGCGTCGCCGGGCTCGCCGCGGGGGCCGGCGCTCTGCCCCAGGCCGCGAAGCCGGATGGTCTGCCCATCCTCCACGCCCCGGGGGATCACCACGTCGACCTCGCGGCCGGTGGGCAGGGCCAGGCGCAGCTTCTCCTCGCTGGCGACCTGCTCCAGGCTGACGGACAGCTCGGCCGCGACGTCGTCGCCCTTGGCGGCTTGGCGGGCGCCGCCCGGCCCGGCGCCGCCGGCGCGGAACGCCTCGCCGAAGATGTGCGAGAAGATATCCTCGCCCATCCCGCCGCCGCCCATGCCACCGCCCATGCCGCCCTGTCGGCCGCGGGCCATGTTCTCGAAATCGAAGCCGCTCGACCGGCCGCCGCCGAACCCGCCCGAGAATCCCTCGAACCCGGAGGCGCGGGGCCGGCCATCGGCGTCGATCTCGCCGCGGTCGAACTGCTTGCGCTTCTCCGAATCGCCCAGGATCTCGTAGGCCGAGTTCGCCTCCGCGAACCGGTCCTTGGCCTTCACGTCGTTCTTGTTGCGGTCGGGGTGGAAGTCCTTGGCGAGCTTGCGATAAGCCTTCTTGATATCGGCTTCGCTCGCTCCCTTGGGGACGCCCAGCACGTCGTAGGGATTGCGCATCGGTCTCTTGAGCTGTGCGGTGTGGGATTTCCACCCGGATGTGGGAAGGATGTTGCATCCCTGCAACGATCGCGGCGGCGAAAGTCTGCGGGTTCGTGCGCTGCGTCAAGCGGCGGATCTCGCCCCGGGACGCGCGACCCCCTACCCTTTGTCGGCGACGCCATGACGGGCCGGCCGGGACCGGGCCCCGGAGACAGACACGCGATGCAGTACGCCTGCGACCACGTCCATCTGCGCAGCCGCGATGCGGTGAAGGCCGCGTCCTTCTACGTCGAGACTTTCGGGGCCAGGGAAGTGAAGCGCGTCGGCGCCGACCCGGTGCAGCGCATGGTGCTCGATCTCGGCGGCCTGACCGTCTTCATCGAGCAGGCCCCGCCCGAGACCGCCCCCGCCACGCAGACGCCCTGCCTCGGCATCGAGCATATCGGCCTGCGCGTCGCCGACATCGAGGCGGCCATGGCCGATCTCACGGCCCGCGGCGTCACCGTGCGGGCGGGCATCACCGAGCGCGGCCCGGGCCTGCGGATCGCCTTCGTGGAGGGACCGGACGGGGCGCTGATCGAGATCCTGGAGCGCCGGTCGGCCGATTGACGCCGGCCCGGCTCAGCCGTGCGCGCTGCTGCGCAACGCCAGGGCGGGCTCCGGATCGGCATCGACCGGGGCTGGCGGCTCGATCCGGTCGAGGCCCTCTGCCGTGTAGACCGCGCCGAGCACGGTCTTGAAATGCCGCTGCACGCGGGAATGGCACTCGCAGGCCGCCGCCGACATCGCCCGGCGGTCGAGCACGGTGATTCGCCCGCGCCCGACCCGGATCAGGCCCTGGTCCTGCAGGGTGCTGAGGATCCGCGTCAGATAGGTGCGCTGGACGCCGAGCATCGAGGCCAGCAACTCGTGGGTGATCGGCAGCGTGTCGCCGCCGATCCGGTCCTGGAGCGTCAGCAGCCAGCGCAGGCAGCGCTGCTCGATCGGGTGCAGGGCGTTGCAGGCCGCCGCCTGCAGCACCTGGGCCAGGAGGCAGTCGGAGTAGCGCGCGAACAGGTTGCGGATCTCGGTAGACTGGCGCTTGGCCTCCTGCAGCCGGTCGGTCTCGAGCCGCAGCATCGGGCCGCCGATCTGCACGATCGCCTCGGTGGAGGCCGGCACCCGGCCCGCGCTGACGATCCCGCCGACCGCGCCCTCGCGGCCGATCGTGGCGGTCTCGGCGCAGCGCCCGTCCCGGGTGGCGATGATCAGCGCCACCACGGTCTGCCCGCACGGGAAGGTGATGTGCGTCACGTCCGAGCCCGCCTCGAACACGATCGCGCCCTTGTCGAACGCCACCGGCTCGAGATGCGGCGCGATCAGCGCGCGGTCGGCCCCTCGAAGCGCGTCGAGGAGCAGGTTGCCGGTCGGGGCGGCGGCGCGGTCAGCGGGCATTGCGGGATGAGGATCGTGGAACAAGAGGCTCCCGAAAGGATCCTCACCGGTTGCCCGCCTGCGAGCCGGCGAACCGGACACGCTTATATCCCACCCCGTGTTCGTGAACCAACTTAAGTCTATCGGGCCCGCTCAATTATTTGTCGGTGCACAGGCCCTGTTCCGAGAGCCGCCGGTGCTCGCGAGGATCACAATCGGTCGACAGGAACGAGGCCCAGTCGGACGGCGTGCCGTAGAAGGCGTTGCGGTCGACGTCGCCCTGCACCCCGGGGACGCGCCCGGTCGAGGTGAACTGCCACAGCATCCATTTGCGGTTGACGAAGCGCTGCTCCGGCTCGGCCGCGGTGGACCGCAACCAGTGCGGGTAGTCCGGCAGCTCGCCTTCCAGCACATCCTTGTGGAAGGTGATGTCGGTGTAGATGATCGGGCGCTTGCCGGTGTAGCGCTCCATCTCCTCGAGCATCTCGGTGACCATCGCCAGGGCCTGCGCCTTGGGCAGCTTCTTCGGGCAGGTCTGCGAGTGGCCGTTCCACTCGACATCGAGCACCGGCGGCAGGGCCGTCGGGTCGTTCGGGACGTTGCGCTTGAACCACTCCATCTGGTCCCGGGCGGAGCGGCACCAGAACACGAAATGGTAGGCGCCCCGCGGCACGCCGGCCCGGGCCGCGCCATCCCAGTTGGTCCGGAAGCGCTCGTCGACGTGGTCGCCGCCCTCGGTCGCCTTGATGAAGGCGAACTGGGTGCCGGCGGCCCGGACCGAGGCCCAGTCGACGTTGCCCTGCCACTTCGAGATGTCGATGCCCTGGATCGGGTGCTGCTTGGCCTTGGCCACGCCCGGATGGGGCTTCGCGTCGCCCTTGGTCGGGTAGAAATTCGTGCTCGAGGCGCAGGCCGCCAAGCCCGCCAGCGCGGCGATGGCCAGCACCCGGGTGGCGATTCGCCGGACGCCCCTCAGGGGGCCGACGCCACGGCCGCGCTCGGCGGACGGAACCTGCGAAAGCTTGTAATCCCGCACCATCAGTGTTCAGCCCGCCACCGAAGAAGCGCCAAAGTCAGGCGTAATCGATGGCCCTGACGCAGTTAACGGAGCTTTGCGATCTTTGCGGCGGAATTCCGGGATGCGTTGCGCTGCCGCGACATACCGCATCAATCCCCGGTTGGTGCACAGCCCGAGATCCGGCTAAGTGCCCGTCCCGCAACGCGAGTCCCGTCACGGTCCCGTGAGCAAGCAATTATTCACCATAGGTTACGAAGGGCTCGACCCCGAGCGCCTTACGGATGCGCTGCGCTCGGCGGGCGTTTCGGTCCTGGCCGACGTGCGGGCGGTGGCGAACTCGCGCAAGCGCGGCTTCTCGAAGGGCGCGCTGGGGACCGGGCTGGTCGAGGCCGGGCTCGGCTACGTGCATCTGCGCAGTCTGGGCACCCCGAAATCCGGGCGCGAGGCGGCCCGGGCCGACGATGCGGCGCTGATGCGCAAGATCTACTGCGAGGAGGTGCTCGACACGGCGGCCGGCGGCGTCGCCCTCGACGAGCTCGCCGCCCTGGCGGAGGCGTCCCCGATCTGCCTGCTGTGCTTCGAGCGGGATCCCGCCCGCTGCCACCGGCGCGTCCTGGCCGAGCGGCTGGCGGAGCGGGGTTTCGTGACGACCGATCTGTTCGGCTGAGGCCGGCTCAGCGCATCGCCCGCCCGGCGGCGAAGCGCCGGATCGGGGCCATGGCGGCGCTGAACAGCATCCGCGGCGTGCGGAGCGCTCCGAATTCCCGCGGGATCGGCCGGCGGCGATTGGGATCGTTCACCGGCTCGACCGGCAGGTACAGGGCTTCGAGGAACGACATCTCCAGGAGTGTCGTGCCGGCCTCGTCGGCGATGACCAGGGCGGCGTCGAGCAGGCGCGGGTCGCCGCCGTGCTGGCGCATCAGCCCCCGGACGATCGTGCGCGCGGCGACCCGGGCCGCATCCATATCGGCGATGTCCTGCGCCGTCGGCGCGGCCAGGTAGGCGCCGTCGAGGCGAATGTAGAAGTAGGCGCGGACCATGGTGGCGCTCCGGGGCGGATCGGGCAGCAATCGTCAGGCAGCCTGGGCGCCGTCCTGGGGCTCGGCCTTCTCGGTCGCCGATTTCGGAACGAAGGCATCCGCCAGGAGGCTGAGGCGGCGGGCCATGTCCCGCACCTCGTTCAGCGCGATCGATTTCTGGCCTTCCTTGACCGCGCGGGTGATGTCGCTGACCTGCGTGGTGGCGACCCGCCTCAGTTCGTCGGCGAGCTGGTGGCTGGTCATCATCGCATCCGTTCCCGAATTGGTTCGTCTGTGCGCGGACCGTGGTGGGATGCCGCTTACCAACGGGTTTCGCGCTGCAGCGATGCCTGTGGACAACGGTCGGGGCCGCGGATTCACCCCGCGCGCGGACGCCGAGCCAGCCTCTGGATCGGCAGCAAGCGAGTCGAGCGGCGACTCAATCCTGCAGGTGGCGGGCCGCGATGATCGAGGCCGCGGTGCGATTCTCGACGCCGAGCTTGGCGTAGATGCCCTCCAGGTGCTTGGTCACGGTGCGGTGGCTCAGCCCTAAGATCTCGCCGATGTCGCGGCTCGATTTCCCCCGGGACAGCCAGAGCAGCACCTCGGCCTCGCGGCCGGTGACCGGGAGCCGCGCCCGCAGCCGCTCGACGGCGCCCGAGCCCTCCTCGCGCGACAGGCGCAGCAGGATCTCGTCCGGGGTGCGGCCGATGAAGCTGAGCGTGTAGGCGGTGCCGTCGGGGCCGGTGAGCGTCAGCGCGTTGGCCGAGGCCCCGGCGAGGCAGCCGCGCAGCCAGTCCCGGGCGCGGGCGGGCAGTTCGAGGGCGCCGGCCGGGTTGGCGCCGAGCCCGGCGAGCAGCCGCCCGGCCTGCGGGGTCGACCACAGCACCGCCCCGGCCTCCGAGACGGCGAACAGGGTGCGCCCGGCGGTGTCGAGGGCGGCGCGGGCGCTCTGCGCGGCCCGGGCGCTGGCGAGGTGCACGCGGATCCGGGCCAGGATCTCGTCCGGGGCGATCGGCTTGGTGACGTAGTCGATCCCGCCGGCGCTGAGCCCCTTCACGATATGCTCGGTCTCGCTGAGCCCGGTCATGAAGATCACCGGCACCCCGGCGAGCTGGGGCTTGGCCTTGAGCCGCCGGCAGGTCTCGAACCCGTCCATGCCCGGCATCACCGCGTCGAGCAGGATCACGTCCGGGGTGATCTCGTCGACGAGCGTGAGGGCGAGGTCGCCGCCCACCGCCACCAGCACGGTGGCGCCCGAGCGCTCGATCGCCTCGGTGAGGAAGCTCAGCGTGTCGGGCGAATCGTCTACGACCAGGACGACGTCGCGGCTCGGCTGGTTCGTGGGCGCCTCAGCCATGGCGGGCGAGTCCTTGCAGGACCGAGAGGTAGCGGCGCAGGTCGTAGCCCTCCACCAGCCCGCGCATCTGGGCCACGAAGGCGGGCGGCACCGTCGAATCGCCCTCCATCTGGGTGAGCTTGGCCTCGATCGCCCGGATATGGCCGATCCGGCCGAGGCGCAGCAACTCGCCGACATGCTCGGGCCCGGGATGGCTGATCTCGGCGAGCGCCGGGGCGGGCTCGCGCAGGGCGGGCGTCGCGGCGTCGGTCCATTCGAGGTGCAGCAGCTTGCCGATCCGCTCCAGCACGTCGCGCAGGTCGAAGGGTTTCGCGAAGATCGCGTCGTGGGGGGCGTCGTCGCCGCGCACGGGGCTGATCTCGTGGACGTTGGCCGACATCATGGCGATCGGCCCGGCATGCCCCTCCGCGCGCAGCGTCGCGGCGGCGGCCCAGCCGCTCATCCCCGGCATGGCGATGTCGAGCAGGATCAGGTCGATCCCGCCCCGCGCCACCGCCGCCAGGCATTCCGGCCCCGAGCCGGCCTCGAGCACGGAGATCCCGTGTGGCTCCAGAATCGCCCGCATCAGGGCCCGGTGGGCGGTGTCGTCGTCGGCCACCAGGATCGTGCGGCGGGCGCCGGCATAGGCCCGCTCCGGCGCGGAGGCCGGGGCCGGCAGCACGATCGGAGCGGGCTGGGCCACGGAGGCCAGCATCAGGCGCAGCCGCGCCTGGGTGCCGCCGCCGGGGGCCGCCGCCACGGTGATCTCGCCGCCGAGCAGTTGCGCCAGCAGGTCGGCGATAGTGAGCCCGAGCCCCGTCCCCGGAGTGCTGCGGGCGGCCGGGGTCGAGCCCCGCTCGAACGGCTGGAAGATCCGCGCCAGATCGGCCTCCGGGATGCCCGGGCCGGTGTCGCGGATCGTGAACATCGCGATCTGGCTGCGATAGCTCAGGTCCAAGGTGACCGTGCCGGAGGGCGTGAACTTGATCGCGTTGGACAGGAGGTTGAGCAGCACCTGGCGCAGGCGCTTCTCGTCGGTGGCGACCACCGCGGGCAGGATCTCCGGCCGGGAGAACCGGAATTCGAGGCCCGCCTCCCGGGCCTGGAGCCGGACCATGTCGACCAATTGGTCGAGGAACTCGGTGAGCCGGACCTCGTCCCGGTGGATCTCGAGCCGCCCGGCCTCCATCCGCGAGATGTCGAGGAGGCCGTCGATCAGGCCGGACAGGTGCTGGGCGCTGCGCCGGATCACCCGGATGCCGTTGAGGCGCTGGGCTGGGATCGCGGGGTCGGATTCGAGGAGCTGGGCGTAGCCGAGCACGGTGGAGAGCGGCGTGCGCAATTCGTGGCTGATGCCCACGACGTAGCGGCTCTTGGCCTGGTTGGCGGCCTCGGCCCGCTCCTTAGCCTCCTGCAGCTTGGCGTCGGTGAGCTTGTGGGCGGCGATCTCGGCCTCGTAGAGCGCGGTCTGGCGCATGGTCTCGGCCTGGGCGACCCGCCGGCTCTCCTGGGCGAGCACGAACAGCCACGCGACCACCCCGAGGATCACCACCAGGATGAAGAACACGCTGGTGAGCGCCGTGCGCAGGACCGCCCGATGCTCGGGATGCGCGATGGTCGCCCCCGCATGCACGATCCCGAGGATCAGGCCGATCACCGCGCAGAGGGTCAGCATGACCGCGAGGTAGCGCCCGAGCGGCGCGCCGATCCAGGCGGCGGTGCGGCCGGGCAGGATCCGGCCGAGCGTCTGCTGTGCCTGAGCCTCCAGCCGGCCATGCGGCTTGCACAGGTCGCCGCAGCGGGCGTCGAGCGAGCAGCACAGGGAGCAGATCGGGGCGTCGTAGGCCGGGCAATGGGCAATGTCCTCGCCCTCGAACGGCAATTCGCAGACCCGGCAGGTGACCTCGCCCGCCCCCCAATCCCGCTTTGGAATCCGGGCGAGGTACCAGCGGCCGCCCGTCGCCCAGGCGATCACCGGTGCCGTCGCGAAGGCGGTGGCCAGGGTCAGGAGCGGCGCGAAGGGCTGGAGCGCGTGGCCGAGCAGGCCGGCATAGGCGAGGCCGCCGAGGGCGAGCGCCAGCGCCATGGCGCCGGTCCCCACGGGATTGATGGCGTAGAGGTGGGCGCGCTTGAACTCGATGCCCTCGGGCGAGAGGCCGAGCGGCTTGTTCACCGCGAGATCCGCGGCCAGCGCCCCGACCCAGGCCGAGACCACGGAGGCGTAGAGCGGCAGCGTGCTCTCGATGGTCTTGTCGATGCCGAGCTCCATCAGGAGCACCGCGATGGCGACGTTGAACACCAGCCAGACCACCCGGCCCGGATGGCTGTGGGTCAGCCGGGAGAAGAAGTTCGACCACGCGATCGAGCCGGCATAGGCGTTGGTCAGGTTGATCTTGAGCTGCGAGACCAGGACGAACAGCCCGGTGAGCAGGAGCGCCGCCCGGCCGCCCTCGCCGGTCACGTAGCCGAACGCCACCGCGTACATCCGGGTCGGCTCGGCGGCGTGCTCGGGCGGGACGCCGTGCCCCAGCGCCAGGACCGCGAGGCCGGCGCCGAGCAGGATCTTGAGCATGCCGGGCACGATCCAGCCGGCGCCCCCCGAGAGCACCGCCAGCCACCAGCGCCAGTCGCGTTCGCCCACCGGCTCGGGGACGAAGCGCAGGAAATCGACCTGCTCGCCGACCTGGGCGAGCAGGGCCAGCAGCACCCCGGTGGCGAGCCCGAACCGGCCGATGTCGAAGGCCGCCCCGCCGCCGTCGAGCCCCGGGAACGCCGCGAGCGCGTGCAAGGGCGCGGCGCCCTGGGCCGCCACGAAGACCAGCGGCAGCAGGCTCAAGGCCACCCAGAGCGGCTGCGTCCAGATCTGGAATCGGCTGATCAGCCGGATACCGTAGACCACCAGCGGGATCACGGCGGCGGCGCAGACGAGGTAGCCGATGCCGAGCGGCAGCCCGAAGCAGAGCTGCAGCGCCAGCGCCATGATCGCCGCCTCGATGGCGAAGAACAGGAAGGTGAAACTGGCGTAGATCAGCGACGTGACCGTGGAGCCGAGGTAGCCGAACCCGGCGCCCCGGGTCAGCAGGTCCATGTCGAGCCCGTAGCGGGCGGCGTAGACCGTGATCGGCGCCGCGGTGGCGAAGATGATCAGGCCGACGACCAGCACCGCCGCCAGCGTGTTGGGGAAGCCCGCCGTCAGCGCCAGCGTCCCGCCGATCGCCTCGAGCGCCAGGAACGAGACCGAGCCGAGCGCCGTCTGAGCGACCTGGAAGCCGGACCAGCGACGGGCCTTCTTGGCGGTGAAGCGGAGGGCGTAATCCTCCAGCGTCTCGTCGGCGACGAAGCGGTTGTAGTCCCGGCGGATCGGGATGATGCGCTGGGGACCGCTCATCGCAGCCTGGTCCGGCGCATGGGGCTTCGTCCGCGCACGCGCGCGCGGACACACTCCGCCGCCCGGGCGCCGCCCACGCTCTCCGCCCTCGCTTCCAACGATCCCTCAGACTTCTGCGCCGCGATGGTGCGCCCGATGCAAGAGAACGGCCATACGCAAAACATCGTATAGGCCGTAGCGTAGCCGAAGACCTAGCCTGGACTGGTCGATCCGGGGCCGCCTCTCGAGGCCCGGACGCGAACCAGGGCAGGCACGATGGCTGACGACACCGAGACCGGCGCGACGAACGGCTTGCGCTCCCCGCTGCGGCGCAGGCTGCTGATGGGTCTGGCCGGCGCACCGGCCCTCGCCCTGATGCCCCGCGGCGCCTGGGCCGCCGCGCCCACCTCGGCGGTGAACACCACCGGGCTCGCCGTGACCGACACCGAGGTGACGGTCGGCATCCTGCACTCGGTCACCGGCACGATGGCGATCTCCGAGACCGGCGCCCAGGAGGCGGAGAAGCTCGCCATCGCCCAGATCAACGAGGCCGGCGGCGTGCTCGGCCGCAAGATCAAGATCATCCAGGAGGACGGCGCCTCCGACTGGCCGACCTTTGCCGAGAAGGCCAAGAAGCTGCTGGTCAACGACCATTGCGCCGCCGTGATGGGCTGCTGGACCTCGGCCTCGCGCAAGGCGGTGCTGCCGGTCTTCGAGCAGTATAACGGCCTCTTGTACTACCCGACCTTCTACGAGGGCCTGGAGCAGTCCAAGAACGTGTTCTACACCGGCCAGGAGGCGACGCAGCAGATCCTCGCCGGGCTCGACTGGGTCCACAAGGAGAAAGGCGGCGACAGCTTCTACTTCATCGGCTCGGACTACATCTGGCCGCGCACCTCGAACAAGATCGCCCGCAAGCACGTCGAGAACGTGCTCAAGGGCAAGGTGGTCGGCGAGGAATACTTCCCGCTCGGCCACACCCAGTTCAACTCGGTGATCAACAAGATCAAGCTGACCAAGCCGAAGGTGATCTTCACCGACGTGGTCGGCGGCTCGAACGTGGCGTTCTACAAGCAGCTGAAGGCGGCCGGCATCGACCTGTCGAAGCAGGTGCTGATGACGATCTCGGTCACCGAGGACGAGATCGACGGCATCGGCGGCGAGAACATCGCCGGCGCCTATGCCTGCATGAAATACTTCCAGTCGATCGACAACGAGAACAACAAGGCGTTCGTGGCCGCCTTCAAGAAGATGTGGGGCGAGAAGACGGTCATCGGCGACGTCACCCAGGCGGCCTATCTCGGTCCGTTCCTGTGGAAGATGGCCTGCGAGAAGGCCGGATCCTTCGACGTCGATAAGGTGGTCGCGGCCTCGCCGGGCCTGGAGTTCAAGGGCGCGCCGGAAGGCTACGTCAAGATCGACGAGAACCATCACCTCTGGTCGAAGACCCGGGTCGGCAAGGCCAAGCCCGACGGCCAGTTCGAGATCGTCTACACCAGCCCAGAGCTGATCAAGCCGGATCCGTTCCCGAAGGGCTACCAGTAGTCGGCGCCGGTCAGGCGCCACCAAGACGCAACCTCATCCTGAGGTGCAGGGCGATCCTCGATCGCCCTGCCTCGAAGGAGCCCTCCAGCACCCACCCAGAGTTCTGGAGCCCTCCTTCGAGGCCTCCGCTGCGCTGCGGCACCTCAGGATGAGGTGATGGGACCGGGATCACGGGCTTTCGCCGCGCGCGAACCGCCTCACGGATCGGAGACAGGCCAACATGTTGGGCGACTACTCCCTCGGCGACCTCGGCGCGATCTTCGCCATGCAGGGTTTTGCCGGCCTGATCCTGTTCTCGGTCTACCTGCTGATGGCGCTGGGGCTGGCAATCATCTTCGGGCAGATGGGCGTGATCAACATGGCCCACGGGGAGTTCATGATCCTCGGGGCCTACGTCACCTATCTCTGCTCGGCCTTCTGCCAGAGCTACCTGCCGGCCCTGTTCCCGGTCTACTTCTTCGTCGCGATGGGGCTGGCGTTCCTCGCCTCCGGGGCGCTCGGCATGCTGGTGGAGTGGAGCCTGATCCGGTTCCTCTACAAGCGCCCCCTCGACACCCTGCTCGCCACCTGGGGCCTGTCGCTGATCCTGCAGCAAGCCTACCGGTCGATCTTCGGGGCCCGCGAGGTCGGCGTCGAATTGCCGTCCTGGCTGATCGGCTCGGTGCAGGTCACCGACACGATCGAGATCCCGGTCAACGGCCTGTTCGTCATGGCGGTGACCATCCTGATCACCGTGAGCGTGGCCCTGCTGATCTTCCGCTCGCGCTTCGGCCAGCAGGTCCGGGCCGTGATGGCGAACCGGGCCATGGCCGGCGCTGTCGGCATCGATACCGAGAAGGTCGACCGCTACACGTTCGGCCTCGGCTGCGGCATCGCGGGCGTCGCCGGCTCGGCCTTCACGATGATCGGCTCGACGGGGCCGACCTCCGGCCAGCTCTACATCGTCGACACCTTCCTGATCGTCGTGTTCGGCGGCGCCGCGAGCCTCTTGGGCACCATCGCGTCGGCCTTCTCGATCTCCCAGACCCAGTCGACCCTGGAGTTCTTCCTCTCCGGCTCGATGGCCAAGGTGATCACCCTGCTCGCGGTGGTCGGCATCCTGATGTTGCGGCCGCAGGGCCTCTTCACCCTCAAGGTCCGGCGCTGAGGATTTCCCGATGACCAATCCGGTCCAGACCCTGACCAAGTCGGTCACCGTCAACGACAACCCGTTCATGAAACCGGTGGAGTGGCTGAGTCTGCTCCTGTTGGCCGGGGTGATCCTGGTGGTCCTGCCGCTGGCCCTCGACGGGTTCCGCCTCAACCTCGTCGGCAAGTACCTGACCTACGCCTTCGTGGCCCTCGGGCTCGTCATCTGCTGGGGCTATGCCGGCATCCTGTCGCTCGGCCAGGGCGTGTTCTTCGGCCTCGGCGGGTACTGCATGGCCATGTACCTGAAGCTCGAAGCGTCGAGTGTCGAAAACACGAAAATCCAGTCGACGCCGGGCATCCCGGACTTCATGGACTGGAACCAGATCACCGCCCTCCCCTGGTTCTGGCAGCCGTTCAAGAGCCTGCCGCTGACCCTGATCCTGGTGGTGGCGGTCCCGGTCCTGTTCGCGCTGGTCATCTCCTACGCGATGTTCAAGCGCCGGGTCGGCGGCACCTATTTCGCGATCATCACCCAGGCGATCGCCGCGATCCTGACGATCCTGATCGTCGGCCAGCAGGGCTATACCGGCGGCATCAACGGCATCACGGATCTGCGCACCCTCCACGGCTGGGACATCCGCACCGACCACGCCAAGGTGATCCTGTATTTCGTCAACGGCGGCCTGCTCATCGCCTGCATCCTGGCGGCGCAATACGTGAAGAAGTCGAAGCTCGGCCGGATCCTGGTCGCCATGCGCGACAAGGAGGACCGGGTCCGGTTCTCGGGCTACTCGGTGGCCGGCTTCAAGGTCTTCGCCTTCTGCCTGGCGGCCGGCTTCGCGGCGATCGGCGGGGCGATGTTCACCCTCCAGGTCGGGTTCATGTCCCCGTCCTTCGTGGGCATCGTGCCCTCGATCGAGATGGTGATCTACGCCGCCGTCGGCGGGCGCCTGTCCCTGTTCGGCGCGGTCTGGGGCACGCTCTTGGTCAACTGGGCCAAGACCAGCTTCTCCGAGAGCTTTCCCGATCTCTGGCTGTTCGGCCTCGGCGCCCTGTTCATCGCGGTGGTGCTCGCCTTCCCGAACGGTCTCGCCGGCATCTGGCGCGAGCAGATCGAGCCCCGCCTGACCCGCCGGGTGAAGGGCCTGCGCGCGCCCCCGTCCGCCATCGCCCCGCCCCATAGCGCCCCGGCCGAGTGAGGATGTCATGAACGCCGCGATCCTCTCCTCCCCCGTGGTCGGCGCCGAGGCGGCTCCGCCCGACTACCTCCTCGCCGTCGAGGCGCTGACCGTCTCGTTCGACGGCTTCAAGGCGGTCAACGACGTCTCGTTCTACGTCGACCCCGACGAGATCCGGGTGATCATCGGCCCGAACGGCGCCGGCAAGACCACCGTGCTCGACCTGATCTGCGGGCGCACCCGGGCCAGCGCCGGATCGATCAAGTACAAGGGCCAGGAGCTGACCAAGCTCACCGAGAGCGCGATCGTGCAGGCCGGGGTCGGCCGCAAGTTCCAGACGCCGTCGATCTACGACGACCTGACGGTGTTCGAGAACCTGGAGATCTCGTTCCCCCGCGGGCGCTCGGTGTTCGGCGCCCTGACCTTCAAGCGCGACGCCGAGGTCCGCGACCGGATCCACGATATCGCGCAGACGATCTTCCTAAAGGACCAGCTCAAGGAGCGGGCCGAGTTCCTGAGCCACGGCCAGAAGCAGTGGCTCGAGATCGGCATGCTGCTGATCCAGGATCCGGAGCTGCTGATGCTCGACGAGCCGGTGGCCGGGATGAGCGTCGGCGAGCGGATCAAGACCGCCGAGCTGCTCAACCAGATCATCAAGGGCCGCTCGGTGCTGGTGATCGAGCACGACATGAAGTTCGTCGAGGACATCGCCCACCGGGTCACCGTGCTCCACCAGGGCAAGGTCCTCTCCGAAGGGTCGATGGAGCGGGTCAAGAACGACCCGAAGGTCATCGAAGTGTATTTGGGACATTGACGATGGCGTCGCTCCAGACCGCGCACCCGCCCCTCGCCAAGGCGCCCCCGCGCGTCGCGATCCCGGACGTGGCCCCGGCCCTCGACGTCCACGACCTGCATGCCGCCTACGGCCAGAGCGAGGTCCTGCACGGGCTGACCTTCTCGGTGGCGCCCGGCGAGATCGTCGCCGTGATGGGCCGCAACGGCATGGGCAAGACCACGCTGATGAAGACCCTGATGGGCCTCGTGCCGGTCAAGTCCGGGGCGATCCGGGTCGAAGGCGAGGCGGTGGCCGGGCTCAAGAGCCATGCCCGGGTCGCCAAGGGCCTCGCCTACGTGCCGCAGGGCCGCATGATCTTCTCGACCATGACGGTCCAGGAGAACATCGAGACCGGCCTGACGGTCACCGGCGCCCGCAAGGTGCCGCAGGACCTCTACGACATGTTCCCGGTCCTGCTCGAGATGAAGGGCCGGCGCGGCGGCAACCTGTCGGGCGGCCAGCAGCAGCAGCTCGCCATCGCCCGGGCGCTCGCCAGCCGCCCGAAGGTGCTGCTGCTGGACGAGCCCACGGAGGGCATCCAGCCCTCGATCATCCGCGAGATGGGCCGGACCCTGAAGAAGATCCGCGACGACCGCGGCCTCTCCATCGTGGTCTCCGAGCAGGTTTTGAGCTTCGCCCTCGACGTCGCCGACCGGGTGATCGTGATGGAGAACGGCGCCATCGTCCATGAGGCGCCCCGCGCCGGGATCGACGAGGCGGCCGTCGCCCGGTTCCTGTCGGTGTGAGGATCCGCCGGCTTCGGCGCCAGCGAAGGCAATGCCCGGTCCCGGATCGGACGCGGGTCCCCTCTCCTGAGGGAGAGGGGGCATGTCGCGCCGGACAATCCCGTGCGGCCGTCCGTGAAGACTTGGCAATCAAGATCGCAGCAGGGAGTAATAAAAAATGCCCGAGACGCTGATCAAGGTCGATCTGACGCAATCGGCCTACGACAACGACATGGTGCACAACCGCTGGCACCCGGACATCCCGATGGTCGCCTATGTAAAGCCAGGCGCCGACTTCATCGTCGAGACCTACGACTGGACCGGCGGCTTCATCAAGAACAACGATTCCGCCGACGACGTGCGCGACATCGACCTGTCGATCGTGCACTTCCTCTCCGGCCCGATCGGGGTCGAGGGCGCCGAGCCCGGCGACCTGCTGGTGGTCGACCTGCTCGATATCGGCGCCAAGCCCGAGAGCCAGTGGGGCTTCAACGGCTTCTTCTCCAAGAAGAACGGCGGCGGCTTCCTCGACGAGCACTTTCCGCAGGCCCAGAAGTCGATCTGGGATTTCGAGGGGATGTTCACCAAGTCCCGCCACGTGCCGGGCGTGCGCTTCCCCGGCCTGATCCATCCCGGCCTGATCGGCTGCCTGCCCGATCCGAAAATGCTGGAGACCTGGAACACCCGCGAGAAGGCGCTCTACGACACCAACCCCGAGCGCGTGCCGGCGCTCGCTACCCTCCCCTTCGGACCGACCGCCCATATGGGCCGCCTGACGGGCGAGGCGAAGGACGCCGCCGCCGCCACCGGCGCCCGCACGGTCCCGCCCCGGGAGCATGGCGGCAATTGCGACATCAAGGATCTGTCGCGCGGCTCGAAGATCTACTTCCCGGTCTACGTGCCCGGCGCCGGGCTCTCGATGGGCGACCTGCATTTCAGCCAAGGCGACGGCGAGATCACCTTCTGCGGCGCCATCGAGATGGCCGGCTGGGTCCATCTCAAGGTCGAGCTGATCAAGGACGGCATGGCCAAGTACGGGATCAAGAATCCCATCTTCAAGCCGTCGCCGATCACGCCGAAATTCGACGATCATCTGATCTTCGAAGGCATCTCGGTCGATGAGCACGGCGGCCAGCACTACCTCGACGTGCACATCGCCTACCGGCAGGCCTGCCTCAACGCGATCGAGTACCTGAAGAAGTTCGGCTATTCGGGCGCGCAGGCCTACTCGATCCTCGGCACGGCGCCGGTCCAGGGGCACATCTCCGGGGTGGTCGACATCCCGAACGCCTGCGCGACCCTGTGGATTCCCACCAAGATCTTCGAGTTCGACATCAATCCCGGTGCCGACGGACCGACCAAGTTCCTCGACGGCTCGATCCAGATGCCGCTCTCGCCGGATCTCTGATCTGCCGCCGGTCACGGACGCGACCTGCCCCCTCTCCCGTGCGGGAGAGGGTTGGGGTGAGGGGTCAGGTCCATCCGGAGAGGTCGCATCCCTCACCCTGTCCCTCTCCCGCATGGGAGAGGGAACCCGCGCCCTTACATTTCGCCGGGAGCCTCGAAATGCCCGTCTACGATTACGCCTGCACGGCCTGCGGGCCGTTCACCGCCATGCGGCCGATGGCGGAGTTCAAGGATCCGCACGCCTGCCCGGATTGCGGGGAGGCCTGCCAGCGGGCCTTCCTCACCGCGCCGCGGATCTCCGGCATGGATGCCGGGCTCAAGGCCGCCCACGCCACCAACGAGCGCAGCCGCCACGCGCCGCGACGCTCCTCCGGCCATGGCGCCGGCTGCGGCTGCTGCGCGCCGAAGAAGACGAATGCGGCCCCGGCCGCGGCTAAGAGTTTTCCGAGCGCACGGCCCTGGATGATCAGCCACTGAGCTCACGCGAACAGCCCTCCCCTCCGCGGGGGCGGGCGATCACATCCGAACGTCCACCGTGTCATCCCGGGGCCGCGCAGCGGAGCCCGGGATCCAGAGCCGCCGCCGGCGCCCGATCCTGCCGCTGCTGCGCGTCTGGATTCCGGGCTCGCCTCCGGCGCCCCAGAATGACGGTGCGCTTATCGAACGCCGATCTGCATCGCCTCCGAAGAAGATCCATCGAAACCCGGAGTAACCCCCGCCATGATGCACGGAGACATCTCGTCCAGCCAGGACAGCGTCGGCGTCGCCGTCGTCAACTACAAGATGCCGCGTCTCCACACCCGCGCCGAGGTGCTCGAGAACGCCAAGGCGATCGGCAAGATGATCATCGGCATGAAGACCGGCCTGCCCGGTCTCGACCTGGTGATCTTCCCCGAATACTCGACCCACGGCATCATGTACGACGCCGCCGAGATGTACGAGACCGCCTCCTCGGTGCCGGGCGCGGAGACCGAGGTGTTCGCCGCCGCCTGCCGGGAGGCCAAGGTCTGGGGCGTGTTCTCGCTCACCGGCGAGCGCCACGAGGAGCACCCGAACAAGGCGCCCTACAACACCCTGATCCTGATGAACGACCAGGGCGAGATCGTTCAGAAGTACCGCAAGATCATGCCCTGGACCCCGATCGAGGGCTGGTATCCGGGCGACCGCACTTACGTCTCGGACGGGCCGAAGGGCCTGAAGATCAGCCTGATCATCTGCGACGACGGCAATTACCCGGAGATCTGGCGCGACTGCGCCATGCGGGGCGCCGAGCTGATCATCCGCTGCCAGGGCTACATGTACCCGGCCAAAGAACAGCAGATCGTCATCTCGAAGGCGATGGCGTTCGCCAACAACACCTACGTGGCGGTGTCGAACGCCGCCGGGTTCGACGGCGTCTACACCTATTTCGGCCATTCCGCGATCATCGGCTTCGACGGGCGGACGCTCGGCGAGTGCGGCGAGGAGGAGATGGGCATCCAGTACGCGGCGCTCTCGAAGTTCCTGATCCGGGATTTCCGCGCCCACGGCCAGTCCGAGAACCACCTCTTCAAGCTGCTGCACCGCGGCTACACCGGCATGATCAACTCGAAGGAGAACCGGCACGGGATGTCGGAATGCCCCTACGAGTTCTACCGGCGCTGGATCGAGGATCCCGACGGAACCCGCGACGCCGTTCGGGCCATTACCCGCCAGAGCGTCGGCACCGAGGAATGCCCGATCGAGGGCATCCCGTTCGTCGGCAAGGGCCAGGGCGCGCCAGACCCGGTCCGCTGATTTCCCCCGGCCCGCTCCCGTCTTCGGGGCGGGCCGGCGCAACGCCCAGGACCCCCATGGACACGACGCCCCTCGACCCGACCGCGTTCCGCAGCCCCGCCGTGCTGCTGTCCGGCCCGGTCGATTACGACATGTACAAGGAGTTCCGCCGCCAATTCGCCGCGGCCGCCGAGCGTGACCTCGTCGTGATCGAGCTCTCGACGCTGGGCGGCGACCCGGAGGTCGCCCGGATGATGGGCGAGGATATCCGCTACCACACCGAGACGAGCCCGGAGCGCCGCTTCGTCTTCCTGGGCAAGGCCGCGATCTACTCGGCCGGCACCACCTTCATGAGCTTCTTCGCCCGGCCGAACCGCTACCTCACCCGGGGCACCCGGCTAATGATCCACGAGCGCAAGATGAACAAGCAGCTCCAGGTCCAGGGCCCGCTGACCACCTGCATCGCCTCCGTGAAGGCAACCCTGCACGAGATCGAGTGCTCGATCGTGATCCAGAACGAGGGCTTCGCGAACCTCATCCAGGGCTCGGACGTGAGCCTCGACGAGGTCTTGGAGAAGGCGCCCGCGAATTGGTATCTGGAGGCGCAGGAGGCGAAGCGGCGCGGCCTGATCGAGGCGGTGATCTGAGATATCTTGTCCGCGATCGCGTCCCGGATGCGAATTCGGCCAGCAAGACGGAAGTCCACAGCCCACACGGTCATTGCGAGCGCAGCGCAGCAAGCCAGGGACGCGCCAGGTTCAAGAATCGCGCGCTGCCTTGGGTCGCTTCGCTGTGCGCGCGATGATGTCTCGGGACGAGCCATCCGTCCCGGGGCCGTATCGATCTTCCGACAACCGCGATGGTGCGGTCGCGGCTAACTCACCCCTCCGGGTAATCCGCCCCCGAGCTGGTCTCGCGCCAGGCCTCGATCTCGGCCAGGCGCTGCTTCAGCCGGCTCGTGACCGCCTCGTAGCCCCAGGCGCCGAGCACGAGGTGGCGCGGCGGGTTGGCGAGTTCGGTCACCCGGATCATCGCCTCGCCGGCGCGGACCGGATCGCCGGCCTGGGTGCCGCTCTTCTCCGCCGTGGCCTTGAGGCGGGCCCCGGCGGTCTCGGCATAGTCGGGGATCGTGCTGGGCGTCTGGATCAGGGACCGGCCGGCCCAGTCGGTGCGGAACGGCCCTGGCTCGATGCAGGTGACCTTGATGCCGAGCGGCCCGGCCTCGGCCGCCAGCGCGTCGGAAAAGCCCTCCACGGCGTGCTTGGTCGCCGCGTAGTAGCCGGAGGCCGGGAAGCCGACCAAGCCGGCCACCGAGGTCACGTTGAGGACATAGCCGGCGCGCTGCGCCCGCATCAGGGGCAGCACGGCGCGGGTCAGCGCGAACAGGCCGAACACGTTGGCATCGAACTGGGCGCGGATCTTGTCCTCCTCGCCCTCCTCGACCGAGGATTGGTAGCCGTAGCCGGCATTGTTCACCAGCACGTCGATCCGCCCGAACTGTTTCGACGTTTCGCTCACCGCCTGGGCGATCTGGCTCGCATCCGTGACATCCAGCGCCAGGGCCAGCACCCGGTCGGTCGCGCCCTCCGCCAGGTCGGCGACCTTGGCCCGATCCCGGGCCGTCACCAACGCCCGCCAGCCCCGGGCGATGACCAGCTTGGCGAGCTCCCGGCCGAAGCCCGTGGAGCAGCCCGTGATGAACCAGACCGGTTGGGTGTTTGGCATGGGATCCGTTCCGTCGTGATCAGGGCGTCGCCGCCGGCTCGGTCAGCGTATCGATCGACAGCAGGTAGGCAATCAGCGCATCCTGGTCCCGGCGCGAGACGCCGGTGCCGGCATCCGCCCAGTAGGCGTGCCCCTCGCCGGTAACGCGCGCGATCCGCGCCGTATCCGAGGCTTTGTTCGCAGCGACGACCTTTGCCCGCAGGTCCCGGTCGACCAGACTGCGCAGGCTATTCGACGGATCGGGGGCGATACCGCGCGCGAGCGTGCCCGGAACGCCGAGCTGAGTCGCCGGATCGGGGCCGACCGCGATCCCGGAATCGTGCAGGTAGGGGGCCGTCCAGGCGAGGCCCACGAGGTTCGGAACCTTGTAGCCGCCATCGGTTCCCCCCTGCCCCCAGGCGAGCTGGACCTGGGCGAGCGTGTCGCCCGCGAGCGGCACCGGGACGATCACCGGGTCGGCGGGCAGCGGGAACGGCGTGTCGGTGGCGAACAGGCTGGGGGCCGAGAGGCGGGCCTCCATCTTGGCGCCGGCCCTGGCCCGGGTCGGCTCGGTGCCGATCTCGGCCGCCGGAATGATCCGGTGGTTGGTGAGCGCCGGCCCGGAATGGCAGCCGCCGCAGCCGGCTTTCTCGAACACCGCGCGTCCGGCCTGCACCGTGGCGGAATCCCGCTTGGCAGCCGGCGGGTGGAGCAGATTCTGGAACGCCGACATGGCGTTGTTGGCGTGGTTGACCGGCTCCCCGGGCACCGAGGTGAACAGGCCGTTGTCGGTCACGTAGTTGGTCGCCGGATAGGTCGGCAGCACCGCGTAGCTGTTGAGCCCCGGCGCGGCCGGCGTGGGGTCGACGCTGCGCAGCACCTCCGAGGGCGTCCAGGACCCGCCGGGCCGGTACCGGAAGGATTCGGTCGCCGCCCCGCGCAGGACGATGCCGAGATAGGTCTCCGCATCCATGCCGAACAGCCAGGGCGCGGCGGCGGCGAGCTGGGTCGTATCGGAATTGGCGGCGTGGACGTTGTTGTTGAGCGAGGACAGGCCCGCGAACGGCCCGATCGCCTCGCGCCCGCTCCAGCTATAAGGCTCACCGTGGGCCGAAAAACTCGATGGGATCGAGGTCGGGTTGGTCACCCGGTCGGCGGAGGAATCGAAGCTGCCCGGCGGCCAGCTCGCCACCTGGACCTTGGTGGCGGCCTCGACCGCCTCGGCGTTCGGCAGGCCCGGCCCGGTGCCGGTGGAGCCGGTATGCTCGGGCTCGGCCGCCGGCTTGGCGTCGGCCTCCGGCACGCTGGCATGCATGAAGTAGGCGGAGGAATTCTTGGCCAGCGCCATCAGCAGCCCGGCATTGAGATCGGTGTTGGGTGCCCCCTCCACGACCTTGCCGGTCCCGGGATCGACCGCGGCGTGGCACAGGGCGCAGGTGATGCCCATGCGCAGGTGGCCCCGGTCGGAGAAGGTCTTGATCCCGACGATGAAGGCGCCGCCCTTCGGCACGTCGAGACCGGTCGGGACCAGCTCGCCCGTACGGTAGGTCCGCTCGCCGATGCGGACGTCGCGGGCCAGGGCGACCTGGAGGTTGGTGGTGCCCTGCCCGCCGAGCTTGGCCACCGCCAAGGCCACCTGGGTGGGGGTCAGCCCGCCGTCCAGCATACCCATCACGTCGGTGAGGAAGACCTCATTGCCGAACGTCTCCTGGTAGAAGGCCTGCCGCCCGCGCTCGACCATGGCGGGATCGATCGCCACCGCGCCGCTCGCCGCCGAGAGCTCCTTGCGACCCGCCTCGGTGGCGTTCAGCCGATCCGCTTCCGCGCGCGAGACCCGGCGCCCGAGGACGTCGAAGGCGGTCTGGATCGGGTAGCGGTCCGGGTTGAGCAGGTCCGCCCGGTCCGGCATCGGCGCGTAGCTGAACCGGCCGAGGCCGAGCGTGGCACCGGCCGCGACGGTCGCGAGGCCGGCGGTGACGAGGATGCGGCGGGACCAACCCATGGATCGTCTTCGATAGCCTCGGCCCGCCACCCGGCAGGCATGCGGGGATCGGCGGCCGGCGATCAACGGCGATTCGCCGCCGAGGTTCACGCCGTCGGCCGGGACCGGCTGTCACGGTTTCGACAGTGGGCGACGGGGGCCGGATACGCGTTGGCCTTATCCAGCGCGGCCGCGCAATTTTTCTGACCTCACGCCAAAGACTTTTTCAGCAGCATTGTCGGCTGATTATGCGTTAGCATGGTGTAGCCGACCTGCATTGACTGCAATGCCGCAAATCTTTGCTGCAGCGCACCCGCGATGACAGGCGAAACGTCGCTGATCGGGCAGCTGGAATTATTCCAGCGCCGGGCGGCCGGCCGATAACAGGTTCGGGGACGGCCGGCGCCGAGGCCGGCCGGACATCCAGGCCGGAGGGAGGATCGTGGGCTTCATGAGGAAGAACAAGGTCATCACGGCGGACGAGGCGATCGCGCTGATCCGCGTGAACGACGTCGTGACCACCACGGGCTTCGTCCAGAGCTGCATCCCGGAGGCGCTGCACGCCGCCCTGGAGAAGCGCTTCGTCGAGACCGGATCGCCCCGCGGCCTGACCCTGATCATGACCGCGGGCGCGGGCGACAGCAAAGGCCTGGGCACCGGCCGCCTGCATCACGACGGCCTGCTCGCGCGGGTGATCGCCGCCAATTTCGGCCGGATGCCGAAGGTCGCGCAGGCCGCGCAGAACAATCTGATCCGCGGCTACAACCTGCCCCAGGGGGTGATCTCGCAGCTCTACCGGGCCTGCGCCGCAGGCCAGCCCGGCCTGTTCTCGAAGGTGGGGCTGCAGACCTATGTCGACCCGCGCCACGGCGGCGCCAAGGTCAACACCCTGACCACGGAGGACATCGTCAAGCTGGTCGAGGTCGATGGCGAGGAGTGGCTGTTCTACACCGCCACCAAGATCGACGTCGCCTTCATCCGCGCCACCTCGGCCGACCCGTCGGGCAACCTGTCCTACGAGAAGGAGGCCCTGACCCTGGATTGCCTGGCCCAGGCCATGGCGGCCCGCAACAACGGCGGCATCGTCATCGCCCAGGTCGAGCGCATCGTCGACGACGGCTACCTGCTGCCCAAGGACGTGCGCGTCCCCGGCATCCTGGTCGACTGCGTGGTGGTTGCCGAGCCGGAGATGCACCGGATGAATTACGGCGTCATGCACGACGCCGCTCTGGCCGGCGAGATCCGCGTCCCCGTCACAGGCATCAAGCGGATGCCGCTCAACGAGCGCAAGATCATCGCCCGCCGGGCCGCCTTCGAGCTGCCGCCGAACGGTGTGGTCAATCTTGGGGTCGGTGCGCCGGAGGGCATCTCGTCGGTCGCCAACGAGGAGAAGATCACCCCCTACATCACGCTCACCACCGAGGCGGGTGCGGTCGGCGGGGTGCTGGCCTCGGGATCGAGTTTCGGCGCGGCGACCAACGCCGACTGCATCATCGACCAGAATCAGATGTTCGACTTCTACGATGGCGGCGGGCTCGACATGACCTGCCTCGGCATGGCCGAGTGCGACGCGGCCGGCAACGTGAACACCTCGAAGTTCGGCGGCAAGCTCAACGGCTGCGGCGGCTTCATCAACATCTCGCAGAACGCCCGCACCGTGGTGTTCGCCGGCACCTTCACGGCGGGCGGACTGGAGATCGCCGTCGATGACGGTGTGGTCCGGATCGTGAGCGAGGGCCGCTCGCGCAAGTTCGTGACCCAGGTCCAGCAGAACACCTTCTCGGGGCCCTACGCGGTCGAGCGGGCGCAACCGGTCCTCTACGTGACCGAGCGCTGCGTCTTCCAGCTCACCGCCGACGGGCTGGAGCTGATCGAGGTGGCGCCGGGCATCGACATCGAGCGCGACATCCTCGCCCACATGGATTTCAAGCCGGTGGTGCGCAATCCGGTGCCGATGGACCCGCGCATCTTCCGCGACGAACCGATGGAGCTGCTCTCCGATCTGCTCAATCTCGATCTGGCCTCGCGCATCAGCTACGACGGCGAGCGCAACATCCTCTTCATCAACCTCGAAGGCTGGTATTGCCGGGTGAAGAGCGACATGGACGAGCTGCGCATGACCATCGTCGGGGCCTGCCGCAAGGCCGGCCAGCGGGTCAACGCCGTGATCAACCATGACGGCTTCCGGCTTAACGAGAACCTGATCGACGATTATGCCGGGATGATCCAGTATCTCCAGGCGAATTACTACGCGACCACGACCCGCTACGTGACGAGCGCGTTCCTGCGCCTGAAGATGGAGGAGGCGCTGACCAAGCGCGGCGTCGCCCCCCACGTGTTCGAGCGCAAGGAGGAGGCCCAGGCCTTCCTCGGCAGCACCGACAAGAAGGCGCGCAAGCGGATCTCCCCGGCGGTCGCCTCGGCGGCTTAGGGCATCGAGGCGTCAGCATCTTGATCGAAGCCTCTGTCTGATCCCACCTCCTCCATTCCACCCCCCTCATCCTGAGGTGACGGAGCGCAGCGGAGTCCTCGAAGGAGGCCTCCAGGGATCGCGCGGCTGCTGGAGGGCTCCTTCGAGGCTTGCGCTACACGCAAGCTCCTCAGGATGAGGTCGAGGGGTGGATGCTCGCTCGCCAAACAGTCCCTAATACCCCCGCCCGGCATCGACGCCCTGCGGCGGCTGGCCGGTGCTACGGTACTCGCGCAGGTTGGCCGCAACCGTGGCGGCAGCCGAATCCATGTCGGTCGGGCCGGAGATGTGCGGCAGCACGGTCACGCCCGGATGGGTCCAGAGCGGCGACTCGGCCGGCAGAGGCTCGACATCGAACACGTCGAGCACGGCATGCGACAGGTGGCCGGCATCGAGCGCCGCGATCAGGTCCGCGGTCACCACGATCGGGCCCCGGGCGAAGTTGATCAGCGCCGCTCCGGGCTTGAGCGCCGCGAGCCGGTCGGCATTCACGAGGCCGCGGGTCTCGGAGGTGAGCGGCACGAGGCAGACGAGGATGTCGCAGCGCCCGAGCATCGGCGCGAGGCCGTCCGCCCCGTGGACGGTCTCGATCCCCGCGATGGTCTTCGGCGTCCGGCTCCAGCCGGTGACGGAGAACCCCGCCCCGGTCAGCCGCTCCGCCGCCGCGGTGCCGAGCGCCCCGAGGCCGAGCAGGCCGACCACCGTGTCGGCGGGCTTGCGATAGGGATGCGGCTTCCAGACCCGGTCGCGCTGCTGGCGGGCATAGGCCGGCATGTCGCGCTGAAGGTAGGTGGTCCAGGCCAGCACCGCCTCGGCCATGGCGCGGGCCATCTCGCGGTCGACCAGACGGACGATCGGCAGCGGCCGGTCGAAGGCGCCAACGAGCTTTTCGACGCCGGCCCACAGGCTCTGCACCCAGACGAGACTCGGCAGGGCGGCGACCTCGGCGGGATCGGGATTTGCCACGATGGCGACCTGCGCCTGGGCGCGCTCGGCCTCGTTCATGGTGCGGAACGGGACGAGCCGCTCACCGGGCAACGCCGCCGAGAGGATCTGCAGGTAATCCGCCTCCTGGGCCGGGCCCTTGCACCCGACCAGCGCGACAACCTCCGCCATCCTCGAACTCCGTACGCGCCCCGGGTCACGCCCGCTCAGGGCGATGCAGACGCTGTGCCGGCTCGCGACGGTTTCGCCAAGTCAGCGCGCCTCGACGAGGGCCGGGTAGACGAGGCGGACGTTGCGCCGATCCTCGGGGATCGCGGTCGCGGCGCGCCTGCGCAGGCTGCCGGTGGTGGCTGGCACCGCCACCTCGGTGGGCCGCAGGCGCCAGCGCTCGGCGCTCGCCATCGGGACCGGCGGCTTCGGACGCTCGAGATGCCGGTCCGCGCCCTCGGTGGGTACGGTGGCGAGCCCGGCCAGGGTGATGACCGCGAGGAGGCCGTAGCGATACCGTCGCGACGGTCGGGAGCGCAGTGAGGGGGAGGACATGGCAGAGAACCCGCGTGGACACGCTCGTTCTGCCTGCCGGGGATGAAGACGGGATCGAACCGAATCGATTCCCAACCCGTTCCCAACACCTGTCTGGTCTTGCGGTAAACGCCGGGTCTTGAGGCACGGTAAACGAACGAATCGGGAGGATGCGCGGGCATGGCGAGCAAGGTTGAGGGGAGCGCCGGGACACCCGAGCGCGCGGAGATCGGCCGCGTCATCGACACCGACATCTCCGCGCGGCTGGACCGGCTGCCATGGGGCCGCTTCCACGTGCTCGTCATCGTGGCGCTCGGCATCACCTGGGTGCTCGACGGGCTGGAGGTGACGCTCGCCGGCTCGCTGGTCGGCGCCCTGCGCAAGGCGCCGATGTCGTTCTCGGAATTCGATGTCGGGCTCGCAGCCTCCTGCTACCTCGTCGGTGCCGTGACCGGCGCCCTCGGTTTCGGCTGGCTGACCGACCGGATCGGCCGCAAGAAGCTGTTCTTCATCACGCTGGCCCTCTACCTGATCGCCACCGCGGCCACGGGCCTGTCCTGGAACGTCGCGAGCTTCTGCTTCTTCCGCTTCCTCACCGGCGCTGGCATCGGCGGCGAGTACACAGCGATCAACTCGACCATCCAGGAGCTCGTCCCGGCCCGGGTCCGCGGCTGGACCAACCTGGTCATCAACGGCTCGTTCTGGATCGGCGCGGCGCTCGGCTCGTTCATGTCGATCGTGCTGCTCAAGCCCGAAGTGATCGATCCGGCCTGGGGCTGGCGGGTCGCGTTCTTCACGGGCGGCGCCATCGGCCTGGTGATCCTGCTGCTGCGCACCTGGATCCCCGAGAGCCCCCGCTGGCTCGCCACCCACGGCTACGCCGCGGAGGCCGACCGGGTCGTCACCGGCATCGAGAAGCGCTTCACCGATGCGGGCGTCACGCTGCCGCCGATCGACGAGACCAAGCGCATGAAGGTCCGCACCCGCGACCACACCCCCCTCTCGGAGGTGTTCCACGCCCTGTTCGTCACGAACCGGCTGGCCACCATGGTCGGCCTCGCCCTGATGGTCGCACAGGCCTTCTTCTACAACGCCTTGTTCTTCACCTATGCGCTGGTGCTGGAGCGGTTCTACGACGTGCCGGGCAACAGCGTCGGCTGGTACCTGCTGCCCTTCGCGCTCGGCTCGTTCCTCGGCCCGCTGCTCCTCGGGCGGCTGTTCGACACGATCGGCCGGCGCCAGATGATCGCCTTCACCTACGGCATCTCGGCGGTGCTGCTGGTCGCCGTGGGCCTCCTGTTCCGCCTCGACGTGATCGGGCCGGTGGGGCAGACCGCGGCCTGGATGGTGGTGTTCTTCTTCGCCTCGGCGGCGGCGAGTTCGGCCTACCTCACCGTCTCCGAGACCTTCCCGCTGGAGATCCGGGCGCTCGCCATCGCGGCCTTCTACGCGGTCGGCACCGGCATCGGCGGCGTCTCCGGCCCGCTGCTGTTCGGCAGCCTGGTCGAGACCGGCTCCCGGGACTGGGTCCTGTTCGGCTACGGGATCGGCGCCGCGCTCATGCTGATCGCCGCGGTGGTCGGCGGAATCTGGGGCACGGCCGCGGAGGGCAAGTCCCTGGAGGACGTGTCGAAGCCGCTCGCGGCGGCGTAGGCGGAAAACGGGCCCCAAGCCGGATCTCCCTGCGCGCGACGCATCGAGATCCGGCGGAATAGGCAAACGGCATCCGCTCAAACCAATCGGATCGAACCGCCATACTGCGCGACGATCCGGTCGGCCGTGACGAGTTCCAGCCCTTCGATCCGGGCCTGTGCGATCAAAAGCCGATCGAACGGGTCGCGATGGAGGGGTGGAAGGTCGGCGACAGCGGCAGCATGTGCCCCCGTCACGGGAAGCTCGACATAGCCGTTGTCGCGCAAACCTGTCCTCAGGCGCTTCGCATCGACTTGGAAGTCGTCGCGGCCCAGGCCGCTCTTGATCGCGATCTCCCACAGACTCGCCGCGCTGAACACGAGCGTATTCGCGGGATCGCCGATGAGACGGCGTGCTGCCGAGGTCAGCCGGTCGGATCCAGCGGCAGCCCAGAGCAGGATATGCGTGTCGAGGAGATAGCTCACCGGCCTTCGAACGAAGCCGTGATCTCTTCGCTGCCCATAC
The DNA here is from genome assembly GCF_000272495.1 of Methylobacterium sp. GXF4. NCBI lineage: Bacteria > Pseudomonadati > Pseudomonadota > Alphaproteobacteria > Hyphomicrobiales > Methylobacteriaceae > Methylobacterium > Methylobacterium sp. GXF4. The sequence continues at coordinate 32,313 of NZ_AKFK01000077.1, read as the reverse complement.
GATCGAAATCGTCCGGGACGCGGATGCATCCCGCCAGAAACCCGATCCGCGAGGTCGCGGCGGGCGCTGGCGCGTCGAACGGGACGACCCGGACGAGGGGCTTGCCGTCCTTCGCGATGATGAATGGCTCGCCGGACGCTGCCTGCTCTACGAGGCGCAGCAGGTCGGACTTGGCATCCTTCAACGTGACCGTCCGCATCGATCCGGCCCCAATCCCACACCAGCTTCGCAGAGCCGCGCGACGGCAGCCCGGGGGATCGTAGACCCTCAGCCCTCCTTCCGCCAAACCTGCCCGTGGTAGACGAAGCGCCGCCCCTCGTTGGCGAGGGCGGCGAGGCCCTTGAAGGCCGGGTCGTGGACCGTGATGACGCTGGTCGGGATCTGGCGCATCATCTCCTCGAAGGGCGCCTTGCGCTCGAACGCCTCGCGAAACCCGCTCTCCTCCAGCACCTTGACGATGCGGGGCGCGATGCCGCCGCCGATATAGACGCCGCTGGTGGCCAGGAAGGTCAGGGCGAGGTCGCCGCAGACGCGGCCGAGCAGGCGCCCGAACAGCTCCAAGGCCTCCGCGGCGTGCGGATCGGAGGCCTTGAGCCCGGCCTCGGTCACCGCCGCCGGATCGATCTTCTCGTGCGGCTGACCGGTGCGGACATGCGCCACCGCCGCGTGCAGTCGCGCCAGGCCCGGCCCGGACAGCACCGCCTCGACGGTGATCCGCCCCTCGACCCGCTCCAGGGCGTGCCAGACCTTCTCCTCGAAATCGGTCGTCGGGCCGAAATCGGTGTGGCCGGCCTCGGTCGAGACGATGGCGAGATGGGCCGCGTAGGGCACCAGGGCCGCCGCCCCGAAACCGGTGCCCGGTCCGAGCACGACCCGGGCGCCGCCCGGGATCGTCGGACTGGGCCCGACCGGCGTGAGGTCGTGGGGCTCGATATCGGCAGCCCCGGCCGCGACCGGCACGTAATCGTTCACCACCACCGCCGAGGAGAGACCGAAATCCTTTGCGATGCGCTCGCCGCCGATCCGCCAGTCCGCGTTGGTCAGCTGCGGTTCGGGGCCGTCGACCCGCCCGCCCATCGCCAGGATGGTCGAGCGCGGGGGCGGCAGGGCATCCCCACCCTTGGCCAAAGCCGCCCTGATGGCGTGGGACGGATCGGGATGCTCGGCCGTCGCCTCGTGCGAGAGAAGCCGAGGCTCCGCGCCCTTCTCGGTGATCAGACCGAAGCGGGCATTCGTGCCACCGATGTCACCGATCAGAACCGGAAACTCGAACATCGACGAAGGGCCTTTTCCTGAGCGGGCTTCTGTGTGTGCAGCATCGTATTCCGAACACCGGCAACCACCGTTCGGGATGATGCCCCAGGCAGGTCGTGTGCCGACCGGCGTTCCACGAAGGATAGGGCGGGCTCAGGCCGGCGGCAGGGCCTCGGGGTCGATCCTTCCGCCCTCGGCCCACATTCGCACCAGGGCGCGGACGGCGGCCGGATCGGGCAGGCGCCGGCTCGCCACGGTGTCGCCGTCGCCGACCCGGACGGCGATGCCGCCATCCTCGTTCACCGACGCGAACGCGATCTCGTCCGTCCGGTCGTCGCCGAAGAAAACCGGCCGGCGCCCGGCATAGGGGGGCTGTTCCAGGAAGGCGCGGATCGCGTGGGCCTTGGTCGCCTGCGCCGGGACGATCTCGCCCACCGCCTTGCCGAGCTGGAGCCGATAGGCGCTCCCGAGGGCCTCGGCCGCGTCCTTGACCAGCGCCTCGGCCCGAGCGGCGTCCTCGGCGTTCGCGAGGCGCCAATGCACCGCCACCGAGGCGCCCTTGTCCTCAATGAGCACGTCGGCCAGCGGCCGGCTCTCGGCATGCAGGCGTTCGACCTGCCGGCGCAGTGCGGGATGATCCTCCGCGCCGCCGCCCGACAAAGCCCCGCCGACCCGGCGCTCGACGCCGTGCAGCCCGGCCGCGTCGAGGCGGGCAGGCGCCAGGAACCCGTCGATCACCGAGACCGGCCGGCCGGTGACGATGGCCAGCGCCCCACCGAGCCTGTCGCGCAGCCGCTCGAGGTCTGCGACCAAACCGGGCTCGACTTGCACCGCGTCCGGCCGCGGGGCGATCTCCGCGAGGGTTCCGTCGAAGTCGAGGAAGAGGGCTATGTCCATCGCGGTCTGTCCCGGGCCGTGACTCTTGGGGGCCGGGCTACCACGCGACGATCGTTCGCGGAACGGCGCCCGGCATCAACCTAGCGTTCATTGTGGATACGATATACGCCGGCTCCATAATGGCCCGTCCGCTCGCACGCCCCGTCCCCGAACCGATCCAGCCCGGCCAAGAGAGCGTCTGGGACTATCCGCGGCCGCCTAAGCTGGAGCGCACGACCAAAATGTTGAGGGTCGTGCTCGGTGGGGTCGTGATCGCGCAATCGGAAGCCGGCTACCGGGTCCTCGAGACGGCCCATCCCCCGACCTACTACCTGCCGCCGGGCGACGTGAGCGCCGGCGTGCTCTCGGGGCCGCGCCGGGGCGGCATCTGCGAGTGGAAGGGGCAGGCCGTGCTGTTCGATGTGCATGGCGGCGACCGGCTGGCGCCCAGTGCCGCCTGGTCCTACCCGGAGCCGACACAGGGCTTCGACGCCATCGCGGGCTATGTCGCGTTCTACGCGCTGCCGATGGATGCCTGCTTCGTCGGCGACGCGCGGGTCACGCCCCAGCCCGGCACCTTCTACGGCGGCTGGATCACGCCCGGGATTGTCGGCCCGTTCAAGGGCGGCGCCGGCACGATGGGCTGGTAACGCCGCACCTGCGCACTCTATCGTCCCGGATCGAGCCTTGCCGGCCGAAGGAGACGCTATGAGCGCGCTGACCGAGATCGACCCGACGGGCGCGGGGCTCAACCCGGACGCGCTCGCGCGGATCGCGCCCTGGATGGACCGACTTGTGGCGGAGGGCCGGCTCGCCGGCCTGTCGGTCACGGTGGCGCGCAGGGGCCGTGTGGCCTTCGCCCGCGCCTGCGGGCAGGCCGACCTCGCCCGGGGGACGCCGTTCACCCTGGATACGGTGACCCGGATCTACTCCATGACCAAGCCGCTCACCTCGGTGGCGGTCATGCAGCTCTACGAGCAGGGCCAGTTCCAGCTCGACGATCCGATCGCGCGGGTGCTGCCGGACTTCGCCGAGATGCGGGTGGCCGTGGGCGGCAACCGGGCGAAGATCGAGACCGAGCCGGCGCGCCGGGGCATCACCGTGCGCGACCTCCTCACCCACACGGCCGGCCTGACCTACGGCTTCATGGAGGCGACCCTCGTCGACGCGCAGTATCGCGAGCACGGGATCGACTTCCTGGCCCGCGAGGGCAGCCTCGCCGAGATGACCCGCCGGCTCGCGGCGCTGCCCCTGCTCGCGCAACCCGGCAGCGCCTGGAATTACAGCGTCGCCACCGACGTGCTCGGCCAGTACGTGGCGGCGCTCACCGGCCGTCCCTTCGACCAGTACCTGCGCGAGGCGGTCATCGCGCCCCTCGGCATGGTCGACACCGACTTCCAGGTCCGGCCGGAGCTCATGCCGCGCTTCTGCGCGACCTACACGTATGACCGGGCGCGGCAGCTCAAGCTGTTCGACGATTCCGTGGAGACCGGCTTCGCGCGGCCTCCGGCCATCGCCTCCGGCGGCGGCGGCCTCGTCTCGACGGCGGCCGACTACCAGCGTTTCTGCCGGATGATCCTCAACGGCGGCACGTTCGACGGCAATCGGCTGCTCGGCCGCAAGACCGTCGCGCTGATGCTGGCGAACCACCTGACGGGGGATCTCGCTTCCATGGGCACGCCGCGCTTCGCCGAGACCTCCTACACCGGGATCGGCTTCGGCCTCGGCTTCTCGGTGATGCTCGACCCGGCCCGGGCCCAGATCCTCGGCACGCCCGGCGAGGTCGCCTGGGGCGGCCTGGCCTCGACGGCCTTCTGGATCGATCCGGCCGAGGATCTCTCGGTCGTGCTCATGACGCAGCTCGTGCCGTCCTCGGCGCTGCCGATCCGGCGCGAGCTGCGCGTCCTGACCTACGCGGCCCTCGACGATTGAGGGCCGCCGTTCCGGCTCATTGCGCGGCGGGGGCGTCCGCGGCGGCCGGCTTCGGCGCCGCCTTGGCGCCCGCCTTGGCGGTGGGCTTGGGCGACCCGGTGGCGAATTCCGGGTCGCTGCGCGGGCCGTTCGGGCCGTTGGTCGGGCCGGCGAGCTGGCCGGGGGCGAGGTCGACGACCTTGTTCCAGGTCTGCGACTTGCACAGGAAGGCGATCAGGCAGCCCCGCACGGTCAGCTCGTTAGGGGCATCCGTCCAGATCGTGACGTCGTAGGACTTGCCGTCCTCGGAATTGTAGATCTTGCCCTCGTAATGGGCGTCGGCATTCGGCTTCAGGCCCATGATCAGCTGGTGGCCGAGCGAGGGGCGCGCCTGCTTCTTCGGATCGGGATTCTTGAAGTCGACCCGCGGCTCGCCCTTGTCGTTGAGCGGGACCTTCAGCCAGACCACGTAGCCGCACAGCCGGTCGTTGGCGGGCCCGCACTTCTCGAGGCGGACGCGGGCGCGGCCATCCTCGGTCAGGTAGGTGCCGCTGGGGTCGGCCGGGGCCGCCGCATGCGCCGGAGCCGACAGCGCGGCCAGCGCCAGGGCCGCGAGCGGCGCGAACCGCCGACCGATCGAAGACATCGTCATACCCGAACTCCCCTGCCTCGCGAGCCCTGGGGGCCAGGACCGCCCGCCATGCGGAAGGCCCCCTCGCTCGCGTCATCGCGCTCTCGCCGGGTCGACAACCCGGCGGCTTGCGCGTCCTGCCCGCCGTCTCTCGCGCGAAGTTGTCCGCATCATGACGGCGCAGCCTAGGGCTGAGAGGTATTGGATAGTCTTCGTTGCGGCGCCTGGCGGTTCAGAGGCGCGTCGGCCTCGTGCTCCGGCCGGGTCCGAGCGCGCGCTGCATCAGGGTGACGTCGAGCCAGCGTTCGTGCTTGTAACCCACGCCGACCAGGGTGCCGACCGGCGTGAAGCCGAGGCCGGCATGCAACGCGACGGAGGCCGCCGTATCGCTCTGCGCGATGACCGCGATCATCGCCCGGGCGCCGATCCGCTCGGCTTCGGCGATCAAGGCCGTGAGCAAGGTCCGCCCGACGCCCGCGCCCCGGGCCGCGCGCGCCACGTAGATCGAATCCTCGACGGTCGACCGGTAGGCCGCGCGCTGGTGATAGGGTCCGGCATAGGCGTAGCCGGCAACCGCGCCGTTCACGACGGACACGAGATACGGGAAGCCGCCCTCCCGCAGGAGCGCGAAGCGGCGGGCCATCTCCGCGACGCCCGGCGGCTCCAGCTCGAAGCTCACCGTACTGGTGCGGACGGCCTCGTCGTAGATGGCTGCGATGGCCGGGATGTCGGCCTCGGTGGCGGGACGAATCGTGTGGGTCACGGCACGAGCATACGTGCGCCGGCCCGAACGGCAATGCGCGCGACCACCCCGTGGGGCCGGGTGATCGCGCGCATTTCGAGATGGATCGATCGCCGGGCCGGACGGCGCGGGGATGGACGCTCGGCCTTCCCGCGATCGACGTACCCGGGTCCGATTACTCGGCGGCGGTCATCTCGGCGGTGAAGTGGCCGCACCAATCCTGGGACGCGACCACCGGCCACAGACCCTTCGACTGCGGGGCCGGCTGGCTGACCGGCGGGTTGAAGCGGCAGAGACCCTCGTCGCCCTGCGCCTGGGCGCCGTTGAGCTTGTGATCGTCGAAGAAGCGGCAGCTCTCGCAGGCGGCGTTCGCGGTACCGGTCATCGTATCTCTCCGTCGTCGTGAAGGCTTCGGAGGCGACCGAAAAGGCTGGCCGCCTGCTCACAGTTGTTAATTAGAACAACTCCAATGAAGGGTCAAGGGTTCGGCCCGATGCGGCCCCGCCCCCGCTCCCTGATCGGCCTCGGTCGGTCTCGGCCAGCGAAACACCGGCTCCCAAAACGCGTGAAGCCGGGCCCCGATCGGGGCCCGGCTTCACGAGGCCGTGCGTCGTCTCGGATGACCGCCGTGCCGGATGCGGCGCGAGCGGTGGACCGGACCGGCGCGATCAGCCCTGCTTGTCCTTCTTGTTGGCCCGGTGATGACCCACGGCGCAGCCGGCGGCGGCGCCCATCTTGCCGTGCCCGGCCATGTGACCGGCGACACCGCCGACCACCGCCCCCTTGAGACAGCCCTTCGCCTCGGCGGGCGCGCCGACGACGAGAGCGCCGATGGTCAGCGCAGAGGCCAGTGCGATCCGATAGGTCATCGTGTTCACTCCATTCGTGTCCCTGCAAACGGCTGCACGACCCGACACGTTCCCCCGGCGCTCCGCCCCCGCACCGCAGGGTGCGGCGATGCCTGGATGGCGCCGGGCCGTGGGATCCCGCCGGCGTCCGCATCCCGATCGATCGCGTGACTCTAGCGGGCGAGCCCGGTGACCAGCCGGATCAGATCCGATTGCCGGGTCGCGCCGGTCTTGGCGAAGATCGCCTTCAGCTGCGACCGCGCGGTGGCGGCGGTGATCGCGAAGCGGCTCGCCGCCTCGGCCAGGGTGAGGCCGCCGGACAGGGTCTGGGCGAGGCGCGCTTCCGCGGGGGTCAGGCGATACGCGGTCTGAAGGACGGTGGCCGCGGGGACCGGCGCGCTCCCTGGAACGCTGGCGATCAGCAGGGTGCTTGCGCCCGCGAACAGGCCGCGGGTCGGGCCGACGAGCGGCACGATATGGATGGCGATCGGCGCGGCGTCCCGGCGTGCCACCACGATCGCGGAGATCGGCGCCCGGCCGGATGGTCGCGACAGCGCCTCGAGCTGCCGTGCGGCCTCACCCTCCTCGACGGCGAGGCGGCCGCCCGCGAGCTTCAGATCGGGACCGAACAGGGCCCCGAACGCGGCGTTCCAGCGCAGGGCACGGCCCTCAGAATCGAGGATCATGGCGGCGCGCGCGATCACGTCGAAGGCCTCGGCCAGTCCGGCGAGCCGCGCCTGTTCGATCATCGCGGTGAGGAGACCTGCGCGCCGCAGCAGCGGCGACAGGGTGGCGAGGCGCGCCTGCTCGTGTGGTTCGTACAGACCCTGCGCCACCGTCCTCTGGAGCGCCAGGCACCAGAGCCGCCCCTTCACCTCGAAGCCGACCCCGGCGAACCAGCGCAGGCCGCTGGAGGCGAGCAGGTCCTGATAGAACGGCAGCCGCGCGATCTCGTCGGGTGTGGTGAAGTCCTGGTCGACCGCGATGCCCCGGGCGCGCATCATCGGCAGGCCGCGGAACCGATGATCCTCCCGGTGCCAGCCTTCCTCGAAATAGCGCTTCGACGACTCGGCGAGCGACGCCGTGGTGAGCGCATTCAGCGCCGTCCGGTCGGTCCGCAGAAGCAGCGCGCCTTCGCTTCCGGAGGCCAGCGAGACCCGCTCGATCAGGTCCGGCCAGCGCGCCGGATCGACCACCGCCTCCTCCAAATCCTCCTGAAAGCCCGCCTCCAGGTCGTCGTGGAGGCGGGCGAACAGCGCGGTGTTCAGGCCGGGCATGGCGCTCGACTCCGGGCCGGCGGATACCGGCGATCAGGACCGCATCGCCCCGGCCTCATCAGCATATCGGCGGCGATTCGCTCGATACCCCAGCTAATCAAACCATCAATCGCAAGCAAGCACTTGAAGAGCTAGCGCTGTAGATTGCGAAACCCGCGCGATCGACAGTTCACCGCAAAATCCGCAGCGGCATCGAATGTTGATTTCGGCGCATCGGCATTCCGCGCGCAAGCCGCCCGTCAGCGAGATCCGCGACGCTTTGGCGGAGCGGTTTCTGGAGGCGCGGCAGGGGCGCAACCGCAATCGCTGTTCTGGGGGTTGTGCGGGCATCGCCGAAGCGACGTCGCGACGCCCGATGCGGTCCCCCCGGCGGCGGCGGCCGCCCTTTGTGACTCCGCATTTTGCCACAGGGCCGCCTTCACAACTTCTGATAGAGTTCTGGCGGGCCGGGTTCAAGCGTCGTTAACCAAACCCGTCGATTGTATCGCTCTGCGCGGTTCGATCACGGGTTGTCATCGGACGGGCGCAGTCGAGCATGGTGCGGCTGAAGGTCGATGGCGTTTTTCCTGTCTGCGTTCCTTGCCGCGGCGACCCGGCGCGTCTCCCGGGCATCCAGCATCGCGGATCATCCGCGAGGTCGCACCGCCGCGCTGGCGGTCCTGACCTGCGCCCCGTTGCTGACCGGGTGCATGTCCGGCAAGCCGCCTTCATCCGCGCGGTCCGGCCCGGACGTGACGCAGACCGGCTCGATCCCCGACGGTCTCCCGCCCGCGGTGGTGGCGGCCGCCCAGGAGGAGGTCGGGCGCACCATGCGCCTGGGCCTGGCCAATTACCGGCTCAATGTCGGCGACAACCTCGAAGTGTCGTTCCTGATCGACTCGAGCGTGGTCCAGCCGACCTACCGGCTCAACCCGAGCGACGAATTCGACGTCGATTTCCGCACCCACCCGGAATACAACCGTACGGTGCTGGTGCGCCCGGACGGCCGGATCTCGCTGCCGGGCAAGAACGGCATCAAGGTCGCCGGACTGTCGCCCGAGGCTGCGGCCGCGCTGATCAAGAGCACCTACGACGACGTGCTGATCGACCCGGTCGTCACGATCATGCTGCGCAAGTTCCGCACCGTGACCGATGATTTCCGCGAGCTCACCCAGCGAGCCGATATGGGCCGCGTGAAGGTGCTGGCGATCGAGCCGGACGGCAAGATCAACCTGCCGATGGTGCCCCCCGTCCAGGCCGCCGGCAAGACCGTAGCTGAGCTCGCCGGCAACCTCACGGCGGCCTACCACCGTCAGCTCGCCACGGTGAGCACGAGCGTGCGGCTCGCGAGCCTGGTTCCGGCCAACACCATGGTGTTCGGCGAGGTCCGGGCTCCGGGTCCCGTCACCCTCCAGGGCGCCCGCACCCTGGCGCAAGTCCTGGGCTCGGCCGGCGGCATCCTGCCGACCGCCGCGGGCGACGCCGTGCGGATCATCCGGTTCGACGCCGAAGCCGCGGGCAGCGTCCGCATCGTCGATATCGGCCAGCCGGGCCTCGCCGACACGATCATCGTGCCGCCGAACGCCACGGTCTACGTGCCGCCGTCGCTGCTGGCCAAGACCGCCCGCGCCGTCGACCTCGTGGTCCGCCAGATCCTGCTCTTCAACGGCACCGGCTTCGGGGTGAACTACATCACCGGCCCGTCCGCCAACACCTCCACCAGCGCCACCGTGAGGTCCGGGACGTGACGAAGTCCGACCTGCCCCGCTTCGACCGGACCGCGCCCGACGCCGTCGCGGATAGCGCCTTCGATCTCCGCGACGCCCTGGCGGCCCTGTTCCGGCACATCCGGCCGGTGCTGCTGATCCTGACCGCCGCGATCCTCGGTGCCGGCATCTATCTGCTGCTGACGCCGGCCGAATACACGGCCGACGCCAAGCTGATCATCCGTCTCGGCCGCGAGAAGGCCGCCGCCCCGGTCCAGGGCGGCGCCAACCAGAACTACATGTTCTCCGAGCGCGCGCAGAACGTGAACAACGAGGTCGAGATCCTGCGCGACCCGAGCATCGTGCGCGGCGAGTTCGCGGCCCTGAAAGCGATCACCCCGGTCGGCGATCTCGGGCCGCCCCCCGAGGAGTGGATGGACTGGCTGATCTACCAGGGCCGCGTCGCCATGCGCGGGGCCAAGGCGGTCAAGACCTGGGTGGTCGACACGGTCCGCATCCCCTTCGAGGCGCTCGGCCTGCTGCGCCATCTCAGCCCGGACGAGAAGCTGTTCGAGGCCTATCTCGCCTCGTTCAAGGTCGTGTTCGTCAAGGAGACGGACGTGATCCTGACCGGCTTCACCTGGACCGACCCGACCTTCGCGGCCCAGGCGCTGAACCGGCTCCTCGACGCCTACAAGCGCCGCCACGTCGAGGTCTACGCCGACGAGACCCCGGCGGCCTTCTACCAGAGCAAGCTGGAGCGGGCGCAGGCCGACCTCGCCGCCATCGACGCGCAGCTGGCGAAATCCCTGAAGGGGAACAACACCGCCAGCTTCGAGATCGAGCAGCAGAACGACCTCGGCACCCTCTCGGACCTCGCCCGCCAGAAGTCGGCGGCCCAGATCGAGCGCGAGGGCGTCGAGTCCCGGCTCAAGCGCACCCGCGAGACCGGCCCCGACCGCTGGCAGCCGACGCCCCCCGACGCCGACCCGACTGTTGCGGCCTTCGACACGCGCTGGGCCGATCTCCGGACCAAGCGGGCCGAGCTCGCCGTCCGGTTCCGGCCGACCGCGCCGGAATTCGTGAGCCTCGACCGGGATCTCACCGCCCTGACCCGGCAGAAGTACCAGGCGCTGATCGCCGCCGACACGGCCCGCTTGGCGGTGCTGGCGGAGAAGATCCAGACCATCACGGGGATCGAGGCCAGCCGCCGCAAGGCCGCCATAGGCCAGAGCGACGCGGCCCTGGCCTATGGCCGGCTCGTGCAACAGAAGGGCCTGCTCACCGACGAGATCACCGACACCCAGAAGCGGATCGACGCCCTGCGCACCGGCACCGGGCTCGACGCGCAGGCCGTGACCTCCTCCGCCCTGGTGGCGCGCGCCGTGCCCCCGCGGCTGCCCTCCGGCCCGAACCGCCCGCTGATCCTCGGCCTGGCGACCGGGCTCGGGCTGCTCGCCGCCCTGGCCTATGTCGCGCTCGCGGAGATCCTCGCCCAGACCTATCGCAGCCCGTCCGAGGTCGCGCGCTCGCTGCGCGTGCCGGTCCTGGCTGCGGTTCCGCTGCGCACGAGCGCCGAGCGGCGGCCGCGTTTCGGTGGAGCCGTCGCATGATCGCCGCCCATGCCCCGATGATCGACCCGGCCGTGCTCGAGCCGGCACTCGTCCAGCTCAGCCGCCACGAGACCCGGCTCCGCCGGGTCGGGATCACCGCGGTCCAGCCCGGCGAGGGGGTGAGCACGCTCGCCCGCGAGCTTGCCGGCGCCTATGCCCGGCGCGGCCGCACAGCCGCGCTGATCGAGGCGAACTGGTCGCGGCCGTCCCTGGCGGACGCCTTCGGCCTCGTCGGCCGGCCGGGCTTTGCCGACATCATCGCGGGCGAGGTCGCGCCGAGCCTGGGGGTCCACCCGGTGGCCGATGGCCTCAGCGTCGTGCCGGCCGGCAACCCGGAGGCGATCCGGCGGGCGACCCTGGAGGACGGCCGGGTCGAGGATTTCCTGGCACTGGTCGACGAGCGCTTCGACCTCGCCATCCTGGATTGCGAGCCGATCACCGAGATCGGCGACGCCGCGGCGCTCTCGCCCTTCGTGGACGGGTTCGTCGTGGTGATCGGCGCCGAGCGCACCCGGCGCGCCGTGGCGCAGCGGGCGCTGGCCGACCTCAAGGCCGCCGGCGGCGCGCCGCTCGGCATCGTCCTCAACGGCACCCGGCGGCCGATCCCGAAATGGCTGTACCGGTGGCTCGGATGAGCGGCGCCCCGCTTCGCGCGCTCCGTGCCCTGCCGGTCGCCGGGCTCGGCCTCGCCGCGGCGGCGGGTGCGGTGGCGCTGAGCGCGGCGCCGCTGAAATTCGCGGTCGTCGGTCTGGCGGCGGCCTTCGGCGGGGTCGGCGCCCTGATCGCCGGACAGCGGTACCGCCTGACGCCCCTGCTGCTCGTCGCCCTGGCGGTCGGCCTGACGGTGAAGCTCGATGTCAGCTTCTTCCAGCATTTCGAGGCGGTCGGCCAATACCTGCCGAGCATCGGCGGCGGGGCCGGGCTGACGGTCAGCGTCGCCCTCCTGGTGGCGCTGACGCTGATCCTATCCAAGCTGACCGGCATCGGCGAGCGCGTCCCCGGCCTGCGCCTTGACCGGCCGCTCGTGCTGACACAGCTCGGCTTTCTGACCGCCGGCCTGCTCTCCCTCAGCAACGCCACCGACACCGCCTATCTGTGGTTCGATGCCTGGCGGTTCCTCGGCCTCCTCCTGGTCTCGGTCGCGGTCTCGAACCTGTCGGGCACCGATATCCGCACCCTGGCCCTGGCGATCTGCGCCCTGTGCCTGGTGCAGACCGCGGTGGCAGGGCTGCAATACGTCTCCGGCTCCGAACTCGGCCTCTCGGTGCTCGGCGAGGAGCAGATCGTCGAGGAGAACATCAATTTCACCGCGCAGCGCCGGGCCGGCGGGCTGAAGGTCCACCCGAACATCCTCGGCTATTATTACGAGTTCGTCTGGCCGCTCGCCCTGGCGCTCGCCCTGTCGCGGGGCCCGAAGCTCCTGCGCCTCATCGGGGCGGCCGGAGCGGGCTCGGCCGTCGTCGGCGTGGTGCTGACCCTGTCGCGCGCCTCCTGGCTGACCTACCCGCTCTCGGCCGCCCTGGTGATCCTGCTGGTCTACCGGGACCGGCTGTTCTCCCGGGCGAGCCTGATCGTGTTCGCGCTGCTCGTCGTGGTGGCCGGGATCGGCGCGATCTATGCCGGGCCGCTGGTCTGGGAGCGCCTGACCGCGGACGATGGCGGCTCGGCGGCCCAGCGCGGGCCGCTCAACGCGGCCGCCCTGGCCCTGTTCGCGCAATTCCCGATCTTCGGCGTCGGGCTGAACAATTTCGGCAACCAGTTCGCGGTGCTCGACCAGACCGGCCTGTCCCGCCTCACCGGCCTGTTCGACCGCTCGAACCACGTGGTGCACAACCTGCACATCCTGATCCTCACCGAGGTCGGGATCGTCGGCTACGCGGCCTTCGCCCTGGTCTTCCTGGTCGGCATCGTCCGGGGTTTCCGGGCGGCCTGGCGCGCGCCGGTGGGGGATCCCCTCGCCGCCATCGCGGCCGCCTGCGCGATCGGGTTGATCGCCCATCTCCTGCACGGGCTCGTCGACCCGGGCTTCCGCCTGAATCTCGGCATCGCCGAGCTGCTCTACACCGGCCTCGGCCTGATCGCGGGCGTGCGGGCGGCGCAGAGACGGGCTGCGGCCGAACGGTATCGGGAAGGATACGGACCATGAGCGGCATCCGCCTCAGCGTCCTGATCGTCACCTACAATACCGGCGCCGACATCGAGACCTGCCTGCAGTTCCTCGCGGCCAGCCGAATCGACCGTCCCTACGAGGTGATCCTGGTCGACAACGCGTCGTCCGACGGGACGCCGGAGCGGGTCGCCCGCGGCTTCCCCTGGGTGCGGCTGATCGCGGAGCGGACCAACCACGGCTTCGCGGGCGGCAACGCCGTGGCTCTCGCGGCGGCACAGGGCGAGACGATCCTGCTGCTCAACCCCGACGCGTTCCTGCGCGACCCGGAGGCGCTGGCCGCAGCGCTGGCCCATCTCGACGCGCATCCGGATGTCGGCGCGCTTGGGCCCCGGCTGACCTTCCCGGACGGCCGGCACCAGGTCGGCGATGCCGGCTACGAGCCGCGCCCGCTCTCGACCCTGGTCCATGCCGCGGGGCTGTCCGGTCGCTTCGGCCTGCGCGGCCTCTACCTGGCGAGCCGGCAGGCCAGAGGTCGCGCAGCCCTCGACGTGGACTGGGTCTGCGGCGCCTTCGTGCTGATGCGCCGGGCGGCGATCGAGACGATCGGCGGCTTGGAGAGCCCGATGTTCCTCTACGGCGAGGATGTCGACTGGGGCTGCCGGCTGCGCGATGCCGGATGGCGGGTCGCCTACCTGCCGGGGATCGCGGTCGTCCATCTCCAGGGCGGATCGGCGGGCACGCGCTCGGCCCGGTGGCTCGACGGGCTGGCGGGGATCTACCGCCTGCGCAATGCCGGCCGGCTCCTGTCCTCGCCGGCCTTCTTCTCGGGCCCGCTGCAGCTCGGCTTCACCCTGCGGGCGCTGGCCTACGGGCTGGCCGGCCGGCTGAAACGGCAGCCGGAACTGGCCCGGAAGGCCGAAGACATGCGCAGGTTTTCCGCCCACCTGCGCAGTCTTCGAAGCTGACTTCACACCGGCATCAAGCCTTCTTGCGGATGAAGACCATGTGATAGCCCTTCAACGGACCCGGCGTCAGCCGGAACAGCAGCTCCCAGAACTTGCCCAGGACGATGTTCTCGCCATGATAGAACGGCTGCCCGTCAAAACTGTAGGTGAAGTGCTCGAACCGATCAGTTGGGAAAAGCCGCTTCCGCGCCGCCTCCGTGTTCATCGTGTAGAGCGGCACGAACGAGTCGATCTCGACCCGCCGCGGCTCGACCCAGCGCAGGACCTGCGCGTGCAGCCGCTTCGGGATGAGCCGCGCGCCGACCCCGACATAGCCCCAGCGATTGGGCGTCCAGGCGCAGAGCCAGCCCCCCGGAGCGAGGACCCGACCGAGCTCGGACGCGGTGACCTCGGGATGCTCGATATGTTCGAGGACCGAGAACGCCGAGATCAGGTCGAAGCTCGCGTCCGGGAATGGAAGGATCCCGTCGTGACCGATCAGCCGAACCGCGTCGGCCGACTTGTTCTCGAGGACCGCCTCGTCCACGTCGCAGGCCATGACGTGGGCGCAGCGCCCGCGGAAGTCGCCGAGGTGCCGGCGCAGTGGAACCGGGTCATCGCTCCACTTGCCGCGCCCGGCCCCGAACTCCATCACCCGCATGTCCGGCCGGAGCAGCGCGTTGACGCGGACGATGTACTCCATCCGGTGGTCCTGCCGGGAATAACCCCCGGCGCCCATCTCCCGGAACAGGCGCTGTTCGACGGTGACCATTCTTCAGGCTCCTCTGACGGCGCGGTGCGCGCGGTGGTTGTGAAGGGGGGCGAGCCGGACGGGCGTCCGGCCGTGGCGATCCTCGGCACCCGCGGCGTGCCGGCCGCGCATGGGGGATTCGAGACGCTGGCCGAACGCCTGGCGCTGGAGCTCGTCGAGCGCGGCTGGCGGGTCGAGGTCTATTGCCAAGTCAGCAAACCGACCCCGCCGAGCGTCTGGCGCGGCATCGCGCTGATCCCGGTGGCGGTCCGCGGCGACGGCGCCTTCGCGACCATCGTGTTCGACCTGAAATGCACGCTGAAGGCGGCGTTCCGGCCGGCCCTGCCGCTGGTCCTCGGCTACAACACCGCCGCGTTCTCGATCCTGTACCGGCTCACGGGCAAGCGCAGCGTGATGAACATGGACGGGATCGAGTGGAAGCGCGACCGGTGGTCGACGCCCGCCAAGGCGTGGTTCTGGCTGAACGAGCGCCTCGGCAGCCTGTTCTCCACGCATCTGGTCGCCGACCATCCGGAGATCGCCCGGCACCTCGCCCGCAACACCTCGGCGAAGCGGATCACCACCATCGCGTACGGCGCCGACCCGGTGCTGGAGGCATCGACCGCCCCGCTGGCCGACCTCAAGGTGCGCCCGCGCGATTACGGGCTGCTGATCGCCCGGGTGGTGCCCGAGAACCTCGTGCTCCAGATCGTGCGTGCCTGGAGCGAGATCCGCCCCGGCCTGCCTCTGGTCGTGCTCGGCAAGCTGATGGAGTCCAATCCCTACCACCGGGTCGTGAAAGCCGCGGGCGGCCCCGACGTGATCTTCGCCGGCGCGATTTACGAATCCGAGCGGGTAGCGGCCCTGCGGCTGCATGCCCGCTTCCACATCCACGGCCATACCGTCGGCGGGACGAACCCGTCGCTGGTCGAGGCGCTCGGCGCCGGCTCGCCGATCCTCGCCCACGACAACCCGTTCAACCGCTGGGTGGCGGGCGACGGCGCGGTCTATTTCGGCGACGAGACCGAGCTGCGCCGGGGCATCCTGAACCTCGTGCGCGCCGCGCCGAGCCGGCTCGACGCCCTGTCGGCAGCCTCCCGGGAGCGGCACGCCGACGCCTTCGGGTGGCGCAGCATCTTCGATGCCTACGAGGACGTGCTCCGGCGCCAGCTCCCGTCCCGGCGGGCCGCCCGCCGGGGCCGGGAGGCGCTGCGCCGGCACGAGCACGGGCCGGCCTGAGCGCCGGACCGACTGTTCCGGGCTAGGCTGCATCGGCGCCCTCCGGCCCCGCCTGGAGGCTGCGGATCTGCCGCTGGGCCAGCATCGTCACGGTGCCGGCCGGCACGTCCCGCAGGGTGCAGACGCCGATCCCGATCGTCGCCCCGGCGCCGACCGTGACCGCGCCCTGGATGGCGGCGTGGGCGCCGACCACCACCCCGTCGCCGAGGCGCGGCGCGTCCGCCGGAAACGGCTGCCCGGGGAACACCCAGTCCCGCGGACCCACGAGGGTCCCGGGCAGCAGGATCAGGTCGGTCCCCGCGCGGGCGCAGAACACCACCCGGGCCGGATGCGGCACGAACAGGCCGGGACCGATCGACGAGCCCGGATGCAGGCTGGCGCCGGTCAGCCGCAGCGACAGGTCGGAGACCAGGGCAGCCGAGCGGCGCCAGCCGCGGCCGTAGAGCAGATGGGCGGTGCGGTGGCAGATCGCGACCTGCATCGCCGGCAGGGTGAGGTGCATCAGGCGGCGCAGCCGCGAGGTCGGCTTGCCGCCGGTTGTCTGGCGCAGGACGCGGGCGAAATCCGCCGCCAGGAGGCGACGCAGCTCCGCCAACCCGGTCGCAGCCGGAGGGCCGCCCGCCTCTGTGGTCGAAGCGGCGCCGGTCATGCGGCGGCCCCGCGACCCGGCAGGGGACGCCAGGGCTGCGGCATCACCGTCTCGCCGATCTGGACATCCTTGAGGATGATCGTGCGCGGGCCGATCCGGGCCCGGTCGGCGACAAGCACCGCGCCGAGCACGATCGCGCCGGCCTCCAGCACCACGCCGTCCCCCAGCACTGGCAGGCCCGGACCGCCGCCGATATCCTGATCGGGCTCCTTCAGCAGGCCGCCGATCGAGGCCTGGAGCCCGAAGGCCACATCGTGCCCCACGGCCCCGGCGATGACGGCACCGTGGGGATAGGGCAGGAACAACCCCCCGGCGATGCGGCTGGAGGGCGGGATGTCGGCGCCGGTCCACCAGCCGTTGACCAGCCACAGCAGCCAGGCCGCCATCCGCCAGCCGCGCTCGTGGCTGTAGCGCGACAGCCGGTAGAGCCAGACCGCGTGATAGCCCCGGCGCAGGGTCGCCGAGCCGTGGCCCCGGCGATGCCAGTGCGCCCGGTCCGCCGCCAGGGCGGCGCGGATCTGCGCCCAGCTCGGCCGTCGCTCCCCAGCGGATCCCGATGCGCCCGCGAGGTGGATCCCTCGGGCTGCAGTCTCGGCGCGCTCGGACATACGCAGTCCTCCGGTTTCCTCAGACGCTCTATCTCTGCAACCATAAATTGAAGATGCGGTTGCAAGCCATACGCAGCCTGCCACGATGCAATCGTAGGTCGCGGATTTCAGCAGGGCTTCACCGAGAGATGTACCGGTTGGTGAATCGATTGCGTGGACGGGGTCGCACCGGCGGCCTGCGCTACGGCGCCAATCTGCTCGGGCAGGCCGCCGGGCGCGGCGTCTATCTGGCCGCGGGCTTCGCCGCCTTCGTGATGGTCGGCCACGCTGTCGGGCCGGAGGCGCTCGGCCGCTACGGGCTCGCCCTGGCGGTGCTGGCGGTGGCGCTCATCGCCGCCGATTTCGGCACGACGCTGACCTTCGGCGCGCGCCTCGGGGCCGGGGCGCCGGAGATGCGCGCGGTCGAGTTCGGCCGCATGATCTCGGCGCGCCTGCTCCTCGGTGTCACCACCGGGGCGCTGCTGTTCTGCGCCCTGCCGCTCCTGCCCGCTGAGATCCGGCCGGCCCTGGCGCTCGCGGCCGTGCTGATGCCGCTGGCGGCCGCGCGCTTTCTCGATTCTCTGTTCCAGGTCTGCGGCCGGCCCGGCTGGTCGGTCTGGCCGTCCCTGGCCAACGCCACGACCCTGGTCGGCGGCACGGCACTCGCGCTTTGGTTGCAATGGCCCGAGGCAGCGCTGAGCGTCGTCGCGGTGACCTCCGGTATCGTCTACGGCGCGGTCGGCCTCGTCCTGGCGGCCCGGCTCGTACCCGTGCGCCCCGCCTCCGTGGCGCATGGCTGGGCGACCATTCGGGCCGCGGCGGGCGTCGGCATCTCGAACGCGCTCGGCTCGCTCAACGGCCGCATCAGCCTGATCATGCTGGCGGCCCTGGCCGGGGCCGCCGAGCTCGGCCAGTTCACCGCCGGCTTCCGGTTCTTCGAGCTCGGCGCCGCGGTGGCGATCACCCTGTGCGCCCCGCTCGTGCCGGTCTTCGGACGCGCGGTCGGGCCGCTTGAGGCAGGCCGGCCGCGATCCGGCACCGACCGCCTCCGCGCCAGCGTGCGCCCGGCGCTGACCCTGATCCTCGCAACAGCGATCGCCGGGACGGTGGCGGCCTGCGCCGTCGCCGAGCCCCTGGTCCGCTTCGTCTTCGGACCGGATTTCGCCGCCGCCGCGCCGGTCCTGCGCATCGCGGCCGCCATGAGCGCCCTGCTGATCGCCGCCACGGTGCTGTTCGCCGGGCTCGTGCCGCTCGGCCGGACCGGCTTCGCGGTCCGCGGCAGCGCGGCGGCCTGCGCCACGAACCTGGCGGCCTGCGCGGTGCTGATCCCCCTCGATCCGTTGCTCGGCGCGGCCTGGGCCGCACTCCTCGCCGAGGTCGCGATGCTGGCGGTGGTCGCGCACGCCTTCTGGCGGGAGGCGGGGCCGCCCCTGGCCCTGGCAGACGTACCGACCGTGCTGGGGCCCGGCCTCGTCACGGCCCTCGTCTGGGCCGCCGGCCCGGCGGCGCTCGCGCCGCTCACGGTGCCGGCCGCCGCGGGCCTCTCCGCCGCGGTGGCCGCCTGGCTGTGCCTGCGCCGGCGCGCCCCCGCCGATCCGCCCACCGATCCCCTTGCCCTGTCGATCCCGGAAGCTTCGTCATGAGCGACGTCCCTGTGCTCTCGGTCATCATCCCGACCTACAACCGCGCCGATACGCTGCGCCTGTGCCTGCGGGCCTTCGATCGGCAGACGACCGACGTCCCGTTCGAGATCGTGGTCTGCGACGACGGCTCCACGGATGCGACCGGCACGGTGATCAGCCGGGCGGTGGCGGCGGGCCGCGTTCCGGTGGTGCATCTGCGCCAGGAGAACCAGGGGGCCAACGCCGCCCGCAACCATGCCATCGGGGTCGCGAGGGGCGAGCGGCTGCTGATCGTCAACGACGACACGATCCCGTCCCCCGGTCTCGTGGCAGCGCATCGCGCCGCCCATGCCAAGCGGGGCGGGCGCGAGACCGCGATCCTCGGGCGCATGACCATCGACCCGGCCCTGCCGTTCTCGCCGTTCTCGGCCCTGCACCACGACGCGTCCTACGACGCCCTCGCGGGGCGCGTGGAGGTCGGCTGGGACGCCTTCCTGACCTGCAACGTCAGCGTCGACCGGCGCCTGCTCGACGAGGCCGGCGGCTTCGACCCGCGGCTGACCTGGCACGAGGATATCGAGCTCGGCGAGCGTCTCGCCCGGCGCGGCATGCACCTGTTCTACGCCCCGGAAGCCTTGGCCTATCACCATCACCTCCTCGACGAGGCGGCCTATCTGCGCATCGCCGAGCGCGAGGGCGCGGCCCTGGTGCTGTGGTACCGCAAGCGTCCGGACCTGGTCGCCGACCTCACCCGGCTGGGCCTCGTCGGCCCGCCGCCGCTCGCCGCCTCGCCGCGCCATCGGGTCGCCGATCTGGCGATGCCGACCGCCCTTCTGCCCGGCTGGCAGATGGCGGCGCGGGCTTTGACCCGGATCAGCCCGGAGGCCGGCCGCACGATCTGGCGCCGGCTGTTCCAGCGCCAGAAACGGCTCGCCATCGCCCGGGCGCTGGCGGCGTGAGGCGGCCGCGGATGCACATTCGAGGACTCTTCGCGGCTCTGCTGCTGCCGGCGCTCGCCGCCTGCGGCGCGGCCGATGCCCAGTCGCAGCAGAACATCCTGGTCGACCCGGCGGGGGGCACGATGGACGGCTACCGCACGGTGGCCCGGCTCGCCGATGTCCCGTTCGCGAGCCTCGCACCCGGCTCCAGCGTGCTGGTCCGCGGCGGCAGCTACGGCGACGTGGCGGTGATCGGCGCCCGCGGCAGCGCCGAGGCGCCGGTCACGGTGGCGGCGGTGGCCGGGACCAAGCCCGTCCTGTCGAACTCGGTGGTGTTCGAGAATGCCGCCTACGTCACGGTGACCGGCCTGACCGTGCGAGGCGCGGTCAATTCCGGCTTCATCATCCGCCGCGGCTCGCACCACGTCACGGTTGCGGATTCGACCGTGTCGAAATCCGGCCTCGGCATCTGGATCGGCGACGGCGCGGGAGCGGGTCACCGCATCACCGGCAACACGCTGGCCGACAACAAGACCCACGGCGTCGCCGTCGACGTGATCAACGTGCCGCCGGAGGATCCGAGCTTCATCCTGGCCAATACCGTGACCGGCAACGGCATCCACGGGATGGAGATCAACGGCTCCGGCTACGTGGTCGAGGGCAACCGGGTCTCGGGCAACGGGGTCGGAATGTCGGGCACCTCGGGCATCCACGTCTACGCCAAGGATGCCGCCCAGGACGCGGGCGACCGCAACACCATCCGGTACAACATCGTCACCGGCCAGAAGGAAACCACCGGCCAGGACGGCAACGGCATCCAGATCGACCAATGGTGCGACGGCAACACCGTCGCGTTCAACGTGGCGGCCGACAATGACGGCGCCGGCATCAACCTGTTCGATGCCGGCTCGAACCTGGTGGTGAACAACACCGTCACCGGCAACATGCGCGATTCCGGCGGCAAGCACGTCTATCGCGGCGAGATCGTGCTGGCCTCCGACTATACCAAGCAGGTCGACCGCACCGCGGGCAACCGGGTGCTCAACAACATCGCCTTCGCGACCCGGCCCGGCATCGCGGCCATCGCGGTCGAGGCGACCACCGCCGACAACAACAACGCGATCGGGCCGAACTTCATCGGCAGCGGCGTCGGCGCCCCGCTCTATCGCTGGGCCGCCACGACCACCAGCGACGGCGCGACCCTGCCGCTGAACGGCCAGGCCCCCGACCTCGTCGGCACCCCCGCCTTCCGCGACCCGACGAAGCCGCTCGCGGACGGCCTCGCGCTGACCACGCCCCCCGCCCGCGCCGGCATCCCGCTCGGCGCGACGCGCGACCTCGCCGGACGCGCCTACGCGGCCGGCGAAGCCCCGACCTTCGGCGCCTACAGGAGCCCGTAACATGCTACGCATCGGCATCGACGCGCATGTGCTCACCGGCAAGCCCCAGGGCAGCCGCACCTGGCTCGTCAACATCATCGGGCGGGCCGCCGCCCGCCACCCGGACGCGACCTATCTGGTCTATTCCCACGACCCGGAGGCCTGCGCCCGCATCGTCTCGGGCGCCAATATCGAGCACAAGCGGCTGCCGCGGGTGCCGGCGAGCCTGCGCCTGCTCGCGATCTGGCCGTGGCTGGTGTTCCGCGACCGCCTCGACACCCTGCTGACCACCTACATCGCCCCGCCGCTGGTCCCGGGGAGCCGGCAGGTGGTGGTGGTCCACGACATCCTGTTCGAGACCCACCCGGAATTCTTCTCCTGGCGGATGCGCTGGCGCAACCGCGTGCTGACCCGGCTCTCGGCCAAGCGGGCCAAGCTGGTCCTGACCATCTCCGACTACAGCCGCGATTCCATCGCGAAGGTCTACGGCATCGAGCGCGAGCGGATCGCCGAGGTGCGCTGCGGCTCGACACCGCCCCGGGCTTCCGCCGAGCGGAGTCCGCTCGCGGACGGGCGCCCCTACCTGCTGATGGTCGGCCGCCTGGAGCCGCGCAAGAATCTCGGCCTCGTGCTCGACGCCTTCGCGCGGCTGCCCGAGGGAGCGGCCCGGCTGATCGTCGTGGGCAAGGGCGACGGCGAGCGGCCCGAGACCCTCGACCGGCTGACCCGGACCCCGGACGCGGTGCACATCGCCGGCATCGACGATAACGGCCTGTCGGACCTCTACACCCGGGCCGCCGCCCTGGTCTTCCCGAGCCGCGGCGAGGGCTGGGGCATCCCGGTGCTCGACAGTCTCGCCCGGGGCACGCCGGTGATCGCGTCGAGCCTGACGGCGATCCCGGAGGCGGGGGGCAGCGCGGCGAGCTACTTCAACCCGGACGCCCCCGACCGGGTCGAGCGGCTGGCCGACTTGATGGGCGCCGCGATCGACGGCCGCCTGCCCTTCGACGCCGGCGCCGCCCGGGCGCACGCCGCCCGCCACGATTGGGACGGCCCGGCCGCGACTTTCGTCGACCTGATGCGCCGGCATTTCCAGGCCCGCAGCCCGGCGCGTGATCTCCACGCGCCGGTGCCGCATATGCGCGGCTGACCGCCGCCTATTCGGCGGGGGTGAGGCCGGCGGCGAAGGCCTCGGCCGGGGTCTCGGCGGCGATCGGGTCCTGGATCAGCACCCAGTATCCGATCGCCGCCACCACGGCGATCGCCGCGCCGGTGATGAAGGCGAGCGAGAACTGGCCCGTCCCGCCGACGATGAAGCCGGTGATCATCGGCGCCAGGGCACCGCCGATATAGCCGCCGAAATTCTGCATGGAGCCGAGCGAGGCGGTGCAGTTGGCCGGGGCCGCCACGGAGGCCATCGCCCAGGCCGCCGACGAGCTCACATAGACCAGGAACAGCGAGGCCGAGATGCACGCGATCGCCAGCGTGTCGCTCGGCGTCAGCGCGGCCACCACGGTGCAGACCGCCGTCGCCAGCAGGCCCACGACCATCGGGATCTTGCGGCTCCGGATCGGGTCGACCCCGCGGCGGACCAGGATGTCGACGATCCGCCCGCCGAGGATGCCGCCCAGCACCCCGAACGCGAACGGGATCGCCCCGATGATGCCGGTCTTCTGCAGGGTGAAGTGCCGCTCGATCTCGAGATAGCTCGGCAGCCAGGCCGTGTAGAGCCAGGTCATGTAGATGCAGCCGAAATAGCCCATGATCATCCCCCAGCTGGTCCGGTAGTGGAACAGCCGCTGCCACGCGTGCCAGGTGACGCGCCGGTCGGTGTTGGGGGCGTCGCCCTCCTCCAGGAAGGCGCGCTCGGCCGGGGTCAGGTCCACCTCGGGGGGATTGCGGAACACCAGGTAGACGATGCCGGCCAGCACCAGACCGGCGGCGCCCATGATGACGAACATGGACCGCCAGCCGAACGTCACCATCAGGAAGGTCAGCAGCGGCAGGGCCAGGAAGGTGCCGAGCGAGGACGCGCAGTTCCAGATCCCGGTGGCGGTGCCGCGCTGACGGATGTTGAACCAGTCGCGCGAGACCCGGGCGCAGGTCGGAAAATGCGGGGCCTCGCCGACGCCGAGCACGATCCGCGCACCCACGAACTGCCAGAACGAGGTCACCACACCGCCGAGCATCTGGCCGAGCGACCAGCAGCCCAAGCCGAGGGTCAGGGTCAGGCGCGGGCCCAGCCGGTCGGACAGGGCGCCGGCCGGCAGCTGCGCGAAGGCGTAGGCCCACAGGAAGGCCGACAGCAGCAGGCCCATGTCGGAAATCGACAGGCCGAGATCCTGCCGGATCAGCGGATTGGCCACCGCCAGGGTGGCGCGATCGACGTAATTGACCACCCCGGCCGTCACCAGAAGGGTGAGCGAGATCGTCTGGATGCGCTTCACGCGCGGCGTTGCGACTGGAGCCACTGTTTCCCCCCTGGGCTGACGCGCACTCTTCACGGTGCTTCGGGCCCGATCGCGCGTCAGCGACTCACGGCGTCCCGCCGATATTCTGCACCGAATGCCGGCCAGGGGAAGCTGCCGGCTAACAGGTGGCCCCCTCGCGTCGCGGCGCCGGGCGTCGTAGACCGCCCGGACCCGTCACCGACCGAGACCGTCCCGCGTGCGCCTGATCCAGATCACCCACCACGACCTCGACGGCTACGGCGCCGCCACGGTCGCCTCCGCCTGCGCGGCGGTCGAGCGCGTCGTCCACGTGCCGCGCTACAGCGATGTCGGCCCCGTCTTCGAGGACGAGACCAAGCGCCTGGCCCGGGCGGGCGAGAGCGAGATCCTGCTCATGACCGATCTCGGCCTCGAGGAGCAGACCATCGCGGGCCTGAAGAAGTTCGCCGCCATGAACCGCCGCCGTGAGGACGGCCGGAAGCACCG
The DNA here is from genome assembly GCF_000272495.1 of Methylobacterium sp. GXF4. Taxonomy (NCBI): domain Bacteria; kingdom Pseudomonadati; phylum Pseudomonadota; class Alphaproteobacteria; order Hyphomicrobiales; family Methylobacteriaceae; genus Methylobacterium; species Methylobacterium sp. GXF4. The sequence continues at coordinate 8,321 of NZ_AKFK01000077.1, read as the reverse complement.
GCTCGTGGTCCTCGACCACCACGCCTCCTCGCTGGACCAGCTGCGCCGCCAAGGCCTGGAGCCCGTGGCCGATCCCGAGCGGCCGGGCCTGAGCCGAATCGACCTCGGCGATCCGGATTGCACCCTGCTGATCGACGAGAATGTCTGCGCCACCCGGATGGCCTTCGATCACCGGGCCCTGTTCGCTACCCACGAGCCCGACACCGACCTCACCGCCCTGCTGGCGGCGATCGACGCGGTTGACCTCTGGCGCAAGGACAGCCCCGCCTTCCCGGGGGGCCTGGCGCTCGACGAGCTGTTCTGGGAGAGCGTGTCGAGCTTCGTGCCCGTCGGCCATCCCTGGCACGAGACCTTCATGTCCGGCCTGCTGCGGGCGGCCGCCGTGTCGTTGCGCGAGGGTGCGACCCCGGCCGATCTGGAGCGGCGCGCCCTCGCGATCCGGTCCGACGTGGTCGAGACCCTCCTGCGCGACGCGCCGGACGACGACCGGGCGCTGACCACGCGCATGCGGCTCGCCCGGGCGCTCGCCCGCTCGGACGCCCTGTTCCGCCCCCTCAAGGACGGCACACTCCTCTCCTTCGCCCTCGATTCGGGCACGTTCCAGCGGGTCTCCGACCTGATCATGGATGCGGGCCGGGCCAAGCGCGTCGTCAACGTGCAGCGGATGGGCACGCTGTCGTTCCGCTCCAACGACGGCACGGCGCTCGACGGCGCCCGCCTGTTCCGCGGCGGCGGCCACCGCGATGCCGCCGGCGGCCGGCTCCAGAGCGGCTCGGCCTTCTCGATGACGGACGCGATCGCCCAGGTCGAGCCGGTGCTGAACCCGGACAAGCCGCCGGAGGCGGACAGCCCGTTCGCGGCGCTGAAGAACTGGAAGGGGTGAGGCCACGGGCGTCGGGCTTTTCGGGTTCGCGTCATTGCGGGCGAAGCAATCCAGCGGCGCCACGCGTTGTCGTCTCGCGTTGCCTTGACGCGCTCCGCTCGCGATCGCGGCTGAGCTTCACGGATACGACGGTGCGACCCGGTGCCGTGCGATGGTCGCCCGACATCTGTCTGTCACCAGCCGGATCGACGGTATCCTGACGGCAGCAAATTCACGCTCCAAATGTCGCCAGCGTCCCTGCGTCCCGCCCGCCCGAGCCTCCGCGTCCTGATCGTCCTCGCGGTTGCGCAGATCATCGGGTGGGGCAGCGTCGGCCTCACAGCCGTTGTTGCTCCCCTGGTCGCGGCCGATCTCGGGATGGACCTGCCCGCCGTTTTCGCCGGCAATTCGATCCTGTACGCGACCATGGGCCTGTTGGCGCCGATCCTCGAACGCGCCTTCGTCCGATACGGCGCGCGGAGCGTGATGATTGCCGGCAGCGCGTTGGCAGGACCGGGGTTCGTTGGACTGGCCCTGGCAAGCGGCCCCATCTCGTATTTCGCGGCCTGGATCCTCCTTGGCGTGGCCGGCAGCGCGACGCTGACCAACGCGGCCAGCATCCTGCTCAACGAGATTGCCGGGTCCGGCGCCCGGCGAGCCATCGCGGCTCTGATGCTGGTCACCGGCCTGTCGAGCAGCCTGTTCTGGCCGACTACGGCCTTCCTGACGGGTCTCGGCGGCTGGCGGGGCACCTGTCTCATCTACGCCGGAGCGATGTGGTTCCTCTGCCTGCCTCTGTACGGGCGGGGTCTGTCGCCGCGCGCGCCACCCGCCGCCGGGGTCGAGCCAGGGTCGGATGCGATTGCTCCGCCGCGGTCAAGCACGTTCTGGTTGATCGCCTGCGGGATCACCCTCAACGCCTTCGTCACGTTCGGCCTCAGCGCCATACTGATCGAGCTGCTGGTCGCCGAGGGGGTGAGCCGGCCGGACGCGGTCGGCTACGGCGCGATGCTCGGCGTCGTTCAAGTCGGCGCGCGCGGGATCGACTTCCTGGGCGGTGGCCGGTGGGACGGGCTGACCAGCGGCCTGTTCGCCGGGATCCTCGTGGTGACGGCGCTGATCCTGCTGGCCGCGAGCGGCGGGACACCGGGCGCGGCTATGGTCTTCATCCTGCTCTACGGCCTCGGCAGCGGCGTCCTCGCGGTCGTGCGCGCAACCCTGCCTTTGGCGTTCTACGACAGGGGCGCCTATGCGCGCGCCGCCTCGCGCATCGCGCTCCCGCTCAACCTCGTGACGGCTGCTGCTCCGCCGATCCTGGCAACGATCCTGACGAGCTTCGGCTGGGAGGCCGTCCTCCTGCTGACGGGCGGATGCGTGCTGACGGCGACCGGGATATTCCTATCCCTGAGACGGCACCGACCCGCAGCGCCGACACCCATCAGAGCCTGAAATCCTCGCCGAGATACAGGCGGCGGGCATCGGGGTTCGCCACGATCTCCTCCGGCGTGCCCTCGGTCAGGATGCGGCCGGAATGGGCGATGTAGGCGCGGTCGATCAGGCCCAGCGTCTCGCGCACGTTGTGATCGGTGATCAGCACGCCGATGCCGCGCTGCTTGAGGTGCTTCACCAGATCCTGGATGTCGCCCACCGCGATCGGGTCGATGCCGGCGAAGGGCTCGTCGAGCAGCATGAAGGTCGGCGAGGAGGCGAGCGCCCGGGCGATCTCGCAGCGCCGCCGCTCACCGCCCGACAGCGCGATCGAGGGCGACTTGCGCAGGCGCGCGATGTCGAACTCTTCGAGCAGCGCATCGAGCTTGCGCGCCCGCTCCTTGCGATCCGGCTCGACCACTTCGAGTACGGCGCGGATATTGTCCTCGACGGTGAGCCCCCGGAAGATCGAGGCTTCCTGCGGCAGGTAGCCGATCCCGAGCCGTGCCCGCTGGTACATCGGCAGATGGGTGATCGGCAGGCCGTCCAGGGTGATGTGGCCGCGGTCGGCCGCCACCAGGCCGGTGATCATGTAGAAGATCGTGGTCTTGCCGGCACCGTTGGGGCCGAGCAGCCCCACCGCCTCGCCGGTGCGGACCGTGAGCCCCGCCTCGTGCACTACGGTGCGGGCGCCGTAGCTCTTGCGCAGGCCGCGCACGCTCAGGATGCCGGGCCCGCCCTCTTCCGCCGCAGCGATCTCGTCGGCATCCGCGACGGGCGGATCGGCGCGCCGGCCGAACAGGCGGCCGAGCCATGTCGGGCGGGCCGCCGAATCCTGCGGCTCCGCCCGGAACGCGACCGCGCCGCTCAATTGACCTGGGCCCGCGGCTTGACCGGCGGCTGCGCGCAGCCCTTCGGCTTGCCATCCTTGGCGTCGGCCTTCTCGCCGGGCACGAACAGGGCGGAGACGCGCCCGCCGGCCACCGGGTCCATGTTCGCCCGCCCGGTGCCCATATCGTAGACCAGACGCTGGCCGCGGGTGACGTTCTGGCACTGGCTCAGCACGACGTTGCCGGTGAGCACGATGCGCTTGGCATCCTGGTCGAACACCGCGTGATCGCCGGTGGCGACCTGGTCCTTCTGGACCACCGTGACCGGGCCGGCGCAATCGACCTTCTGGATCCCGTTCTCGGCCGGGTTCTTCGGCGCCGGTGCCTCGGCACCCGCATCCGCGGACGCATTTTTGCTCGCGGCATCCTTGGCCGCGCTGTCCTTGCCGCGCTTGTAGTAGACGGTCATGGTCGAGCAGCGGATCGTGCTCTCACCCTGCACGGCCACGACGTTGCCGACGAACACCGCCCGGTTCTCCCGGTCGAACACGTCGAGCCGGTCGGCATCGATCTTGATCGGGTCCTTGCCGCCGCCGCCGATATTGCCGAAGGGCGAATCCTTCTTCGCCGGCTTCTCGGCGAGGGCCGGGCCAGCGAATGCCAGGCCCACGGCCAGGGCCGCACAGAGCGTTGCGCGCGCGCTCATCGGCTGCCTTCCGCCGGCTCGGCGTTCGAGGTCAGGATGCGCGGGGGCGCCTTGTCGGCCGGGTCGTCGTTGACGATCACGACATGCACGTTCCCGACGAAGGAGATCCGCTTGCCGTTCTCGACCACGTCGAGGGCGTTGGCATTCACGGTGGCGCGCGGGGTCGAGACGGTGACCGGTTCCTGGGAACTCACCGATCCGGTCTTGAACGCCACCGCGGCCGAGCGCAGGCGCGCCTCCTCGCCCCTGTCGGTCCAGATCCGGATGTCGTCCTTCAGGTCGAGCGCCTCGCGGGCGGTGTCGAACAGGCCGGACGCGGCCGAGAGCCGGGCCATGCCGCCCTGGTCGTCGGTGGCGAGATGCCCGCGCATCCGCTCCAGCTCGATCAGGCTCGGCTTGCGGACGTCTTGGAGGGCGGCATCGGCCGTCACCTCGTAGCCGCGGTTGCCCTGGCGGAAGCCCGCGAGCCGCGGGCTCTCCATGCGGACCTTGGAGCCGGCCACTGTCACCGGGCCAAGAGAGACGCCCGGCAGGTTCGTCGCGAAGGGATTGAACAGATAGGCGAGCAGCAGCGCGACCGAGCCGCCGGCCGCGACCGGGATGAGGCGGCGCATCGTCCGCACACGACCGCTGTGGCGGTACGCCCGGGCATGAGCCCGCGTGCGCGCCGCCGCGACCGCCTGTCCGTTGCCGGCTGAAGCCTCGACCGGGTTCATGCAGCGTCCGTGAGGCGCGCAGGCCGCGCGCACGAGAGGGATCGGCTCAGACGCCTGCGGCCCCCACCGCGCCCGCGCCTCCGATCGGGGGATGGCCCCGACCGGTGGCGAAGTTATGGCTCGCCTGTTTCGGAATGATCAACCGAACTCGGAAACTTTCGTCGCGGATGTGTGTGAGCACACATCCGCCTGTTGCAGCAACGTGGCTGCGAAGAGGTCCGCTGTGCGAAGCGCCTCCCCGTTTTCGCGAGCGCAGCCGGGCCCGAGCGCATCGGGCCCGGCCGCGATCCCACGGAGCGAATCGCTCAGCGTCAGGCGCCGCGGGCCGCCGCCAGGGCCGCCGCGATCGTGCGGGCGAACCCCGCCGGATCGCGCGGGCTGTCACCGTCCTGGATGCGGGCGAGGTCGAGCAGCGTGCCGGCCTCCTTGGTGATGTCCGATTCGGGCGCGGCGGCGAGCGCCCGGATCAACGGGTGGCGGGGGTTGATCTCCAGCACCGGCTGCGCGGCGGCGCCGCGGCCCGCGCGGCGCATCAGCCGCTGCATCTGCAGGTCGGGGCCGGCGCTGCCGGCCGAGAGCACCACGGCCGAGTCGACCAGCCGGTCGGTGGTCCGGACGTCCGAGACCTCGGCGCCCAGAGCCGTCTTCACGGCGGCCACGAACGCGTCGATGCCTTCCGGCGCCTCCGGCTGCTCGCCCGCGATCGCGAATTTCGACAGGTCGAGGCCGCCCTTGGTGATCGACTTGAGCGGCTTGTCCTCGAAGCTGCCGAGCTGGTCGGGCCAGAAGGCGTCGACATGGTCGGAGAGCAGCAGCACCTCGAGGCCCCTGGCCTTGAAGCCCTCGAGCTGAGGGGACGATTTCAGCGCCTCGGCATCGTCGGCGACGAGGTAGTAGATCGCGTCCTGGCCATCCTTCATGCGGGACACGTAGTCCGGCAGCGAGGTCCAGCCCTCCACGGCGGAGGACCGGAAGCGCAGCAGGGGCGCGATCTCGCCGCGGCGCTCGAAATCCTCGTAGATGCCCTCCTTGAGCACCGCGCCGAAGTTTTCCCAGAAGGTCTGGTAGCTCTCGGCATCCTTGGCGCGGGTGGTCAGCTCGGAGACGACGCGGCCGGTCACCGCGCGGCGGATCCGGGCGAGGGCCGGCGTCGATTGCAGCATCTCGCGAGAGACGTTGAGCGGCAGGTCCTCGGTGTCCACGACGCCCTGGACGAAGCGCAGCCACGGCGGCAGCAGCTCGGCCTCGTCGGTGATGAACATCCGGCGGACATGCAGGCGGACCTTGCTCTGCCGGTCGTTCTCCAGCGCCTGGAACGGCTTCGCGCCGGGCACGAACAGCAAAGCGGAGAATTCGAGCTGGCCTTCGGCGCGCCAGTGCAGCGTCGCCCAGGGCTTGTCGAAGTTCATGCCGATGGCGTGGTAGAACGCCTCGTACTGCTCCTCGGTCACCTCGGATTTCGGCTTGCGCCAGAGGGCGGTGCCCTGGTTGGCCGATTCGTCCTTGCCGTCGCGGACGATGGCGATCGGGACGGTGATGAAGTCGGCCCATTTCCGTACGAGGTGATCGAGGCGGTAGGGTTCGAGGTACTCGTCCGCATCCTCCTTGAGGTGGAGCACGATGTCGGTGCCGGGCTCGGCCCGGGTGGCGGGCTCCAGCGTGTAGCTGCCCTGGCCTTCGGACGCCCAGGTCCAGGCCTCGTCGCTGCCGGCCCGGCGCGACGTGACCGTGACCCGGTCGGCGACCATGAAGGCCGAGTAGAAGCCGACGCCGAACTGGCCGATCAGGCTCGGGCGGTCCTCGGCCTTGGCCGCGTCCAGGGTCTGGGAGAAGGCCCGGGTGCCGGAACGGGCGATGGTGCCGAGATTGGCCGCCAGATCCTCCTTGGTCATGCCGATGCCGGCATCCGAGATGGTCAGGGTGCGCGCCTCCTTGTCGGGCACGATCCGGACCTTGGCGTCCGGCGGCAGGGCGCTCGCCGCCGAGGTCAGGGCCTCGAACCGGCGCCGATCCATGGCGTCGGCGGCGTTGGCGACGAGTTCGCGCAGGAAGATCTCGCGGTCGGAATAGAGCGCGTGCACGACGAGGTCGAGGAGCCGACCCACCTCCGCCCCGAACTCGTGCCGCTCAATCGTCTCGCTCACGGGTGATGCCTCCGCGTAGGGGAAAATGCGGGGCGGATATGCCCGCGCGACCAGCCGTTTTCAATGAGGCGTCCGGGGGATCGGCAGGGTGTGAAGAAATCAGATCTCGATCTCGGTCCCGACCTCGACGATCTGCCGGGTCGGCAGGCAGAAATGGGCGCCGGTGCGCTCGGCATTCCGCTTCATGAAGGCGAACAGGCCCTGGCGCCACAGGGCCATGCCGGGTCTGGCAGACGGGATGACCACCTCGTGGCCGACGAAGTAGGTCAGATCCTCCAGGTATTCCGGCGGCAGCAGGCCGCTCTTCACCGCGCATTGCAGCCCCTCGGGGATCGAGGCCGTCTGCATGAAGCCGTAGCGCAGGACGACGCGCTCCATGCCGGGGGTGTATTTCGAGATCGCCTTGCGGATGCCCTGGGCGACCAGGGTCACCTGCGCCCGCTCCTCGGCGGGGATCACCGGGGCCTCCTCGTAGATCACGGTGATCAGCAGGATGCGCTCGTGCAGGCAGCGGCTGCGCTCGACCAGCCGGCCCAGGGCCATCGGGATGCCTTCGGTGGCGGCGGTGAGGAAGGCCGCGGTGCCCGGCAAGGTGACGGGCGGGTGAGACGCGAGGCGGGCCAGGAACGTCGCCTCCGGCTGGCGCATGGTCTCGCGCACCGCCTCCAGGACGTGGTTGCCCTTCATCCAGGTCAGCATCAGGAAGGCGACCGCGGCGGCGAGCACCAGCGGAAACCAGCCGCCCTCGAATAGCTTCACGCTGTTGGCGGCGAAGAACAGGGCGTCGATGGCGAGGAAGAAGCCGTTGACCGCGAAGACCAGGATCGGGTTGTAGCCCCAGCGCAGGGCGATCAGCGCGGCAAGCAGGGTGGTGATGCCCATCAGCGCCGAGACCGCGATCCCGTAGGCCCCGGCGAGCGCGTCGGAGGATTCGAACACCACGACGGCGGTCAGCGTCCCCGCAGCGAGCAGCCAATTCACCGCCGGCACGTAGATCTGGCCGCGCTCGTCCTGATCGGTGTGGACCACCCGCATCGTCGGCATGAAGCCGAGCTGGATCGATTGCTGGGTGAGCGAATACACGCCCGAGATCACCGCCTGCGAGGCGATCACCGTGGCCATCGTCGCCAGGGCGACTAGCGGATAATGCGCCCATTCGGGGGCCAGCAGGTAGAACGGGTTCTCGATGGCGCTCGGATCGGCCATCAGCAGGGCGCCCTGCCCGCAATAATGGATCAGCAGCGCCGGCAGGACGAGCCCGAACCAGGCCGCGCGGATCGCCGGGGCGCCGAAATGGCCGAGATCGGCATACATCGCCTCGCCGCCGGTCACCGCCAGGAAGGCCGCGCCGAGCATCATAAAGCTCACATGCCAGCCCGCATGGGCGAGGAAGTCCACGGCCCGCCAGGGATTGGCCGCCCCCAGGATCTCCGGGGCGCGCAGGATGCTCGGGATTGCCAGCAGGACCAGGACCACGAACCAGAGCAGCATCACCGGGCCGAACACCCGGCCGATCACCGCGACACCCTTGTGCTGGACGGCGAACAGGGCGACCAGGATCACCAGCGTGATCGGCACCACGAACGGGGTCAGCACCGGCGCATCGACCTTCAGCCCCTCGATGGCCGAGAGCAC
>NZ_AKFK01000076.1:0-103382 GCF_000272495.1 Methylobacterium sp. GXF4 | reverse complement strand
ACCGAAGTGTCGAAGGTGCTGACCGCCTTCAGCGGCGTCACCGGACCGCTCAGCTCCGCCGCCACGGCTTACGCCTACGCGAAATAGAGAGGCCGACCCGCCGGTCTCAGGATCGGCGGTTTCGAGATCCCGGAAACGCAAACAGGGCGCGGATGCCATCCGCGCCCTGTTTGCGTTTTGAGCCCTGGACCGCGCCGGACCTCGGCGCAGTCCGAAAAGACCTCAGCCGCGCTTGGCCAGCAGCTGCTCGATCAGCGAGCCGCCCTTGTCGATCGCCGCCATCTCCTCGGCCACCGCGCTCACGGTGTCGCGGATCTGGTCGGCGGTGTGCTCGGAGGTCAGGAAGAAGCGCAGGCGCGAGGCCCGCTCCGGCACCGCCGGGTGGATGATCGGCTGGACGTTGATGCCCCGGCGGAAGAGCCGGTCCGACAGGGTCACGGCCTTGAGCGAGTCGCCGACGATGATCGGCACCACGGCCAGGCCGAGGCTGAAGCCGGTATCGAGGCCGAGCTTCTTGGCGGTGGCGAGGAACAGGGTGCCGTTCTGGCGCAGGCGCTCGACCCGCTCCGGCTCGGCATGCATCACCGCCAGGGCCGCCTCGGCGGCGGCGGCGAGCGGCGGCGACATGCCGACGCTGTACACGAAGCCGCCGGCCGTGTGCTTGAGGTACTCGATCAGCGCGATCGGGCCGCAGATGTAGCCACCGCAGGTCGAGAGCGTCTTGGACAGGGTGCCCATCCAGATGTCGACCTCGTTCGGGTCGACACCGCAATGCTCGAACAGGCCGGCGCCGGTACGGCCGGTGACGCCGAGGCCGTGGGCCTCGTCGACCATCAGCCAGGCGTCGTAGCGCTTCTTGAGGGCGATGAGCCCGGCCAGGTCCGGCGCATCGCCGTCCATGCTGTACAGCCCCTCGACCACGATCAGCGCGCGGCGGTGCTCGTGGCGGGTGTTCTGAAGCAGGCTCTCCAGGGCGTCGAGGTCGTTATGCGCGAAGGAGCGCCGCTGGGCGCCCGAGAGCTGCGCGCCGGTGACGATGCTGTTGTGGGACAGGGCGTCGTGGAAGATCACGTCGCCGGCTTCCAGCAGGGCGCCGATGGTCGTGACGTTGGTGGCGTGCCCGCTCACCATCACGATGCAGCCCTCGGTCCGGTAGTGCTTGGCCAGCGCCTGTTCGAGGCTGATATGGCCGGGCCGCTCGCCCGCCACCACGCGGCTCGCCGAGGCCGAGGTGCCGTAGGCCTCGATCGCCTCCCGGGCCGCGTTGCTCACCCGCGGATGGCCGTTCAGGCCGAGATAATCGTAGGACGAGAAGTTGGTGAAGCTCTTCTGGTCGATCCGCGTGGTCGCGCCGGCCTTGGCGTCGTGGACGCGGAAGAACGGGTTGCCCAGGCCGATCAGCTGCGCCGCCTGGCGCTGCAGCTGCAGCTCGCGGTAGCCGGGCAGGTTCTCGAAGTTCTGCGCGGCCGATTTCCCGGCCGGGGAGGCCGCCTTGACGGGGGCCGGGCGCGGGGTCGCGCGCCCGAGGCGGTTCGTCACGAAGCCGGCGAGCGCCGCGCGCCCGCCGTCAGGCCGTGCCGTATCGGTCATGAGTTGGTCTCTTTGATCTCGCTGGAGGTCTGCTCGATGAGTTCCCTGAGCGGCGCCATCATCTGCGCATCGATCTCACCGCCGATATGCTTCGAGACGAGGCTCATCGCGACACCGGCCGCCTCATCCATGGGGGCCGAAACCGCCTGAATTAAGGACTCCGACAGCTCGTTGACCGTCATGCCGGACGACAGGCCGGCGGGCGGCGCGTCGAGGGCGAAGCGCTCCTGCAGGCTGGCACCCAGCTCGACGCCCATCAGCGAGTCGAGGCCGATCTCGGAGAGCTGGCGCACGCGGCTGATATCGTCCTTGGGCAGGCGCAGGATGCGGGCGATGTCCTCGACGATCGCGTCGGACACGGTCTTGCGGACCGCGTCGACGTCGCCCCCCTTGAGGAGCGCGCCGATATTGATCGCCTGGACGCCGCCGGCCTCCACCTGCTGGTCCGACCCGAGATCGGCGTAGCTCGGGGAGCGCATGGTGGCGAGCCGCTCGCGCGCCTTGCCCCAATGCATCGCCGCGATGGCGATCACCGCCTCGTCCGGCGAGGTCCCCTGGGCTTCCAGGGCGTCGGCCATCAGTTCGAGGCAGCGACGGGCCTCCATCGGGGTGACGCCGACGCGGCCGGCGAGACCTTCCATGACCGCCTTGTTGCGGGCGAGCATGCCGACATCGCCGATCGCACCCCAGGCGACCGCCAGAGCCGGCAGGCCGCGGCGGCGGCGCTGGCGGGCCAAGCCTTCCATGAAGCCGTTGGCGGCCACGTAGGAGCCCTGGCCGGGATTGCCGATGAACGTCGTCGCCGACGAGAACATCACGAAGTAGTCGAGGCTCCGGTCCCGGGTGGCGGCGTCCAGGTGCTGGGCGCCGATCACTTTCGGGCCGATCACCGTGTCGAGCGCCGCGGCGTCGATGTTGGCGATCAGGCCGTCCTGCAGGACCGCGGCGGCGTGGAGCACGCCGGCGAGCTTCCTGCCGCCCTGCTCGATCTCCGCCAGCAGCCGGTCGACAGCCGAGCGGCTGGTGATGTCCACCGCCTTGGCCTCGACCTTCACGCCGCGCCCGGTTAGCTCGGCGACGATCGCCTTGGCCTCGTCGGTGGTCGCGCCCTTGCGGCCGGCGAGCACGAGGTGCTTGGCCCCCTTGTCCACGAGCCAGCGCGCCGCCTCCAGGCCGAAGCCGCCGAGGCCGCCGGTGACCAGGTGGACGCCGTTCTCCGAGACCGTGAACGGCCGGCGCGTATCCTTGATGATCGTGCCGGCCTTGGGCGGGCTGATCACGATCTTCCCGATATGCCCGGATTGCTGCATCAGCCGGAAGGCGTCCGAGGTCTCGGCCGCCGTGAACGGCTGGTAGGGCAGGGGCTTGAGGCCGCCGTCGTTGAACAGCGCCATCACCTCGCGGAACATCCGCGCGCCGTCGTCGCCCTGGTGCTGGATCACCTGATCGAGATCGACGCCGAAGTAGCTGAGGTTCCGCCGGAACGGGCGCAGGCCGATATGGGTGTTGGCGACGTAGTCGCGCTTGCCCAGCTCGACGAAGCGGCCGAACGGCCGCAGCGCGTTCAGCGAACGCTCCATCGCCTCGCCGAACAGGCTGTTCAGCACGATGTCGACGCCGTCGCCGGTGATCGCCCGGACCTCGTCCACGAAGGCCAGCGAACGGGAATCGAGCACGTGCTCGGCGCCGAGCGCCTTCACCAGGGCCCGCTTCTCGCGGGAACCGGCGGTGGCGATGACCCGTGCGCCCTTCAGCTTGGCGATCTGCAGCGCGGCCAGGCCGACGCCGCCCGCGCCGCCATGGACCAGCACCCACTCGCCGCGCCGCATCCGGGCGCAGGAGACGAGGCCGTAATAGGCGGTGAGGAAGGCCACCGGCACGGTCGCCGCCGCCATCGGGTCGAGACCCTGCGGGCTCGGCGCGACCACGAGCTCGGGCACCACGATGTGGGTCGCGAAGCCCGACTGGGCGAAGGCGACGACGGGGTCGCCGACCTTGAAGCCCTTCACGCCCGGACCGACGGCCGTGACCCGGCCGGCGCATTCGAGGCCGAGCCGCGGGCCGGCGAAGCCGTCCTCCAGGATCTCCTCGGGCAGCATCGAGAGCGCCCACAGAACGTCGCGGAAGTTGAGGCCGGTGGCCTCGACCGCGATCTCCATCTCGCCCTTGCCGGGGGTGCGGCGCTCGGCCGGACCCCAGACCATCTCGTTGAGGCCGCCGGTGTTGCTGCGCTCCAGGCGCGCGGCCTCGGCCGGGACGGCATCCGCCGGATCCCGGTGCTTCGGCCGGCCGGCATGGAAGCGCACGACCTGCGTCCGCTCGTCGTCAAGCACGATCTCGGTCTCCGGCGTGCCGGAGAGGATGAGGTCGCGCAGGCGCTCGGAGGCGCGCTTCGACGACATCTCGGGGGAGAGGTCGATCCGGCGCACGTCGAGGTTCGGCGCCTCGTTGGCCAGGGTGCGGGAGAAGGCCCAAACACCGGCCTCGATGTTGGTGGTCTGGCCGCCGCGATCGCGGGTGGCGCCCGGCGCCACGACCCAGAGGCGGGTCGGGCGGGCGCCGAGATGCTCGGCGCAGCGCTTCAGGCTGAGGCAGCGGTCGCGCAGCCGCTCGGCCGCCTCGCCGCCGCGGGTGAAGGCGCCGGCCAGGAACACCACCGTGTCGGGGGTCTCCTTCTCCAGCTCCATCAGTGAGGTCTCGGAGTCGAGGATGATCGAGACATGCACGCCGCCCGCGACCAGCAGGGTCGCCAGGGAGGAGGCGGTCTCGGCCGCGAACTCGTCGTCCGACCCGATCACGAAGGCGAAGGTCTGGGCCGGGGCGGGGCCCGGACGGACCGGAGCCTCGGCGACCAGCAGAAGGTCGTCGCCGTTGGCGGACGCCGCCCGCTCGACCGCGACCTTGACCAGGCCGTGGGCGCTGAGCGTGCGCTGCCAGCCCTCGATATCCTCGAGGCGTCCGACTGGCATGCCGCCGACGGCTTCCTCGAACCAGCCGCTGGTGAGGCCGAACACGAGGTCGCGGAACAGGGACGCGCCCGGCTCCACGGCCACCAGCAGGCCGCCGGTGGCGAGCGCCCCGGCGAGCTGGCCCGGCAGGGCGCGCTCGCCGCGATGCAGGCTCCCGGCCGCCAGGATCAGGTCGAAGCTGCCGGGGGCGAGCTCGTCGGCCGCCTCGACCACGGCGGCGCCGTTGGTGAGCGACAGGCGGGCGCGCTCGGCAAGCCGGCGGTCGGCCTCGAACACGGTGAGACGGGCCTCGGCGGCAGCGGCGAAGGCCGCGGCCTGGGCGGAGAGCGGGCCGAAACCGACCTGCAGGACCCGCAGCGCGCGCTCCTTCGGGAGCTGGCCGCGGCTCTTCTCGATCAGCTCGGCGACCACGTCGGCGGTGTGGCGCGCGGTGGCCGAGCGCATCACGAAGGCGTCGATCGCACCCTGCGGCAGGGCCGGGGCCTCGGTCAGCTTGCCCGCGAGCAGGCGGTCGACCATGGCGCCGACATCGGCGATCAGCACCAGCTCGGCGGAGAGATCCGGATGGTCGCCGGCGATCCAGCGCATGATCTCGTCCGGCGCCGGCAGCGCCGAGCCGTCACCCAGGGTCCAGTTCTGGCCGGCACGCTCGGCCAGGCCGCTGCTCTCCAGGGCGTAAAGGGCGTTCAGCAGCCAGGGGCGCAGGGCCTCCGGCACGCGCCGGTCGGTGACCGAGACGGTCTCGCCTTCCGCCAGCCCGGAGGCGAGGCGGTAGGCCAGCGACGTCGCCCAGCCTTCGAGCAGGAGGTGGCCCGGCGACAGGGCGGCATCGGCCGGCCCCTTCGCCTCGGCGGTGAGCGGACGCAGGCGCGCGGCCACGCTCGGCCGGCGCTCCATCGGGATCGCGGTCGGCTCGGTGGCGAGTTCCGGCACCTGCGAGATCGCGAAGGCCGAGAGGTCGCCGCCGCCCTTGGCGCGCAGGGCCTGGAAGCGGCCCTCGCGGATGGTCGCGACCACCGCGCCGTCGGCGTCGAGCAGGGTGAAGTCGGCCAGGATCGACCGCTCGTTGCAGCGGCGCGTCCGGATGATCGAGCGGGCGATCACGGCGCCGGGGCGCAGCAGACGCACCTCGCCGAAGCGCACCGGGATGTAGGCCTTGCCGGCATTCTCACCGAGCAGGTCGGCGAAGAGCAGGATCAGCCCGTGGAAGCAGGCGTCGAGCCGCTGCGGGACTAGGGCGAAGCGGGTGTCGGGCTCGGCCGGCAGCAGGTCCGAGACGATGGTGGCGTCATCCAGCCGGGCGCTCATGGCGACCTGCTGGAAGCTCGGGCCGAAGCCGAGGCCCGAAGCGCGGGCCCGGGCGTAGAGCGCCTCGCCGCTCAGGACCTGCTCGCCGGCGCTGTCGAAGTCGAACCCGTCCAGATCGGGCGCCTTCGGGGCCGTGAACGTGCCGTCGACGATCTTGGCCTGGGCGTGGAGCTGCCAGGGGGTCTGGGTCAGGCGCGGGCGGCTGAGGACCTGGATGCCGTTGCCGGTGCCGGACAGGCGCACCGCGACCTCGCGCAGGGCCTCCTCGGCGAAGACCATCGGCGAGAGGATCTCGAAATCGGCCAGCACCACCTCGTCGTGGCGCATCGCCTCGCGGACGCAGGCCAGCGCCATCTCGACGAAGCCGGCGCCGGGCATGATCACCTGGCCGTCGACCCGGTGATCCTCCAGCTCGGGCAGGGTGGCCGGATCGACGAAGCCGTTCCACTCCAGGCCGTCGAAGGTGGTCCGCGAGCCGATCAGCGGGTGGTAGGGGCGGGCGCTCATGGCGCCGACGCTCTCGGGGGTGTCGGCCAGGCGGAACGGGCGCCGCTGCCACGGATAGGTGGGCAGGCGGACATCGCCCAGGGGCGCGTCACCGAAGATCAGCGACTCGTCGACCTGCGCGCCCTGGACCAGGGCGGCGCTGACCGCCTTGGCGATCGGGTCGCCGCCCGAGGCCTTGCGGTGCATCACGCCGACCGTGGCGGTCTCGATGCCGAGCGGCTCGACCGCGTCGCCGACATGGGACATCAGGGTCGCGCGCGGGCCGACCTCGACGAAGACGCGGGTGCCGCGACGGGTGGCATCCTGCACGGCCTCGCTGAACCGCACCGGCTCGCGGATGTTGCGCCACCAGTAGCCGGCGCCGAAATTGTCGCCCTCCAGCACGCTGCCGGTGACGGTGGAGACCATCGCGGTGGTGCCGGCGCGGGCCTTCAGCCCGGCGAGGTCGCGCAGCAGCGGCTTCTCGGTCGGGTCCATCAGCCTTCCGTGGAAGGCGTAGGCGAGGTCGAGCTTGCGGCCGCGGCGGCGCTTGCGCGACAGGGCCTTGAGGGCGGCCTCGATATCGGCGACCGGCCCGGCGACCGTGACGGCCTTGGGGCTGTTGTAGGCGGCGATGTCGAGCGACGGGTAATCCTTGAGGAAGGACTCGACCTCCTCGGCCGGCATCAGCAGCACCGCCATGGTGCCCTGGCCGTGCGTCGTCTCCTGATGGTGGCTGCGGTAGTAGATGACCCGGACCGCATCCTCGAGGCTGAGGATGCCGGCCGCCTCGGCGGCGGCGATCTCGCCGACGCTGTGGCCGAGCACGTAGGAGGGGATCAGCCCCTTGGCCTTGAGGGCCGCCGTCGAGGCGCTCTCGATGGCGAAGATCAGCGGCTGCGAGACGCTGGTGAGCGCCAGGCGCTCGTCCAGATCCTCGGCGTAGAGGGCCTGCTTCAACGACCAGTCGGCATAGGTCTGGAACAGGGTGTCGACCCGGTCGAAGGCGGCCCGGAAGGTCGGGTTCTCCTCGTAGGCCTCGCGGCCCATGCCGGCCCACTGGCTGCCGTTGCCGGAATAGACGAACGCCACCTCGGCGGCGCGGTCGACCGCGGTGCCGGTGAAGGCGTCCTGGGCGTCCTCGCCCTCGCCGACCGCGCGGAGAGCCGCGGCGACGTCGATCTTCCCGTCCAGCGCGATCGCCAGGCGGGCGGGCATGCGCTCGCGGCGATGCGCCACGGCGGCGGCCACCGTGGCGACCCGGTCGGGCTCGGCTTCGAGGCGCTCGGCGTAATCGAGGGCGAGCTCGTTCAGGGCAGCGCGGCTCTGGGCCGAAAGCAGCAGCACCTGGGCGGACGGCGCCGGCGCATCGGCCTTTGCCTGCGCGCCCGAATTCCCGTCGGTGATCACGACGTGCGCGTTGGTGCCGCCGAAGCCGAAGGAGTTCACGCCCGCATAGCGCTCGCGCGGACCGCGGGTGATCGGCAGAGCCTCGCGGACGACGCTCAGGTTGAGCTCGTCGAACGGGATGTCGGGATTGAGCTCGGCCGCGTGCAGCGACGGCGGCACGAGATCGTGCTCCAGCGCCAGCGTCGCCTTCATCAGGCCGGCGAGGCCGGAGACCGGCTCGGTATGGCCGATATTGGTCTTGATCGAGCCGATCGGCAGCGGCGCCTGGCGGCCGCGCCCGAGCTTGGTCCCGATGGCCGAGGCCTCGATCGGATCGCCCACCGGCGTGCCGGTGCCGTGCGCCTCCATGAAGGCGAGGTCGTCGAGCCGGATGCCCGCGTCGCGGTACACGCGCTCCAGCAGGGCGCCCTGGGCGTAGCCCGACGGCAGCGAGATGCCGGTGGTGCGGCCGTCGGAATTGATGCCCGACGCCACGATCCGGGCGCGCACGGTGGCGCCGTTGCGCCGCGCGGCCTCGGCCGATTGCAGCACGAACACCACGCCGCCCTCGGAGCGCACGTAGCCGTCGGCGTTCTTCGAGAACGCCTGGCACAGGCCGGTGCGCGAGAGCATCTGCGCGGTGGAGAAGCAGATGAAGTTGAACGGGCTCGCCAGCACGTTGACGCCGGCCACGACGGCGGTGTCCACGCGGCCGGACTGGATCGCCTGCACGGCGTTGTCGAAGGCGACGAGCGAGGACGAGCAGGCCGTGTCGACCGTGAAGCTCGGGCCCTTCAGGTCGAAGATGTACGAGATGCGGTTCGAGATGATCGAGAGCGTGTTGCCGGTGGCCGCGTAGGCGTCGCCCGAGGCCGCATCGAGGATGCGCAGGTTGCCGTAATCGAGCGAGGAGGCGCCGACGAATACGCCGATGTTGCTGCCGGCCACGCTCGACGGGCGCAGGCCCGCATCCTCAAGCGCTTCCCAGGTCAGCTCCAGCAGCATCCGCTGCTGCGGATCCATCTGCTCGGCCTCGCGGGGCGAGATGCCGAAGACGGCCGGGTCGAACGACCAGATGTCGTCGATGATGCCCGCGGCCCAGGTGTAGCTCTTCCCGCGCTCCTGGGCGCGCGGATGCGCGAACCGGTCGAGGGAGAAGCGGTCACTCGGGACCTTGCTGACGGCGCAGCGGCCCTCGGACAGGAGTTGCCACAGCCCGTCGACGTTGGGGGCCCCGGGCAGTCGGCATGCGCGTCCGACGATCGCAATATCTGTACGTTGTGTCACGTTCGGTTCGCACACGCTCGTTATCGGAAGTCGGCTCGGCTCGCGACGAGTGAGTACCCTCTCACTCCTTACTGTGGCACCATTGCGGTGTCCAACCTGCCCCCAGGCAACGTCATCCCTGCTCGGGCAGATTGCGGTGGCCTGTGACATGTATTCATCAGAATGCAGTCCAGTGCCGACGCCCGAAATGCCAAGTTTGCATCGCTTCACCGCCTGTTGAGACGGTCACGCGACCATCGAAATGCCACAGTTGCGCGCCGGCAGGCGGGTCCCGTCTAGCGGTGCCGCCGGGGTTTTCCAAAGACATCTTTGCAGCAGCCTGCAGATCAGGCGCCGCAATGCGACGGCTCGACGCCGTCGGGCCGACGCTCAAGACGCGTCCGGACCGGCCTTATCCTTGGCGCTATCCTTGGATCGTCCGACGCCGCGATAGGTGAAACCGTGGCGCTCGGCCGTTTCGGGGTCGTAGATGTTGCGCAGGTCGACCAGCACCGGGGCGGGGCCGGCGGATGCCATGATCTGGCGCAGCCGGTCGAGGTCGAGCGCCCGGAAGGCGTTCCACTCGGTGACGATCACCAGCGCGTCCGCCCCCTCCGCGCAGGCATAGGCGTTCTCGGCATAATCCACATCCGGCATCAGGGCGCGCGCCTGCTCCATCCCTTCCGGATCGTAGGCGCGGACCTTGGCGCCGGCATCCTGCAGGCCCGCCACGATCGACAGGGACGGCGCCTCGCGCATGTCGTCGGTGTCGGGCTTGAAGGTCAGGCCGAGCAGCGACACGGTCTTGCCCCGGACGCTGCCGCCGCAGGCCTTGATCACCTTGCGGGCCATGGCGCGCTTGCGCTGGTCGTTGACCGCCACGACGGTCTCGACCAGCCGCAGGGGCGTGCCCGCATCCTGGGCAGTCTTGACGAGGGCAAGCGTGTCCTTGGGGAAGCAGGAGCCGCCGTAGCCCGGCCCGGCGTGCAGGAACTTGCCGCCGATCCGGTTGTCGAGCCCGATGCCGCGGGCGACCTGCTGGACGTCGGCACCGACCTCCTCGCACAGATCCGCGATCTCGTTGATGAAGGTGATCTTGGCCGCCAGGAACGCGTTGGCGGCGTATTTCGTCAGCTCCGCGGTGCGCCGGCTCGTCACCACGATCGGCGCGGCGTTGAGATAGAGCGGCCGGTAGACCTCGCGCATCACCGCCTCGGCCCGGGGATCCTCGGTGCCGACCACGATGCGGTCGGGGCGCTTGAAGTCGGAGATCGCCGCGCCTTCGCGCAGGAATTCCGGGTTCGACGCCACGGCGACGTCCGCCTCGGGCCGGATCTCGCGGATGATGCGCTCGACCTCGTCGCCGGTGCCCACCGGCACGGTCGACTTGGTCACCACCACGGTGAAGCCCGACAGAGCCGCGGCGATCTCCCGGGCGGCATCGAACACGAAGGAGAGGTCGGCGAAGCCGTCGCCCCGGCGCGAGGGCGTCCCCACGGCGATGAACACCGCATCCGCTTCAGCGACCGCATCGCGCAGGCTGGTCCCGAAGGCGAGCCGGCCCTGGCGGACGTTCTCGGCGACCAGCGCGTCGAGTCCGGGCTCGTAGATCGGCATGCGGCCGGCGTTCAGGCTGGCGATCTTGTCCGGGTCGCGGTCGATGCAGACCACGCTGTGGCCGAAATCGGCCAAGCACGCCCCGGATACCAGGCCGACATACCCGGCCCCAATCATCGCAATCCGCATCCGGCCCTCCCGGCAGCCCGCCGCGCGGCTTGCTGCAATGCAGCATGATCCGGGACCAGCGGCGATGCAACCCGGGCCGCGCGCCAGCGCCCGTTTCTGTCGCGACGATGCAACACCGCGGAAACACGACTGTTTTTTGACAGTGGACCCGAAGCCGGCTTGACGCCGGCCGGAGCTTGTCGCCGCCGCGGCCCCCGAACATATGTGTTCGCGGGTTCGCAGCGCGGGCGGTTTCCTGTAGAAGCGCGCCCGCCGGCCGGGCGAGGCCGGGCGCCGCCAAGCCCCCTCCCAAGCCACCTCCCAAGCCCCCTCCGAGGCTCATTCAAAGGATCGGCGAAGGACCGCGATGACCGAATTGCCGAACGTGCACGTGCGCGCCGAAGTCCTGTCTCAGGCGCTGCCCCATATGCAGCGCTACGACCAGGAGATCGTGGTCATCAAGTATGGCGGCCACGCCATGGGCGACCGCGCGGCGGCCGAGGATTTCGCCGAGGACATCGTCCTCTTGGAGCAATCCGGCGTGAAGCCGATCGTGGTGCATGGCGGCGGCCCGCAGATCGGCAAGATGCTCGACCGGCTCGGCATCCAGTCCGAGTTCCGCGGCGGCCTGCGGGTCACCGACGAGGCCACCGTCGAGGTGGTCGAGATGGTCCTGGCCGGCTCGATCAACAAGCAGATCGTCGGCTGGATCTCGGCCGAGGGCGGCCGGGCCATCGGCCTGTGCGGCAAGGACGGCAACATGGTCCGCGCCAAGCGGGCGATGAAGACCGTGATCGATCCCGAGAATCACACCGAGCAGGCCATCGATCTCGGCCTCGTCGGCGAGCCGGACCATGTCGAGCGCGGCGTGCTCGACGCGGTGCTGAAGGCGGAGCTGATCCCGGTCCTCGCCCCGGTGGCCTACGGGGCCGACGGGCTGACCTACAACGTCAACGCCGACACTTTCGCGGGCGCCATCGCGGGCGCGCTGCGGGCCAAGCGCCTGCTGCTGCTCACCGATGTCCCGGGCGTGCTCGACAAGAACAAGAAACTGATTCCCGAGCTGACCGTGGAGGATTGCCGGCGCCTCATCGCGGACGGCACCATCACGGGCGGCATGATCCCCAAGATCGAGACCTGCATGTACGCGATCGAGCGCGGCGTGGAGGCGGTCGTGATCCTGGACGGGAAGGTCAACCACGCGGTGCTGCTGGAGCTGTTCACCGATTACGGTGCCGGCACGCTGATCCGGCGGGGCTGAGCTGAGAGCCGCCACGAAGCGGACGGCGATGGGCCAATCGGACGCGGAAACGCCCGTTCCGCCCGCGCATTGTCGTTGTCCGGGCTCAGGCTGGCGCAAGCCTGCGCTGCGAGCCTGACCATTCCCAGGCCGCCGATTCCGCGAGGATCGGCGGCCGGGTCCGCGCCGCACCGAGGGGTGAGGACCGCATCCGATTGCAACGCGATCGGGCATGGCCCTAGAATCCCGCCGGATCAGGATTTCAAAGGGACACGGTGCACCACCCGGAGAAAGCCCAGTTCACCACTCCCGCCGCCCGGGGGTTTTCCGATGTCGACACCTGGGTGTTCGACCTCGACAACACGCTGTATCCGAGCGACGCGCAGGTCTGGCCGCAGGTGGACGAGCGCATCACGCTCTACGTCATGCGTCTCTACGGGCTCGACGGGATCTCGGCCCGCGCCCTGCAGAAATACTTCTACCACCGCTACGGCACGACTCTGACGGCCCTGCTGACCGAGGACGGGGTCGATCCCCACGACTTCCTCGATTTCGCCCACGACATTGACCACTCGACGATCAAGCTCGACCAGAATCTCGGCGACGCGATTGAGCGGCTGCCCGGCCGCAAGCTGATCCTGACCAACGGCTCGCGCCGGCACGCCGAGAACGTCGCGGCCAAGCTCGGCATCCTCGACCATTTCGAGGACGTGTTCGACATCGCGGCCGCCAATTTCGTCCCCAAGCCCGAGCGATCGACCTACGAGCGGTTCCTCGAGGCGCACGGGGTCGAGCCGACCCGAGCGGTGCTGTTCGAGGACATCGCCCGCAACCTCGCGGTGCCGCACGATCTCGGCATGGCCACCGTGCTGGTGGTGCCCAAGATCGTCGACCCCTACCGCGAAGCCTTCGAGCAGGAAGCGGTACGCGAACCGCATATCGACCACATCACCGACGATCTCGCGGCCTTCCTGTCGGCCTGCGTGCTGCCCGAGGTGACACGCACGTCGCTGCGGGCGGATCGCGCCTGACGCGGCGCCGCGCATCCCCAATCGACAAGCCGGCGGCGATCCTGTAGAGAGCCGCCCAACTCACAACAGGATCGCCGAAATCCTGGTGCCGGTTGCCCATGAGGGGCGGCACGGCGCAACGGCTGGAGCTATGCCATGAACATCATCGAGCAGCTGGAGCGCGAGGAAGTCGCGCGCCTCGCGAAGACCATTCCCGATTTCGAGCCGGGCGACACGCTCATCGTCAACGTCCGCGTCAAGGAAGGCGAGCGCACCCGCGTCCAGGCCTACGAGGGCGTCTGCATCGGTCGCCAGGGCGGCGGCCTCAACGAGAGCTTCACGGTTCGCAAGATTTCCTACGGCGAGGGCGTCGAGCGCGTCTTCCCGGTCCACTCGCCGATGATCGATTCGATCAAGGTCGCCCGCCGCGGCAAGGTCCGTCGCGCCAAGCTCTACTACCTGCGCGACCGTCGCGGGAAGTCGGCCCGCATCGTCGAGCGCACCGACCGCTACAAGGCCAAGGACGCCGCCAAGGAGGCTTCGGCCGCCGCGCCGGCCGCCGCCGAGTAAGATGCGGGACGCCCCCGGCGCGCAGCCGGGGGATTTCCGAGGGTTTCAACCGGTCCGGCTCTGCCGGGCCGGTTTTTTTTAGGCCCGCCGCTCAGGCGGCCCGGACCCGGTCGAGGAAGTGGGTGATCTCCGCGGAGAGCCGCCCGGATTTCTGCGCGAGCTCGGAGGCGGCGGCCAAAACCTGCTCGGCCGCCTTCCCGGATTCCTGGGCGGCGGTCGAGACGTCGGCGATGTTGCCCGTCACCGTGCTGGTGCCGTCGGCCGCCTGCGCGACGCTGCGCACGATCTCGCCGGTCGTCGCCTCCTGCTCCTCGATCGCGGCCGCGACGCTGGTGGCCAGCGTGTTGACCTCGGTGACCGTGCGGCCGATCTCCTGGATCGCCTCCACGGCCTGCCGTGTCGAGGCCTGCACCGCGCCGACCCGGGTCGCGATTTCCGCGGTCGCCTGCGCGGTCTGGCCGGCGAGTTCCTTCACCTCGGAGGCGACCACCGCGAAGCCGCGGCCGGCCTCGCCGGCCCGCGCCGCCTCGATCGTGGCGTTGAGCGCGAGCAGGTTCGTCTGGCTGGCGATTGCCGCGATCATGCTGGCGACGGCGCCGATCTTCTCCGCGCCTTCGGCAAGATCGCGCACGATCGCGTCGGTGCGCTGCGCCTCCGTCGCGGCCTGCCCGATCATGGCCGACGAGCGGGCCATCTGGCCGGAGATCTCCCGGATCGTCGTGGACATCTCTTCGGTCGCCGCAGCCACGGTCTGCACGCTGGCGGAGGTCTCCTGCGCGGCCTCGGCCACCTGCGCCGAGCGGGTGCTCGTCCGCGCCGCGCTCTGCGCCATCGTGGCGGCGCTGGCCTGCATCTCCGTGGCGGCCGAGGTCAGGCCCTGCATCAGGGTCCCGGCATTGCCCTCGAACTGACGGGTCAGGGCGTCGAGGGCCTGCGCCCGCTCGATCTTGGCCTCGGCATCCCGCGCCGCAGCCACGTCCATCTCGCCCTTGGCGACCATGGCCTGACGGAACACCTCCACGGCCTCAGCCATCCGGCCGATCTCGTCGCCGCGCTCCGTATCGGAGACCGGGCTCGTGATGTCGCCCTCCGCGAGGGTCCGCATCCGCCGGTGCAGGCGCCCGAGCGGCCGGGTGATGCTGCGCCCGATCAGCAGGGAGCCGAGCACCGAGACCCCGACGATACCGACCAGCAGGGCCAGCACCGTGAAGGCCAGCGAGCGGAATGCCGCGGCGATGTCGTCGATATAGGCGCCGGTGACGATGAAGATGTCCCAGGGCGCGAACCGGGTCGCCACGGACACCTTCGGGAAGACGCCCTCCCGTCCGGGCCGGAGATATTCGTATTCCAGCATCGCCGAATCGGACGCTCTCAGGCGCTCGATGAACGCCCGGATGATCGGCACGCCGTTGACGACGAGATCCATCTGGTTCTTGCCGATATCCTTGCGGTTCATCGCGGCGAGGGCGACGCCGTCCATCGTGTAGATCGCGATGTAGTTCGTCCCGCCGCTGTAGCGCATCGTCATGGTGGACTCGGCCAGCTCGGACAGGGCCGCATCCTTGGTCAGGGTCCCGGCTTTCACCCGTTCGTCGAGAGCCTGGGCGCGCGACTGCACCAGCTCGACGATGGTCCGCAGCGATTGCACGCGCTCGTCGCGCATTTCGCGATCGTATAGTTTCAATCCCACGCCGCCGATCAGCGCGATGATCAGACATGTCAGGAGCGTTTGAAGCGAAAGCTTGTGCGACAATGACAAATTTGCGAGCGAGATGTTCATTTTAATCTCAATTTAACGCGCGTCGGAACTAATATATCCCAGCAGACGCACGCAACTCAAGATTTAGATCCGAAAAAACGTATTGGTATTATGAATTTATTTAATATTAGACACGGCCGATATCTATATTTTGGATCTCATACTATTTTTGCGCGCCGCGCCTTCAACGGCATCGAGAAATTATGCATATACATATATTGATGAATACGACAGTTCGGCTACAGCGCCGCCGATCCATCTCTTCATTGCATGGCTGATCCGCGATCGGGGACGGATTAATGCTCCGTCGCGCAGAAGCGCCTGCCTCCCACCGAGACCATCGCGGTCGCCGAGGTCCCGTCTCGAACCGGGTGGGCGGGTGCAAGCTGGAGGCGTGATCGGGATCAGCGTCCCGCGATCGCTGCGCCCGGCGGCCAGGTGCGCCGCCGGCCGCCGGATCACACCCATGCGCGACCGGGATCGGGCTCAGCTTCCGCGCAGGGCCTCGAGAACCTTGCCGCCGGGGCGGCCGGTGGGCGTCATGCCGAGCTTGCGCTCCACATCCTTGATCGCGTCGCGGGTCTTCTGGCCGACCTTGCCGTCGGGCTCGCCGACATCGTAGCCGCGGGCGGCCAGCCGGGTCTGGAGATCGCGCCGCTCGGCCCGCGACAGGGGCGGATCGTCGGTGGGCCAGGCGGCCTGGACGCCGGCCTTGCCACGGAGGCGGTCGGACAGGACCGCGATGGCGAGCCCGTAGGATTCGGCCGCGTTGTACGAATAGATCGCATCGAAGTTCTTGGTGACCAGGAAGGCCGGCCCATCGATGCCGGCGGGTGCGATGATGCCGGCCGGCCCCTCGCCCGAGAGCGGGCGGCCATCGACACGGGTCACGCCGAGGGAGGCCCAATGCGCGATCGGCTTCTTGTTCTTGCGCCCGGCCGCGCCGACGCTGAAGCCGCGGGGCAGCTTCACCTCGTAGCCCCAGACCTGGCCGTTCTGCCACTTGGCGACGCGCAGGAAGTTCGCTGTGGAGCCGACCGCGTCGGCGACCGAATCGACGACGTCGCGCCGGCCGTCGCCGTCGCCATCGACCGCGAGCCGGTGATAGGTGGTCGGCATGAACTGGGTCTGGCCGAAGGCGCCGGCCCAGGAGCCGGTGAGCCGCTCGGGCGCGATGTCGCCGCGCTCGATGATCCGCAGGGTCGCGATCAGCTCGCCGCGGAAGAAGTCCCGGCGGCGGTTGTTCGAGCAGGCGAGCGTCGCCAGCGACTGCACCAGCGGCATCTTGCCGAGGTTCTTGCCGAAATTCGATTCGACGCCCCAGACCGCCGCGATCGTGTAGCGGTCGACCCCGTAGCGCGATTCGGCCTGGGCCAGGGCGGATGCGTGCTGCCGCATGGCCGCGCGCCCGTCCTCGACCCGCTCGTCGTCGACGAGCGCCGCCATGTAGTCCCAGATCGGTGTCTTGAACTCGGGCTGGGCCTGCGAGAGCTCGATCACCTTGTCGTCGAAGCTGATGCCGCGGGTGGCTGCCTGGAAGGTCTGGGCCGACACACCGGCCGAAGCCGCCTGACCCTGGAGGCCGGCGAGGCAGGAGTCGAAATCGGCGCGCGCGGGCACCGAAGCCAGGCCTGCGAGCAGACCGAACCCGAGCGCGACGCCCGATCCGAGGGTGTGAATCCGCATCCTGGCGTTCCCGTTCGACGTTCGTTGTATGGTGTTCGAATCAGGCAATACGAGGGTTAAGGACCGGTTAGGTCGCGCATGATCGGCCGCCCGAGGTGGCGGCTCGCCGGCGTCCGGACGCCCGGCACCGGCAGGGCGGCAAGCGACCCCACCTTCACGCAGCCGCATGACGGTCGATCCCTGCGCCGAGGCACGGCCCTCCTCGGCAATGCGGCCCGGCCCGTCGCGGGCGTTCGCCGGGCGGGCGTGAAGCGTGATGATGGCCGGATAGTCCGGTATTCTCGCCTTTATGCGCCGGACGACAGACTTGGACGGACACGCACTTTGCAATGCCTACAAATTCTAATATGAATATCGAAGACATGAGATGAATAGCTTTGTTTAATCATAAGCGGAAACAAGCTTCGCTGCGGCGCAGGATTTGTGATCTCAAGCAAATTGTGGATATTCTTGACGGCAATTGATTCATTCTCGACCGTCCATAGAGTCGGAAATCGTCGCCGCCGCATCGGGAGAAACATCAGTCATGCGCCTGTCGGACCTCTCGATCGCGAAGAAAGTCGTGGGCGCATTCGCGATACTGATCTTTATCGCCATCGGCACCGGGCTCATCAATTTTCGGAAACTCTCCTTCATCCAGACCTCGATCGGCTGGTCCGAGCACACCTACGACGTGCTGAACGTGAACGCGTCGCTGATCACCACGCTGATCGATCGTGAGACCGGTTTGCGCGGCTATCTGGTGGCAAGCGACCCGGTCTTCCTGGCTCCCTACCAGAGCGGCGCGAAGGCCTTCGACGCCGCCCTCCAGCGGCTGCGGACGCTGACGAGCGACAACCCTGAGCAGCAGACCCGCATCGCCGCGATCGAGACCCTGGCCAAGCGGTGGCAGGCCGACATCGCGGAGCCCGAGATCGCGCTGATGGGTCAGCCGGGCACGCAGGCCGAGGCGCGGGCGCGGGAGGCCAGCGGGGCCGGCAAGACGCTCATGGACGGGATCCGGGCCAAGGTCGCTGAGATCGATGCGCGCGAGCGCACGCTGCTGGCGAGCCGCCAAGCCGACGCCGCCGAAGCCTTCTCGACATCCTATCTGACGACGCTGATCTCCCTGGTCGCCCTGCTGGCCGCGGCCATCGCGGGCGCCGTCCTGCTGACCCGCCTGATCGCCGTCCCGACGCGTGCCATGACGCTGGTGATGGGTGAATTGTCCCGCAACAACCTCGACGTCGCCGTTCCGAGCAGCGACCGGCGCGACGAGATCGGCCGGATGGCCGCGGCCGTCGAGGTGTTCAAGCAGGCGTTGATCGCCAAGCGGGCCGGGGATTCGGCGGCGGCCCAGGAAGCCGATGCCAAGGCCCGCCGCGCCGCCCATCTCGACGCCGTGGTGCACCGTTTCGAGACCGAGGTCTCCGGCCTGACACAGGCCCTGGCCGGCGCGGCCACCGAACTCGAGGCGACCGCACAGTCGATGACCGGCATCGCCGAGGAGACCGACGCGCAGGCGCAAACGGTGGCCAGCGCCGCCGAGCAGGCCTCCTCGAACGTGAACACCGTGGCCGCGGCCACGGAGGAGCTGTCGATCTCGATCCGGGAAATCAACAGCCAGGTGACCCGCGCGGCCCAGGCCGCGAGCGCGGCCTCGGACGAGGCGATCCAGACCGACGGCGCCGTGCAGGTGCTGGCCGAGAGCGCGGAAAAGATCGGCAGTGTGATCGCCCTGATCTCGCAGATCGCCGGGCAGACCAACCTGCTGGCGCTCAACGCCACGATCGAGGCGGCCCGCGCCGGCGATGCGGGGCGCGGCTTCGCCGTCGTCGCGAGCGAGGTCAAGGAGCTGGCCGGGCAGACGACCCGCGCCACCGAGGAGATCGGGGCGCAGATCGGCGCGATCCAGACGGCGACCGGCGACGCGGTCTCGGCCATCCGGTCGATCGCCCGCATCGTCGGCGAGATTGCCACCAGCTCGACGGCGATCGCGGCGGCGATCGAGGAGCAGGGCGCGGCGACCCAGGAGATCGCCCGCAACGTCCAGCAGGCCGCCTCGGGGACGGATCGGGTGACCGGCAACATCGTCGAGGTCAAGCGCGCCGCCGGCGAGACCGGCTCGGCGGCGTCCCAGGTCCTCGGCGCAGCCCAGGGCCTGTCGCAGAACTCGAACGACCTCAGCCGCGCCGTCGCCACCTTCCTGGCGGACGTGAAGGCGGCCTGAGCAGAGGGCTCATCACGACCTCAAGGCTGCGCCCGATCCCGTTGCGATCGGGCGCAGATCCGGCATTCCAGGAGCTGACCGATCAGGCCCATTCCCGTGCGGCGAGCTTCTGCTCGTAGGCGTCGATCGCGGCGCCGCGCTGCAGGGTGAGGCCGATCTCGTCGAGGCCGTTCAGCAGGCTGTGCTTGCGGCCGCTGTCGATGTCGAAATGCAGGGTGCCGCCGTCCGGACCCTTGATGGTCTGAGCCTCGAGGTCCACCGACAGGGTCGCGTTCGAGCCGCGCTCGGCGTCTTCGAAGAGTTTCTCCAGATCCTCCGGCGAGACCGTGATCGCCAGGATGCCGTTCTTCGCGCAATTGTTGAAGAAGATGTCGGCGAAGCTCGTGGAGATCACGCAGCGGATGCCGAAATCGGCCAGCGCCCAGGGGGCGTGCTCCCGGGAGGAGCCGCAGCCGAAATTGTCGCCGCAGACCAGGATCTTGGCGTTCCGGTAGGCCGGCTTGTTGAGCACGAAATCCGGGTTCTCGGAGCCGTCGTCCTTGTAGCGCATCTCGGCGAACAGGCCCTTGCCGAGACCGGTGCGCTTGATCGTCTTCAGGTACTGCTTGGGGATGATCCGGTCGGTGTCGACGTTGATGATCCGCATGGGCGCCGCGACGCCCTCCAGCGTGGTGAATTTTTCCATCGTCTGCAGGCTCTTGAAGGCTGGGTCTGGGGGCGGTTTAGCAGCCTCGGGGGCCGCCCGGAAGCGTCAGGCCAGGTCCCCAGCCTCGCCGTACCGCAGGGTGCCGTCGTGGAGCGCGGAGGCGACCAGAGCTCCGGCGATCCCGGCCTCCCGCAACGCCCGCAGATCGTCCGGCCCGCGCACGCCGCCGGCCGCGTAGACCCGGCGGCCCGGCGTCCGCAGGGCCTGGAGGGCTTCGAGATCGGGACCGGCCCCGGCCCCGACCCGGGCGAGGGTCATCGCGATCACGTCGGGCGGCCAGAGCGCAGGATCGTCGTGCAGCGCCGCCGGGCCGAGACGCTCGGTCCCTCGGGTGTCGAGGGACAGAACGGCGCGGTCGCCGAGGCGTGCCACGAGCCCGGCATCCGACTGGCTCTCGCTGCCGATCACCGGCCGTCCCAGGCCGGCGGCCAGGAACGCCGCGACGCCCTCGAACGCGGCGAAGCCCGCATCCACCCACAGGCCGATCCCCGGGCAGGCCTGGGCGATGGCGTCGAGAGTAGCGAGATCCGGAGCGGCCGCGTCGATGATCGCGTCGAGATCGGCGACGTAGAGGGTCCGGGCCGGCCACGCAGCGAGCAGCCCGCGCGCCACGGCGGCGGGTTCGGAGCCCTTTGCCAAGGGCGTCTCGATCGGGGCATAGGAGGAGCGCTCGCCCCGGCGCGCCCGCACCACGCGGCCGCCGCGCAGGTCGAGCACCGGGATCACCGCGAAGCCGGGATGCCCGAATCCATCATCCGTTGAGGCGCGCGTCGCGGTCATATGCCCATGCCAGTCGCAAAGCAGATCGGGTGGGACCTCGGCGGGGTCCACGTCAAGGCCGCCCTGGTCGAGGCGGGCCGGGTGGTCGCGGCGTCCCAGGTCCCGTGCCCGCTCTGGCAGGGCGTCGCGGCTCTCGACGGTTCCCTGGCGGCCTTGCCCGACTGGGCCCGCGGCGAGGCGCGTCACGCCGTGACCATGACCGGGGAGCTGACCGATTGCTTCGCCGACCGGCGCGAGGGCGTCGCGGCGCTCTCGAACTGGGCGGGCAAGCATCTGTCCGGCCGCGTGCGGATCTATGCTGGGCGCTCCGGCCTGGTCGCCCCGGAGGCGGCGGCCGACCTGTTCGCCGACGTGGCCTCGGCCAATTGGCACGCCACCGCGGCCTTGGCCGGGCGGCACGCCCCGGACGCGCTCCTCGTCGATATCGGCTCCACCACCGCCGACCTGATCCCCATCGTCGGCGGCCGCCCGGCCGCCGCCGGCTACAGCGACGCCGAGCGGCTGGAGACGGGGGAACTCGTCTATACCGGGATCGTCCGCACCCCGGTGATCGCGCTCGCCCACGATGCCCCGTTCAAGGGCCGCCGCACTCGGCTGATGACCGAGACCTTCGCCCATATGGCGGACGTGTACCGGATCCTCGGCCTGCTCCCCGAAGGCGCCGACCAGCAGGCCAGCGGCGACCGCAAGGGCAAGTCCATCCCCGAGAGCGAGACCCGGCTCGCCCGGATCGTCGGGCGCGACCGGGGGGAGGGCACACCCGAGGCCTGGGCGCTGCTGGCGGCGCATTTCGCCGAGGCGCAGCTGCGGCTGCTGCACGATGCGGCCGCGACCCTGCTCTCCCGGCCGGACCTGCCGACGGATGCCCCCCTGATCGTCTGCGGCGCCGGTGCGTTCCTCGGACCACGCCTGGCCGAGCGGCTCGGGCGTCCGGCCCGCCTGCTGGTGGACCTGCTGCGCGAGCGCGTCGCCGGCGAGCCCGACTGGATCTCGACCTGCGGGCCGGCCGTCGCGGTCGGCCTCATCGCCTCGGAGGATACATTCGCATGAGCGCCATCAAGATCCTGGCCCGGGTCCTGACGACTCGGGTCGGGCCGCATATCGAGCTGGCCGTGGAGACCGAATCCGGCGAGGTCCTGAAGGTGCTCGCCACCGAGGATCAGATCGACCGGCTGGTGGACGAGCTGGAGGATATCTTGAACTCGCCGGCCGTGCCGGACGATGGGGAGCCGCCGGACGCGGCGTGAGCGGAGCGGGCGACGGGAACCCGCGATGAGCCTGATCGCCGCCAAGATCGCCATCACCCCGACGCTGATGTGGGCCGTGTCGGCGGCGTCACGCCGCTGGGGCAGCCTGGTCGGCGGGGTGCTGTCGGGCCTGCCGCTCACCTCGGCGCCGATCTCGATCTACCTCGCCCTCGAGCAGGGCGCGGGTTTCGCCGCCGAGGCCGCGATCGGCTCGGTGGAGGGGCTCGGGGCGGTGACGCTCTGCTATCTCGCCTACGCCGTCTGCGCCCCGCGGATGGGGCCGGTCGCCTCCCTCTGCGCCGCCCTGTCGGCCTTCATACTCGGCGGCCTCGTGCTGCACGGGCTGATCCGGCCCGGTCTATGGCTCGCAACCGCGATCGACGTGCCGATCATGGCGCTCGTGGTGGCGCTGTGCCCGCGGGCGGCAGGGCCCGCTGCGCCGACCCGCCGTCCGCGGCCGCCGCGCTGGGACATGCCGGCGCGCTTGGCTGCGGCGACCGCGCTGGTGCTTCTGGTCTCGACGCTCGCACCCTATCTCGGCTCGGGCCTGAGCGGCCTGCTGGCGCCGATCCCGATCATCTCCTGGCCGCTCATCGCCTTCGCGCGGTTCCAGGACGGCGTGCGCGCCTCCCTCGACGTGGTCCGCGGCAGCGCCCAGGGGGCGTTCGGCGTGCTGGCCTTCTACGTCTGCATCCACCTGCTGCTCGGCCGGACCGACATGGTCACCGCCTACGCGGTCTCGATCGCCCTGTCGGCGGCCTGCGTGCTGCCGTGGCTGTTCGTCGGACGCCGCATTCGGACCGGGTGAGATCGCTGGAGTACAGCGTCGCCTCAGCCCCGCCGACAGTTGCATGTCTTCGCGGAACCATGCGTATTTCTCGTCGCAGAGAGCATCCTTTCGAGAGCGCGACTCATGCAGAGTATGACGATCGAGCAGCTCCGGGCCACCAACGTTGCGGGCGGTGTGACAGGCGTGACGCTGAAAGGCGTGGGCGGGACGTTTCTCGTCGAGATTGCAACGCGCAGCGGGACAGCGGCAGTGCTGACAAAGGCCCGCAGCTTGGAGCCGCGCCGCTTCGACAATCCGCTCGCAGCCCTGAGCGTGTTGCGTGGCGTCGGCATCAGCGTCGGCTGTTTCGACGCCAGCGCCTGGGATCCGGCCGAGAAAGTGGAAGCAACCGGCGATCAGAGGCGGGCGGAGGCCATCCGCAAAGCTCACCGCGCCGCCCATTCCGACTGGCTCGCCGCCGAGATTCAGGATTCTCTCGACGACCCGAGACCGAATCTCTCGCACGATGAACTCATGGCTGATCTGCGCGAGGACCTGACCGAGCTTGCCACCGGATCTGGGCTGACCTGACGAATACCCCTCGTTGGGCCGCCGGGCCTGACAGATGCCGCGAGCAGAGGCGTCCTATCGAATTGCGTGGCGGCCAAAGGCGCGCGAGGATTTGCGTTCTATCATTCGGTATATCGGCCAGGACGACCCGGCCAAAGCCCGAGATTTCGTTCGATCGCTCCACGACAAGACCTTGCCGCTCGCGCGGCATCCGAAACTCGGCCGGCCAGGACGGCCTGGCCTGCCGGACTCCGTGCGCGAGTTGGTCGTGCACCGGAATTACATCGTCTTCTATCGGGTACGTCCTGACGCCGGCGTCGTAGAAATTCTACGTGTGAAACACAGGGCGCAGCAGACACCGTGATATCGGGACCAGGGCTGGCTCCGATCGGCACGGATCCGGGGGAACCTGCCATGGACAGGTGGGCGTGAACACCGGCTCGGCGATGTCCATCCTCCGATCGGCCGCCCCGCTCACCACTGATAGCGCAGGCCCACCGTCACGCCGTGGCCGATACCGGCGCGCGTGCCGACCGAGGCGAGGTAGTCGACGCGCCAGCCCAGCTGCTCGGTCAGGCTGCCCTGCAGGCCGGCCCCGGCACTCACGAAATCGTCGCGCAGGAACGGCACCGGGATCGAGGCCCCGGCCAGCGGGTTCTGGACGCTGGCGAGCCGGGCGAAGCCGGTGCTGCCCTGCGGGCCGGTGGCGAGGTTGTAGGCGACCCGCAGCGACGGGATCACGTCGCCGAAGCCGTAGAAGGCCAGTTCGGCCCCGAGCCGGGTGGTGGTCTGGAAGACGTTGAGCCCGCGATAGGCGACGTTGTTGCCGGCCGCGCCGGTCTCGGTGAAGCCGTCGACGTGACCGGCCAGATGGGTCAGCCCGACGAACGGCGTCAGGCCGAAATCGCCGATCCGGAACGGGCGTCCCGCCTCGATGTCGAGCGCGAGGGCGCTGGCGGAGGTCCGGGCGCTGGCGGTCAGCCCGTAGGCCGCCGGGCGGGTGATCCGGTCGAGGGCGATATCGGGGGCGCCGCCGACGATGCCCTGCACGTAGAAGTCGGGCTCGTAATAGCCGGCATAGCCCGAGACCGTGAAGGCGCTGTGCTCCTGCCGGAACCCGCCCGGACGGCTGAGCGTGCCGCCGCCGCCGCCCAGGGCGACGCCGGCCCGCCAGGGGCCGTCGAGGGGCAGGTCGAGACCGGCGCTGCCCTGGAGGATCGTCCGGTCGAGGGTGAGATCGCCGTTCCGCGGCTGATCGGCGAACAGGAAGTTGCCGCCGACCCAGACGCCGCCGGCCTGGCTCCACGGGCCGGCGAGGCCGGTGCCCCGGCGCAGGGCGGAGAGATGGTCCTGGACGCCCTGCGTCGCCGACGCCGCGTAGCCCAGCGTCGCGCTGCCCAGCCCCTGCAGGACGATGGGTGCGGTCCGCTTCATCACGGCGAGGGAGTAGGGATCGACATAAGTCGGCAGCGTCAGCCGGTAGGCGAGGAGGATCGAATCGTTCTCGATCCCGGCATCGTAGGCTTCGCCGTTCACGACGCCCCGGCGGGTGAGGAAGTCGTTGTCGTTGCCGACCAGCAGGAAGTAATCGTTGGGGGCCAGCTCGCTGAGGACCGGGACGAGGCCCATCGCCTCGATCTTCTCCGACAGGGTCGTGCGCGTCGCCGAATTGGTGTTGAGGTTCATGCCGAACCGGCCGAGCTCGACCGGGTTCAGCATGTTCACCAGCTCGGTCGCCTGGGCCGGCCGGATGTCGGAGCGCAGGACGCCGCCGGGCGCCATCGGGGTCGTCCCGTCGAAGACCGTGCCCGCGAGGTTCGTCGCCCCGCCGATATCGACGAGCAGCACGCTCTTGAACACGATCGGCGTCGTGTTGCCGGTGCCGAGGCCGTTCGCGTCGCGCGAGAGGACGAGGAACTGGGTGTCGTTGAGGGCGAGCATCTCGCTCTGCGCCGCCGTGCGGTTCGGCGCGCCGCCATCGCCGTTGTCCCGGTAGACCGGCAATTGCAGGGCGTAGCCCCGCACCGGCGCCGCCGGGGTCGGATTGGTCGAGATGTCGTAGACCAGGATCCGGGTGTTGGCGCGCTGCTGCTGGCCCGGCCCCGAATCCTGCAGCGTGGCGCTCTGCAGGATGGTGACGAGGCTGCGGCCGTCGGGCGTCAGCGAGAGCGCCTCGAATCCCTGGTTGTTGCGCCGCCCCGTATCAGGCGGGGTCACGGAATTGAAGTTCACCTGACCGTTCGTGACCGGCCGGAACGCGTCGGGAATGCCGAGCACGCCCTGAAGCCGACCGCTCGCGTTGAAATAGTAGATGTTCGGGCCGTACTCGTCGCTGACGTAGAACGATCCGTCGAGCCGCCGGGCCAAACCCTCGGCGTCCAGGCTGATCCGGCCGGCGCTCGGACCGGTGGCGGCCGAAGGCAGGACCCGACCGAGCTGCACGGTGGTGCCCGTGCTCGGGTCGAGCCCGCTGAAGCGCTGGCCGTTCGCGTCGGTCAGGACGATCCCACCGCTCGGCGTCAGCGTGATCTGCCGTTGGGAGGCCGTCGATTGCGGGAGATTCACGCCCGGCTCGGGCACGAGGGTGAACGTGAACCGGTTCAGGCGGCCGGCATAGTCGGAGAACAGGCCGCCGCTCGGATCGTTATAGCCCCGGTCCGGCAAGGTGTAGAGCGTGCCGCTATAGCCGGCGCCGGTGCGCCGCCACGTGCTCGGATCGATCGCGAGCGACGAGAACGAGCCGAGCGTGTCGCCCAGGAAGTCGCGCGTCGAGGCGGAGATCCGCCCGACACCCTGAAGACCGTGATTGACGAAGGTCGAACCGTTGAGATCGACCGCGACCGGGCCGTCGGCATAGATCAGGTTCGGCGTCCTGACCGCCTGCGACTGAGCGGCGGCTGAACTGGCCGCTGCCACCAACAGTCCGATCGCCCCCGCAACCTGCGCCGCGCGCGTTCCTCGTGCCATCATCTCGCCCCCAAGCTTGGCCGCAGCTAGGAAACTCGGATGACACCTGTATGTCTGCTTTGACCGGTCATTCCGCTGGTGGGCGGCACGAACGAAAAAGGCCGCCGCGGAACCCCGCGGCGGCCTCTTGAACGCGATAGTGCGTGCCGATCAGGCAGCCGTGCGCTTGCGGGCTTCCTGCTTGGTGTCGACGCCGGCCGCTTTGATCTCGGAGAGCTTCTGGGCGACGTTGCGCGAGAACACGAACTCGGCGGGGCGCTGGTTCTCCAGGCTGACCTCCGGCGCCATGGCGCCGTCGGTCTTGATGCCGCGGATCGCGTGCACCAGCGGCTTCCAGGGCTTGCGGACCGAATCGACCACCGAGGAGGCCTCGTAGCCCGAATGGACCATGCAGTCGGCGCACTTCTCGTAGTTGCCGGTGCCGTAGGCGTCCCAGTCGGTCTCTTCCATCAGCTCCTTGAAGGTCGCCGCGTAGCCCTCGCCGAGCAGGTAGCAGGGCTTCTGCCAGCCGAACACGGTGCGGGTCGGGTTACCCCAGGGGGTGCAATGGTAGGTCTGGTTGCCGGCCAGGAAATCGAGGAACAGGCCCGACTGCTGGAAGGTCCACTTCTCGCGGCCCTTCTCCTTGCCGTGCCGGAACACGCCGCGGAACAGCTCCTTGGTCGCCTTGCGGTTCAGGAAGTGCTTCTGGTCGGGGGCGCGCTCGTAGGCGTAGCCGGGGGAGACGGTAATGCCGTCGATGCCCATCCGGGTCACGCTGTCGAAGAAGTCGGCGATCTTCTCGGGCGAGGAATTGTTGAAGAAGGTGCAGTTGATAGTGACCCGGAAGCCCATCTCCTTCGCCTTGGCGATGGCCGAGACCGCCTTGTCGTAAACGCCGCGCTGGCACACCGACTGGTCGTGCATCTCCTTGTCGCCATCCAGATGGATCGACCAGGTGAAGTACGGGCTCGGCTTGTAGTCCTTGATCTTCTTCTCGAGCAGAAGCGCGTTCGTGCAGACGATCGCGAACTTCTTCTGATCGATGATGCCCTGGACGATCTGCGGCAGATCCTTGTGCAGCAGCGGCTCGCCACCGGCGATCACCACCACGGGGGCGCCGCACTCGCGTACGGATTCGAGCGCGTCGGCGACCGGAAGCCGCTTGTTCAGAATCTCGTCCGGGTAATCGATCTTACCGCAGCCGGCGCAGGCGAGATTGCAGCGGAACAGGGGTTCCATCATCATCACCAGCGGGTAGCGCTTGCGGCCCGTGAGGTGCTGCTTGAGGATGTAGCCGCCGATCTTCGCGACGTACCGGAGGGGGATACCCAAGATTGCGGCTCCTTACTGCGTCGGCCCCGGGGCGTCGGGGTGCTTACCGCGAAAAAAACTCGAATTCCAGCGATGTAGCTTGGAACTAATCTGAAACGACCCCGTTTCGGCGAGGCCATAACGACTTATTCTGCTCCTGACGCAACCGAGCCACACGCGCTTGACGCGGTGGTATCGGCGGGTCGGGTCGCCTGACGGTTGAGGACAGCACGTGCATTGCGTCGGCAATGCGACCGTAATCCCAAGATTCTTGTCCCCATCCCAGGATTGCAGTGCGCTATCGCACATCGGCCGAGGCAAGGACCGCGCCGCGGCGATCGCGTTGCAATCTGGGGACGCCCTCTTTACTGAGCCCTGTGGCCGCGTTGCAAGGGGTGGCCCGCGGCGAGCGGCTGCGCAGCGTCCCGTCCGGGACAGGCCCGGCTTGCACCCGCGCGTCGCGCGACCAGATTGGGCGGTGCGGCGTCCCCCGAATGCGAAGGGCGCTCGCGCGGATCGCGCGGCGGCCTTCATGTGGGCGTTCGAATCCGGCAGGGCCGGTCGCGCCGATCCGGCCGGGACGGTTGGGAATAGCCGGTCGCGCATGGGGCGCGTCCGGGGCGAACAGGCAGGGTGCTCGTGATCGAAGGTCTCGTCGCGTTCTCGGTGCGGTATCGGTGGATCGTGATCGCCCTGATGGCGTTCATCACGGTCGCGAGCCTGGGAGTCGCGGCGCATCTGTTCCGCATCAACACCGATGTCGAGCGGCTGATCGACCCGAAGGAGCCCTGGCGCCAGGACGAGATCAATTTCGAGAAGGCGTTCCCGCAGCGCGGCAACACCATCGTGGCGGTCATCAACGGCGAGACGCCCGAGGAGACCGAGGAGGCAGCCGCCAACCTGGCCAAGGCGCTGACCGCCCACAAGAACCTGATCGAGACCGTCTACCGGCCCGATGGCGGCCCGTTCTTCGACAAGAACGGCCTGCTGCTGATGCCCCAGGCCCAGCTCGACAAGACGCTGGAGGAGCTGACCCAGCAGCAGGGCCTGCTCGGGCCGCTGGCCGCCGATCCGTCCCTGCGCGGCGTCATGCGGGTGCTGTCGCTCGGTGCGCGCGGCGTGAAGTCCGGCGACGCCAAGCTCGAAGACCTCGACAAGCCCATGGGCCAGATCGACGCCACCCTACAGGAGGTGCTTGCCGGCAAGCCCGCGCGGATGTCGTGGCAGGAGCTGCTGGCCAACGGCCAGAGCAGCGTCACGGACAAGATGAAGTTCGTGATCATCCAGCCGGTGCTGGACTTCAACGCCCTGGAGCCCGGCTACCAGGCGACCAAGCTGATCCGCAACGTCGCGCAGGATCTCAAGATCGATTCCGAGCACGGCCTGCGCATGCGGCTCACCGGCACGGTCGCGGTGGCGGACGAGGAATTCGCCACGCTCTCGGAGGATGCGGCCCTCAACAACAGCATTATCGTCGGCGCGATCGTCCTGTTCCTGTGGCTCGCGCTGCGCTCCGGCAAGCTCGTCGGCGCGGTGCTGATCACCACCTTCGCGGGCCTCATCGTCACCGCCGCCCTCGGCCTGATCATGGTCAAGGAGCTGAACCCGATCTCGGTGGCCTTCGCGGCCCTTTTCGTCGGGCTCGGCATCGATTTCGGCATCCAGTTCTCGGTGCGCTACCGGGCGGACCGCTACGAGCAGCCGACACTCCAGAGCGCGATCCGGGCCGCCGCCCGCGGGGTCGGCTGGTCGCTGACGCTGGCCGCCGTGTCGCTGGTCGCCGGCTTCTTCGCCTTCCTGCCCACCGCCTTCCGGGGCGTCTCGGAGCTGGGCCTGATCGCCGGCGTCGGCATGGTCGTGGCCTACCTGTTCTCCCTGACCTTGCTGCCGGCGCTGATCGCGGTGTTCGAGCCCAAGGGCGAGAAGGAAGCGGTGCAGACCGCGTGGCTGGTCGGCGTCGATCCGTGGATCATCCGCAAGCGCAAGCCGATCCTGATCGCGGT
Organism: Methylobacterium sp. GXF4; assembly: GCF_000272495.1. Classification (NCBI taxonomy): domain Bacteria; kingdom Pseudomonadati; phylum Pseudomonadota; class Alphaproteobacteria; order Hyphomicrobiales; family Methylobacteriaceae; genus Methylobacterium; species Methylobacterium sp. GXF4. Next base: position 73,840 of record NZ_AKFK01000076.1, on the reverse strand, counting down.
CGGCGTCGTGACCCTGGCCGGGGCGCCGCTGCTCTGGCACCTGCCCTTCGATTCCAATCCGATGCACCTGCGCAGCGCGAAGACGGAATCGATCGCGACCTATCTCGACCTGATCAAGAACCCCGAGACCAGCCCGAACCTGATCGACGTGCTGGCCCCGAACGTCGACGCGGTCCCGGCCCTGTCGAAGACGCTGGCGGCGCTGCCGGTGACCTCGTCGGTCAACAGCATCGACACCTTCGTGCCGCGGGACCAGGACAAGAAGCTCGCGGCGATCGCCGACACGGCGCAGCTCCTGGATCCGGTGCTCAATCCCGGCCGCAAGCCGCCGCCGCCGACCGATGCCGAGAACGTCAAGGCGCTCAAGGACGCCGCCGCGGCGCTCAACGGCGTCGCGGGCGACGGCAAGGAGGCCGCGGGCGCCCAGAATGCCAAGCAGCTCGCCGGCACCCTCGACACGCTCGCCGGCAGCCCGGTGCAGATGCGGGAGGCGGCCTCGGTCGCCCTGACCAAGGATCTCGTGCCGCTGCTCCAGCGCCTGCGCGACCTGCTCCATCCGGAGAAGATCACGCTGGACAACCTGCCGCCGCAGCTGAAGGCCGATTGGGTCGCGGCGGACGGACGCGCGCGCATCGAGGTTCACCCCAAGGGTGATTCGAACGACGACGAGGTGCTGCGCACCTTCTCGGACGAGGTGCTGAAGGTCGCCCCCCACGCCACCGGCGCCCCGGTGGCCACGACGCGGTCGACTTACACGATCCTGGGCGCCTTCGTGCAGGCCGCCATCACGGCGTTCGTGCTGATCTTCGTCATCCTGTCGGTGGCCCTGCGCAAGCCCTGGGACGTGGCGATGACCCTGGGCCCGCTGGTCATCGCGACCCTGTGGACCCTGATGGCCCTGCGCCTGATCGACATGCCGCTGAACTTCGCCAACATCATCGCCCTGCCGCTGATGCTCGCGGTCGGCGTCGCGTTCCACATCTATTACGTGATCGCGTGGCGGGCGGGCGTGACCGACATGCTGGCTTCCAGCCTGACCCGGGCGATCTTCTTCTCGGCGCTAACCACCGGCAGCGCCTTCGGCTCCCTGGTCCTGTCGAGCCATCCGGGCACGGCCAGCATGGGCAAGTTGCTGGCGCTGTCGCTGTTCTTCACCCTGATCGCGGCGTTCTTCGTGGTGCCGGCGACCCTGGGCGAGCCGCCCGCGCAGGGCGACGACGACCGCCCGGAGGGCGAGAAGGCCGCCGCAGCCGCGCTGCGCAAGAGCACCGCCCCGTCGGATCCGGTCCCGGCCAAGTAGGCCGGCACCGGAGCGCTCAGAGCGTCTTCTCGAAGAAGTGGTCGGGGTAGGGGTCGTCGTTGAAGCGATCGATCGCGACCCAGCCGGTCTTGCGGTAGAGCGCCAGGGCTTCCGCCAGCGCGCTGTTGGTGTCGAGGCGCAGCACCGCGACCGAGAGCTCGCGGGCTGCCGTCTCGACGGCCTGCATCAGCCGGCGGGCGAGGCCGAAGCCCCGGGCTGCGGGGTCGATCCAGAGCCGCTTGACCTCGGCGACCGGGCCGCCGCTGCCCTTCAGGCCGACACATCCGACCGGCAGGCCGTCCGCCATCGCGAGCAGGAACGCCCCGCGCGGTCGGGCCATCGCCGCGGCCTCGGGATCGCACGACAACTTGACGTCGAACCCGGTCTCCAGCCGGCGCGCCAATTCGGCATAATACGCCTCCAGACAGGATCGGGCGGCCTCGCCGCGCGGGTCGGCTTCCGCGATGGTGATCCGGTCGCGGCCGAGCGTCAGGGCAACCAGATCCATCGCGCGCAGGAGCTCCTCGGCGCGCGGCGCGCGCTCCAGCAGGGCCGAGGCGCGCGCGTCGGACAGGCCCTCGTAGGCCGAAAACTCGCGCTGCCCCGCCTCCGTGAGGCGCGCGACTCGACGGCGGGCGTCGTCCGGATGCGGCTCGGTGGTGACCAGGCCCTCGTCCTCGAGGCTGCGCAGCAGTCGGCTCATCAGCCCGGAATCGAGATTCAGGTAGGCGCGGATCTCGGCCACGTCCATGCGCCCGGCGCCAATCGCGTTCACCACCCGGGCCGCCCCGAGGGGCCGCCCCCGGCCGAGGAACGAGCTGTCGAGGGCGCCGACCTCCGCGGTGACGGCACGGGCGAAGCGGCGAAAGCGGGCGATCGAATCGGACGTCATAATAGCTGACCTTAGTCAGACATTATGGGCGGTCAATCGGCGCTGCCGGGCGGGCTCAGCTTTTACTCGAGGATGTCCGAAAACCCGCCCCTGACCGCACCCGACGCATCCGCCGCCGCCCGCGAGGCGGGGGCGATCAGCGCGTCGCGCTCGGCGGCGTAGAGGTAGCCCGGCGCCTCGCCGGGGAAGCCGCCTTCCGTGGCCGGGTGCGTGTAGAGCTCGGTGAGGCCGTCCGGAAGCTGCGCCAGGAGCGCCGCCACGCGCAGCAGGGTCATGGCGCCGGACCAGGCGAGCCCGAGGGTCCGGTCGGGGATCAGCAGGCCGGCCTGGCGGGCGCGCACGGCGAGCAGGGCCGACCAGGGGGCGATGTCGAGGGCCGGCCGGGGCCGGGCGCTGGCCTCGGCCCGGCGGAGCAGCTGGCGTGGCTCCCGGGGGACGCGGATCGCCCGCATGTTGTAGTCGCGGCCGATGCGCAGCACCGCGCCGGCGATCAGCGGATGGACGTGGAAGTGCTTGTGGGCGTTGACGTGGTCGAGGGGCAGGCCGGTCGCCCGGTAGGCCTCGAACTGTGCCGTGATCTCGGCGGCGAGCTGGCGCCGGGCGGCGGGCTTGCGGGCGAGGTCGAGGCCGACCCGGGCCATATCGGCGCGCATCAGGCCGTCGGCATCGGTCAGGTCGGGCAGCTGCGCCGCCGGCAGGGTCGGCCAGGCTTCGACGAGCACGAGGTGGAGGCCGACCCGCAGGGACGGCATCCGCTTCGCCCGGGCCACGGCATCGGCGGCGGCAGGCGCCGAGACCATCAGGCTCGCGGCGGTGAGGATCCCCCCCCGGTGAGCCTGCTCGACGGCCTCGTTGACCTCGAGACTCAGCCCGAAATCATCGGCCGTAACGACAAGACGCTTCACAACGACCTCGTAAGGGGTGTCGAGAGGGCGAGCCCTCTCGCGGGTCCAGGGCGGAGCCCTGGGTAGGGGCGGGGCTCCGCCCCGCTCCCCGCCGGGGCCGGCAGGCCCCGGATCCCTGACTTACGCCGCCTTGGCGGTGCCCTGACGCTCCTTGAGGAAGCGGTAGAACTCCACGCCCTCGCGCAGGCGACGCTTCATCATGTCGGGGGAGCGCACCATCTCGCCGACGATCGAGGCGATCTTCGGGGCCCGGAAGTAGAACTTCTTGTAGAACTCCTCCACCGAGGTGAAGATCTCGGTGTGCGACAGGTGCGGGTAGTGCAGCGGCGCGACCTGCACGCCGTTCTCGTCGACGAGCTCGGCGTTCTCGATGTCGAGCCAGCCGTTCTCCACCGCCTGCTTGTACAGGAAGGTGCCCGGGTAGGGGGCTGCCAGCGAGACCTGGATCGTGTGCGGGTTGATCCGCTTGGCGAAGGCGATCGTCTCCTGGATCGTCTCCTTGGTCTCGCCCGGCAGGCCGAGGATGAAGGTGCCGTGGATGGCGATGCCGAGCTCGTGGCAATCCTTGGTGAACTTCTCGGCGACCTCGACCCGCATGCCCTTCTTGATGTTGTGCAGGATGGTCTGGTTGCCGGACTCGTAGCCGACCAGCAGCAGGCGCAGGCCGTTCTCCTTGAGCACCTTCAGGGTCTCACGCGGCACGTTCGCCTTGGCGTTGCACGACCAGGTGACGCCGAGCTTGCCGAGCTCGCGGGCGATCTCCTCCGCGCGCGGCAGGTTGTCGGTGAAGGTGTCGTCGTCGAAGAAGAACTCCTTGGTCTGCGGGAACTCCTTCAGGCAGTACTTGATCTCCTCGATCACGTGGGCGACCGAGCGGGTGCGGTAGGTGTGTCCGCCGACCGTCTGCGGCCACAGGCAGAAGGTGCAGCGGCTCTTGCAGCCGCGGCCCGAGTAGAACGAGATGTAGGGGTGCTTCAGGTAGCCGATGAAGTACTTCTCCATCTCCAGGTCGCGCTTGTAGACGCTGGTGACGAAGGGCAGCTGGTCCATGTCGGTCATGATCTCGCGGTCCTCGTTATGGACCACGACGCCGTTCGCATCGCGATAGGACAGGCCCTTGATCTGGGCCATCGGGACGCCGTCGGCGACTTCCTTGACGGTGAAGTCGAACTCGTTGCGGGCGCAGAAATCGACCACCGGGGCCTGAGCCATCGCGCCGGCGGCGTCCACCGCGACCTTGGCGCCGATCAGGCCGGCGATCAGCTTCGGGTTCGCGGCCTTGAGCGCCTCGATCGTCTTCACGTCGGACTTGAACGACGGGACCGAGGTGTGGAGCACGACGAGGTCAAAATCCTTGGCCTGGGCTACGATCTCGGGAAGCTTGATGTTGTGCGGGGGGGCGTCGATCAGCTTCGAGTTCGGCACCAGGGCGGCCGGCTGGGCCAGCCAGGTCGGGTACCAGAACGACTTGATCTCGCGCTTGGCCTGGTAACGGGAGCCGGCACCGCCGTCGAAACCGTCGAAGGTGGGGGCCTGGAGGAAGAGCGTGCGCATGGGGTTCAAGGCCTCAGGGCGTTGCCGGGGGAGGGGTGAGGAAGCGAAAGCCGGGATCAGCGGGTGGGCGCGCCGGCGTCGTGACCGAGGTCGGCGTCCGGGATCAGAGTACCGTCCGCAACCACGTGATAATCATGACCTTTCCATGTCACCGCCCCCGACACGAAGGCCCAGGAGAAGTTCAGGAACGAGAGGATGTCGCGGATCGGCAACAGTCCGTAGGGGTGCGGGGCGAGGCCGAAGGCCCGCTCGAGCTGCCGGCACAGGACGATCCGGCCGGCGAGCGCCAGGCCCGCCACCACCAGCGCGCCGGTGCCGGCGCCGGGCAGGAGCGCGCCCACCAGGGCCAGCGGGAAGGCGTGGGTCACGATCGAGCCGGCATAGCCGGCCGGGTCGACGTTGCGGATCGTGCGGTTCCAGCGCAGCTCGTGCCGCCACAGGCCGGAGAGGTCGGTGTCGACGCTGGTATGGCCGATGGTGAAGCTCGGGATCACCACCCGGCCGCCGAGGCCGCGCAGGGCGGCGCCGATCGCGTAATCGTCGGCGAGGTCGTTGCGGAAGCGGCGGAAGCCGCCCACCGCCTCCAGGTTCGCCCGGGTGAACGCGATGGTCGAGCCGAAGCACGGCTTGGCGAGCCCGAGGCTCAGGCCCATCACCACGTTGGGCAGGAACTGGACGTCGATCGCCAGCGCCGAGAGCTGGTCGTAGAGGCCCCGGAAGGCCGGGACGCCGTGATACAGGCAGGTGACGCCGGAGACGCCGTCCTGCGACAGCTCGGCGACCAGCCGCTCGAGGTAATCCGGCCGGACCACCATGTCGCTGTCGGCCAGGACGATCACGTCGTGGGCGATCCGCTCGGCCATGTTGATCAGGTTCGAGACCTTGCGGTTCGAGCCGTGCTGCCGGCCGTCGATCACCAGGTCGATGCGGGCGGCCGGATAGGCCTGCTTGAGCCGCTCGACCACGCCGATGGCCGGGTCCGCGGCCTTCTGGACACCGAACACCATCTGGACCGGGCCGGCATAATCCTGGCGCAGCACGGTCTCGAGATTCTCGTACAGGTTGGGCTCCAGGCCGCAGAGCGGCTTGAGCACCGTCACGGACGGGCGGGGCGCGTCCGCCGCCAGAGCCGGCACGGGCCGGGCGGCGAAGCGGTCGGCCAGGTAGGCGGCCGCCAGCGCATAGAGGCAGCCCGCCGCCGCCAGCAGGAGGCAGAGCAGCGAGAGCCACGACAATGCGGTGAGCGCCAGGGCGGTGAAATCCATCCGGTCGGGTCCGTGCGGTCGTCCGGCCGCCTCAGGCGGCGATGGCCGCGTGCGGCCCGATCAGGGCGGCACGCACGGCGTCGGTAGTCACGGTGTCGGTTTTGCGGCGAGCATGCCGTCGGCGCGCTGACGGAGGAACTTCACCACCGCGTCGGCGCCGCCCGACTTCAACGGGGCGGACAAAGCGTTGCGCTGCGCGGCGATCTCGCTGACGTCGCCGTTGAGCAGCACGTCCTGGATGCGGTTCTCGGCATTGACCACGAAATCGACCGCGGAATCGTCGCCGTCGGCCGCGGTGACCCGGGTCGGCACGACGCGCTGGCTGCCGCGTTCCTCGACCTTCGGGGTCACCTCGAACTTGCCACCGGCGGCCCGGGCGAGGCGATTGGCGTAGGTGACGGTCAGGCTGCGCTTGAATGCGTCGGTGACCGCCGCCTGCTGTTCCGGGGTGAAGCCCGACCATTTCGAGCCGACCGCGACGCGGGTCATGGCCGGGAAGTCGAACGCCTTCTCGAGCGCCGGCCCCACGGCCGCGACCCGGGCGGGCAGGGGGCTCGGGCCATCCTTCAAGGCGTCGGTGAAGGCGGCGTAGAGATCGCGCACGGTCTGCACCGCGGGATCGTCCGCGGCCCAGGCGGAGACGGGAGCGAGGAGGGGGGCGGCCAGCAAGGCTGCGGCCGCGAGCCGACGGGTCAGGCGCACTTCTTCAACTCCTCGCCATCGCCGATCCGCGAACCCATGCGGGGCGGGGCGTAGCTGTAGAACGGGCCGAGCGTCGCCGGCTGCGGCACCAGCTTGGCCGTGCGGCCGATGGCGACGTCCGGCTCGCGATCGGTCTCCACCACGGTCTCGGCCGCGAGCTTGGCCTCGATCCGGTGCCAGAGCAGGAGGCCCGGCACGCCGACCCCAAGATCGGCGAAGCGCTTGACCAGCGAGAGGGCGAGGGCCGCCTCGGCGGGAATGTTGAACAGGCCGCACAGGGCGATCAGGCCGCCCTCCTGGGCGCCGAGTGCGCCCGGCACCGCGAAGGCGGCGCCGCGGACGGCCTGAGCCAGGCTCTCGATCACCAGGGCCTGGGCGAAATCGACCGGGTAGCCCATGAAATGCAGGCAGACATAGACTTCGAGGGTGCCGATGACCCAGCCCACGAGGTGGATCGCCAGCGCGGCGACGAAGCGGCCGTGATTGCCGTACATCCGGCGCAGGCTGTCGTAGAGCTGGTCGATGGCGCCGAAGGCGCGCCACTCGCGGCCCGAGGCGAAGCGGCTCATCAGGCCCTGGATGATCCGGTGCCCGGCCCGCCGCTGGATAAGATAGAAGGCGCCCAGCGCCGGCACGGCCACGGCCAGGCCGCCCGCCACCGTCCGGGCGATCGGGCCGTCGCCGGCGATCAGGACCAGCAGGCCGAGGCCGATGACGGTGAACAGGAGCTGCGTCAGCGCCTGCGTCATCAGGTCCACGAACATGCTGGCGCCGGCCATCGCGCCCGGGACGCCGCGCTTGGACATCAGCCGTGCGCCGACGAAATCGCCGCCCACGGTCGCCACCGGCAGCAGCGTGTTGATTCCCTCACGCACGAACCGCAGCGAGACGCAGTCGACCAACCGGGCCGCGCCCGCCGGGAACACCACGTGCCAGCCGAGCCCCGCCCAGGCGACGGCCGCAAGGCGGGCGACCACCACGAGGGCGGCGCCCCAGCCGGCGCTCATGACGGCGGCCGACACGTCCTCCAGGCCGGAAGACATGAACAGGCCGACGACTGTGCAGAGACCGGCGATCGAGGCCAAGGTCGTCAGGCGCTTCATAATGGTCTTTCAAGCTCGCAAATGGCTTGATGCGGGAAATCGGTCACGGTCGCGGCAGAAATAGGTCCGGGCGACCAAGAACGTTTCTGCCACGTTGCAGCACGGATTACCGGTGTCTATCACCCGTTTGACACACCGGGAGCCAAAGCGGTGGCGGGGCGAAGGCGCCTACGCAGAAGACCGCGGCACGTCGCAGAAGGGGCACACGTCATGGAGCGCGAATCACCGATCACGGCCGTCGAGGCCGTGAGCGACGACACGCATGCCGGCGGTCCCCAGGGCGGAATGGCGCCGGGCGTGCCGGCGCCTCACTCCCCGGTCATGGCCTGGAACGAGTGGGACCCGCTGGAGGAGGTGATCGTCGGATCCCTCGACGGCGCCACCATCCCGACTCACCATCTCACGGTGATCTTCAACCTGCCGCGGGCGGCCCAGCCGTTCTACCGCTTCGCCAGCGGCTGGAAATATCCGAAGTTCATGAAGAAGCTGGCGCAGCAGGAGCTCGACAACTTCATCAAGATCCTGGCCGGCGAGGGCGTGAAGATCCGCCGCCCCGACGCGGTGGATTTCTCGCGCAAGTTCAAGGCGCCGCGCTGGACCTCCCGGGGCTTCTGCGTCGCCTGCCCGCGCGACCCGTATCTGGTCATCGGCGACGAGATCATCGAGAGCCCGATGTGCTGGCGCTCGCGCTACTTCGAGGGCGACGCCTACCGGTCGCTGTTCAAGGAATATTTCCGCGCCGGCGCCCGCTGGACCTCGGCCCCGCGGCCGCAGCTGACCGACGACCTCTACAATTACGATTACCGGGTGCCGAACCTGAAGGCCGGCGAGCCGATGCAGTTCACGGTCAACGAGTTCGAGCCGGTCTTCGACGCCGCCGATTTCGTCCGCTGCGGCCGCGACCTGTTCGTGACCCGCTCGAACGTGACCAACCTGATGGGCATCGAGTGGCTGCGCCGCCATCTCGGCCCGGGCTTCCGCATCCACGAGATCGAGAGCCGCTGCCCGCAGCCGATGCACATCGACTCGTCGTTCATGCCGCTGGCGCCCGGCAAGGTGCTGGTGAACCCGGACTACATCGACGTCGAGAAGCTGCCCGCCGTGCTCAAGAAGTGGGACGTGCTGATCGCCCCGCGCCCCGACCCGGTCGAGGGCTTCATGAGCAAGATCTCGATGTGCTCGCCCTGGACCTCGATCAACGTCCTGGCGATCACCGAGAAGAAGATCGTCGTCGACCAGAGCCAGCCGACCCTGATCAAGGCTCTGAAGGATTGGGGCTTCGACCCGATCCCGGCGCCGTTCCTCAGCTACGGCCCGTTCGGCGGCTCGTTCCACTGCGCCACCCTCGACGTCCGCCGCCGCGGCGTGCTGAAGTCGTATTTTTAGGGTTAGGACCTGCTCGCTCCGACCACCGCCATCGCGGGTCGTCGGCGAACACCGGACATCCAAACCTCTCCCCTCATCCTGGGGTGCCGGGCGATCGAAGATCGCTCGGCCTCGAAGGAGCCCTCCAGGATCCACCGCGACTTCTGCAGGGCTCCTTCGAGGCCGACGCTGCGCGCCGCCACCTCAGGATGAGGCCGAGGATGGGATAGACAAGTCGAGCATGCCTTCCGATGCGTCCGCTCCGGGAAGCAGACGACCGAACATTCACGGCACCGAAATCCCCGCGATCAGCGCCCTGTTGAACCCCTCCGGGTCGGACATCTGCGGCGCGTGGCCGAGCGCCGGGAATTCCACCAGCTTGGCGCCGGGAATCGCCTTCGCGGCCGCCTTGCCCAGCTCCGGGTAGTTCCCGAGCGAGGCCCGCATCTCCGGCGGGGCGAGGTCCTTGCCGATCGCCGTGTTGTCCTTCTGGCCGATCATCAGCAGGGTCGGCACCGCGATCTGCGGCAGCCGGTAGACCACCGGCTGGGTCAGGATCATGTCGTAGAGGAGCGCCGAGTCCCAGGCGACCGCCTCCTTGCCCGGGCCGGCGTTGAGCCCCGCCAGCATCGTCACCCAGGGCTCGTAGCGCGGCTCCCACTGGCCGGCGTAATAGGTCGCGGTCTCGTAGGCGCGAATCGACTCCGCCGAGACCTTTAACTCGCGCTGGTACCATTGCTCCACCGAGGTCGGGGGCACGCCCTTGGCGCTCCAATCCTCCAGCCCGATCGGGTTGACCAGCACCAGCTGGGCCACGTCCTTCGGGTAGAGCAGGGCGTAATGCGCGGCCAGCATGCCGCCGGTGGAGTGCCCGACCAGGATCGGCCGCGCGATCCCCAGCGTGTCCAGCAGGGCGCGGGTGTTCTCGGCGAGCTGGCGGAACGTGAACTGATAGGCGGCCGGCTTGCTCGACTTGCAGAACCCGACCTGGTCCGGGGCGATCACCCGGTAGCCGGCCCCGGTGAGCGCCCGGATCTGGCTCTCCCAGGTCGCCGCGCAGAAGTTCTTGCCGTGGAGCAGCACCGCGGTGCGCCCGTTCGGCTTTTCCGGCCGGACGTCGAGATAGGCCATCTGCAGGGGCTGGCGCTGCGACGTGAAGGCGTAGCGCTCCACCGGGAACGGGTAGTCGAACCCTTCGAGCTCCGGCCCGTAGGCGGGCGCGGCCAAAGCGGCGCCGGGGAGCATCAAAGCCAAAAGGGCGGCGAGGACGGATCGGAGCATGGGCTGCCTGGATCTGCGACGGCGGGAGCGCGCGTTCGCCCGCCCAAATCGGGCATCGACGCCGTCCTGTCCAATCGCCGGCCCAGCGGATCTTCGCGGTTGCATGCGCCCGCGCTATCTCTCGGAGGGTCCCGCCGGCTCCTGGCCCGGCGCGCAGGAGCCCACACCGATGCGCCTCCCCATCCTGGCCGCCCTCGCCGGCGCCCTGGTCCTTGCCGCGGCGCCGGCCCTCGCCGCGGATGCCTGCGACGCTCTCGCGGCCAAGGTGATCCGGATCACGGGCGCCTCGCTCGCCGGGCGGGAAGGCCCGTTCGCGGTGTTCCGCGCGCAGGATGCCGAGCGGATGAGCCTCGATTGCCGGGCGCCGGCCCGGATCACGATCGCCTCCCGCGACCGGGAGCCGCCGCGCGCCTACTTCACCCTGGTGGGGCTCGCCGCCCGAGCCCTCACCGGGACGGACGTCCCCGGCGCGGAGGTGCTGGCGCTCAACCTCCATCAGGACAGCCTGCTCGCCGACGCGCCGCAGCGGGGCGGCACCGCCCGGGCGCTGATGCTGTGCGAGACCGGACCGCGGACGGACGGGCTCCGGGACGACCTCACGGTCTGCCGCGTCGCACCCCGGGCCGGGGTTTCGCGAATCCGCCGCGCGGGGTAGAGCGCAGCCCATGTCGACACGCGAAACACCCGGCCCCGTCGTCCAGGTCGGCGAAGCACGCTTCGCCAACCACCTGCCGCTCACGCTGATCGCCGGGCCCTGCCAGCTCGAAGGGCGCAACCACGCCCTGGAAATCGCCGCTGCGCTCAAGGAGATGGCGGCGGGCCTCGGGATCGGCCTCGTGTTCAAGACCTCGTTCGACAAGGCCAACCGGACCTCCGGCACCGCGGCCCGGGGCATCGGCCTCGAAGGCGCCCTGCCGGTCTTCGCCGAGATCCGCGAGACTTTGGGCCTGCCGGTCCTCACCGACGTGCACGCCGCCGAGCAATGCGCGCCGGCGGCCGAGGCGGTGGACGTTCTGCAGATCCCGGCCTTCCTGTGCCGCCAGACCGACCTGCTCCTGGCCGCCGCCGCCACCGGCCGGGCGGTCAACATCAAGAAGGGCCAGTTCCTGGCGCCCTGGGACATGAAGCACGTCGCCGCCAAGGTGACCGAGGCCGGCAACCCGAACGTCATCGTCACCGAGCGCGGCGCCTCCTTCGGCTACAACACCCTGGTCTCGGACATGCGCAGCCTGCCGATCATGGCTCAGGTGACCCACGGGGCGCCGGTGGTGTTCGACGCCACCCATTCCGTGCAGCAGCCGGGCGGGCAGGGCGCCAGCTCCGGCGGCCAGCGGGAATTCGTCGCCGTGCTGGCCCGGGCCGCGGTGGCGGTCGGCGTCGCCGGGGTGTTCATCGAGACCCACCCCGATCCGGACCGGGCCCCCTCGGACGGCCCCAACATGGTGGCCCTTCGGGATATGCCGGGGCTGCTCGAAGAGCTGATCGCCTTCGACCGGCTCGCCAAGAAGCGCCACGCCTGATCCGGCGTCAGGCTGGCTGGAGGACGTGGATGCGCAGGGGCTGGACCAGGGCGTAGCGCCCGTCGGCCTCACGCTCGGCCGCCTCGTGGAACGCCGCCTCTACCACCGGGCGCCGCACCTCGATCGTCGCGGCGCGGGCCGGATCGACCGCGCTGACCCGCGCCAGGAAGGCGTCGAGGGAGGCGAAGCTCTCGCGGCGCATCACCGTCACGTCCTGTCGGCACAGGAAGGCGCCGGCATCTAGCGCCGCCGCGATGGCGTCCTGCGCGGCGGCCCGGACTGCGGTCTCGTCCTCAATGGGGCGCAGGGCGTCGAAGAAGCTGCCCTCAGCCACGGGCTCCACCACAACCAGCAGGCCGCCCGGCGCCAGCACCCGCGCCGCCTCGGCAAGCGCCGCGGCCGGGTCCGGGACGTGGTGCAGGGCGTTGAACATTACGGCCCCGTCGAAGTTCGCCGCGGGAAAGGGCAGCGCTTCGGCCGAGGTGGCCTCGAACCGCGCCCCAGGCACGGCGGCCCGGGCCGTCTCCAGAGCCGCGACGCCCGGATCGATGCCGGTCACCGCCGCGCCGTCCGCGACGAGCCGCTTGACCAGGGTCCCGGGCCCGCAGCCGATATCGAGGAGGCGCTTGCCCGGGAGCGGCGCGAAGGTCTCGCGGATCAGCGTCAGGGCATCCATGGCGGGGCTCTCCGGACCGGCGCCGCTCAGGGGCGCGCGCGCAGCTAAGCACAGTCCCGGTTGGAACGGGATGCGTCGCGCGGCGTCATTCCCGCTGGAAGACTGTCCGGCCCCGTTAGCCCGCCCGATGCGCAACTCCCCTTAGGGCGGATGCTGCAACGGTGCGGAAACTATTCACAAGAGCAGCGACGGACAGTTCTGCAAACCCGACCCTCGGAAACCGACTCCGCCGCGGGCCGTGCAGATGAACCGCTGTTCAGGCAGCCGACCTCCCCCTGAAATCGGTTCTGAAAACTTGGAACCGACCGCCGAGCGGCCACGTTAATGGGCATGTTCGATCGCGGATCGAGAAGGAACATTATGCGCAAGATTGGTATCATCGCCACCGTCGCCGCTCTGGCTCTCGGCAGCGTCGCTGCCACGACCGGCGCCGAAGCCCGTCCGTACGGCTTCCACGGCGGCTACGGCCATGGCTATGGTCACGGCTACGGCTACCGCGGCGGCCGTCGCGGTATCGGCACCGGTGCGGCCATCGGTCTCGGCATCGCCGGCCTCGCTGCCGGTGCGGTCGCCGCCGGTGCGGCCAACAACTACTACAACGGTGGCTACGGCGGCGGTTACGGCTACGCCCCGGCCTACGGCGCTCCGGCTTACGGCTACGGCGCCCCGGCCTATGGCTATTACGGCTCGCCCTACTAAGGGCAGCGATACCACGGATCAGAGGGCGACCGGCGCGAGCCGGTCGCCCTTTTCGTATGCGCTTCAGCGCCCCCGATAGGGCGCGACGCCGGTCTCCGGCAGCCAGATGGTCTTGGGCGGCTCGCCGGTCTGCCAGAACACGTCGATCGGGATGCCGCCGCGCGGGTACCAGTAGCCGCCGATGCGCAGGTAGCGCGGCTCGAGCAGGTCGCGCAGCCGCTTGCCGATCGCCACCGTGCAATCCTCGTGGAACGCCCCGTGATTGCGGAAGGCGCCGAGGTAGAGCTTCAGCGACTTCGACTCGACGAGCCAGTCGCCGGGCACGTAATCGATCACCAGGATCGCGAAATCCGGCTGGCCCGTGACCGGGCAGATCGAGGTGAACTCGGGCGCGGTGAAACGCGCCACGTAGTCGGTATCGGCATGGGGGTTCGGCACGCGGTCGAGGCGGGCCTCGTCCGGCGAGGCGGGCAGGGACGTGGCCTGGCCGAGTTGGAGCGTCTCAGATGCGGTCATGCGCGCACTATAAAGGCGCGCGCCGCGTAGCGCACCCGTCGCCGGCGCGACCAAATCTTTACCGTCCCCAGCCAGGATCCGGGTGATTGTCGGCACCGTCCGACCGAGGCCCGGCAACATGCGTCTCATCGCCGTCGCGTTCATCGGCTTGGTCACGGTCGCGACCGTACCGGCCCGGGCAAGCGGCGGCGACGCGGCCCAGCGCATGCTCGACGCCATGACCCGCCACGACCTCTGCGCGCGCGACGACGCACAGTTGCGCAAGCTGAACCGGTCTCTGGCCGCGACGCCGATCCGCCATCCGGCTGCCGGGACGCGAGCACAGTAGGGTTGAGGCTCGGACTGTCACCACACGTGCACAGGCGCGACCTACGCCGGTGCTTGCCGCCGAACGCGGCTTGACGGATAAGCCGCCGCGATGCGCCGCACCCCGGATCGGGGCTGCCGCCGCCGACAAGCGGCCCCGCGAGAGGACGTTCCATGACCGCGATCACCAATATCAGCGCCCGCGAGATCCTCGACAGCCGCGGCAACCCCACGGTCGAGGTCGATGTCCTGCTGGAGGACGGCTCGTTCGGCCGCGCCGCGGTCCCGTCGGGAGCGTCCACGGGCGCCCACGAGGCGGTCGAGCTGCGCGACGGCGACCAGAGCCGCTTCCTCGGCAAGGGCGTGCTGAAGGCGGTCGAGGCCGCGCAGACCGAGATCCTCGACGCGATCGGCGGCATGGAGGCTGAGGATCAGGTCGCCGTCGATGAGGCGATGATCGAGCTCGACGGTACGCCCAACAAGGCGCGCCTTGGGGCGAACGCGATCCTGGGCGTGTCGCTGGCGGTCGCCAAGGCGGCGGCCGAGGCCTCGGGCCTGCCGCTCTACCGCTATGTCGGCGGCGTTCAGGGCCGGGTCCTGCCGGTGCCGATGATGAACATCATCAACGGCGGGGCGCACGCCGACAACCCGATCGACTTCCAGGAATTCATGATCATGCCGGTGGGCGCGGACTCGCTCGCCGACGCCGTGCGCATGGGCTCCGAGGTGTTCCACACCCTCAAGGGCAAGCTGAAGAAGGCCGGCCACAACACCAATGTCGGCGACGAGGGCGGCTTCGCCCCGAACCTGCCCTCGGCCGAGGCCGCGCTCGACTTCGTGATGGACGCGATCAGCGCCGCGGGCTTCAAGCCGGGCCAGGACATCGCGCTGGCGCTCGACTGCGCCGCCACCGAGTTCTTCAAGGACGGCGCCTACGCCTACGAGGGCGAGGGCACGAACCGGTCGATCGAGGCCCAGGTCGATTACCTGGCGCAGCTGGTGGCGAACTACCCGATCCTGTCGATCGAGGACGGCATGTCCGAGGACGATTGGGCCGGCTGGAAGCTCCTGACCGACAAGATCGGTGCGCAGTGCCAGCTCGTGGGCGACGACCTGTTCGTCACCAATGTCGAGCGCCTGTCCCGGGGCATCGCCGAGCGCACCGCCAACTCGATCCTGATCAAGGTGAACCAGATCGGCTCGCTCACCGAGACCCTGGCGGCGGTCGATATGGCGCAGCGCGCCGGCTACACCGCGGTGATGTCCCACCGCTCCGGCGAGACCGAGGACTCGACCATCGCGGACCTCGCGGTCGCCACCAATTGCGGGCAGATCAAGACCGGCTCCCTCGCCCGCTCGGACAGACTGGCCAAGTACAACCAGCTGATCCGCATCGAGGAGGGCCTCGGCCCGCAAGCGCTCTACGCCGGCCCCTCGGCGATCAAGCACCTGGCTCGGGGCTGAGCCCCGTTTGCTCGCGCAAGGAAGACGATCGGTCAGAGGAGTCCGCGTGACGCCTTGGACCGATCCTTGGATCGCTACGGCGACCACATAAATCGCCGTGTCATTCCGGGGCCGGGCAGCGGCGCCCCGGAATGACGGGGTGGGTATCCCGGCACTCCTGCCCCAGCTCTTACCCCGCCGGCAGCGTCCAGACCTTCTGCGGTCGCGCTAGGCCGCGCAGCTCGATGACGCCCACCGGGTCCAGCGTCCGGCTGCATCGCTGGGCGAAGGAATCCGAGACCAGCAGCGTGTGGCCGAGGGCCTCGCACTGGCTCTCGATCCGGCTGGCCTCGTTCACCGCCCGCCCGATCACCGTGAAGTCGAGGCGGCGCTCGGTGCCGACATTGCCGTAGACCACCGTGCCGAAATGCACGACGCAATCGGCCGTCAGCTCCGGCAGCCCCGCCTCGCGGCGCCGGCGATTGAGCGCCGTGTTGGCCGCCAGCCCGTCCGCGGCCGCCTCGAGGGCGCTGCTGCAGACCGGGCAGGGCAGGGTGCCGGCATCGGCCACCGGGAAGATCGCCAGGAAGCCGTCGCCCAAAAATTTCAGGATCTCGCCGCCGTGTCGCGCCACGGGATCGCCCAGCGCGTCGAAATGCTCGTTGAGCCAGGTGACCATGTCGTAGGGGTCGGCCCGGTCGGACAGGGCCGTGAAGCCGCGCAGGTCGGTCAACAGGATCGCGGCCGGGATGGCCCGCCCCTGGCCGCGCCGGATCTGGCCGTCGAGGATCCGCTCGGCGGTGGAACGCCCGAGATAGGTCGCCGAGACCTCGCGCAGGGTGTGCCCGAGACCGAGCTTGGCCACCGCGAGCGCGAGGACCGGCAGGACCGCCGCGACCGCCGCGAGGTCTGTCCGGGAGAAGCCGGACCGGGCCCGGGTGCAGAACGAGATCGCGACGCCGCGCAGCGCGGTGCCGGGCGCGAAGCCGACGATATGGACCGCATATTCGGTCCCGCCCTCGGCGCGCAGGTCGTGCAGGACCGGGTAGTCGGTCTCCGGGCCGGGGCGGTCGAGGCGCCAGCGCCCGAAAACCTCCTCCCGCTCCAGCATCGCGAAGATCGGGCTGCGCAGCCAATCCGCCTCCTGCTCGGCGCCGTGCGGATTGGGCACGAAGCTGAGCCCCTGGCCGAGATGCCAGTTCAGGCTGACCCCGCGCACGAGCGGATCGATGGCCGGCGTCATGACGCTGACCCGCCAGAGCGGGACGCCGGCATCGCACAGGGCCTCGCAGACCCGCGCGAGCATCGTGTCGTGGTCATCGGTCGCGGTGGCGTGCTCGGCGATCCAGCGTGTCAGGTCGGTCATATCCATCTGCGCGGTTTCGCTCCACCTGTCCGGCCTGCCCACAATCATAACCGGCGGGCGCGATCCGCCAGCTCCGAAAAGCTCCGTTAACCTTTCCGCGCGAGGCTCCCGCCATGGTCGTCCGCCGCCGCGTCAGAATGGTCCTCTTGCCCCTGGGTCTCTGGACCCTGTCGGCGCTCGTGGTCGGCTTCTTCGTGTGGCAGGCCGAGAGCGGCAATCGCGGCCTCGAAGCCAAGAAGGTGCTCAAGATCCGCGCCTACGGCCTCACCCAGGAACTCGCCGCCGTGCGGGCGGAGCGCGCCACCTGGGAGCACCGGGTCGCGCTGCTGAAGAGCGACCAGATCGACCGCGACCTCCTCGAGGAGCGCGCCCGGATCGTGCTTGGCCGCGTCCACGCCAACGACGTGGTCATCATCACGCCCTGAGGTCACCGTTGGACCGGCGCGGCTGCGACCTGAGATCACCATCGTCGCATCCCGAAAGCCGGCAGCCACCGTTCGGGACGATGCCTGAGATCCCCTCTGACAAGAGCGGCGACCTGTCAGAGCGTCCACCCTCGCTTTCCAAACGGTGCTGTCCTACACCCCGTTCCAGTCGCGTGGAATCACGGGGAGAGCGCCGATGGACGCCGCCAAGGAGCCTGCGAAGGACGCTTCGTCCTCGCAACCGCAGGTCGCGAGCCCGGAGGCTGGAAGCTCCCAGGCCGTCGAGGCGCACAAGCCCGCGCCGAACATGCCGCAATTCACCCGCGAGGAAGACCTCCACGCCTATCACGAGATGCTGCTGATCCGGCGTTTCGAGGAGAAGGCCGGCCAGCTCTACGGCATGGGCCTGATCGGCGGCTTCTGCCACCTCTATATCGGCCAGGAAGCCGTGGTGATCGGCATGCAGATGGCCTCGATCGAGGGCGATCAGGTCATCACCGGCTACCGCGACCACGGCCACATGCTGGCCTGCGGCATGGACCCGAAGGGCGTCATGGCCGAGCTGACCGGCCGCCGGGGCGGCTACAGCCGCGGCAAGGGCGGCTCCATGCACATGTTCAGCCGCGAGAAGCAGTTCTTCGGCGGCCACGGCATCGTCGGCGCCCAGGTCTCGCTGGGCACCGGCCTCGCCTTCGCGGACCGTTACCGGGAGAACGGCAAGGTCAGCCTCACCTATATGGGCGACGGCGCGGCCAACCAGGGCCAGGTCTACGAGAGCTTCAACATGGCCGCGCTCTGGAAGCTGCCGGTCGTGTACGTGATCGAGAACAACCGCTACGCCATGGGCACCTCGGTGGCCCGGGCCTCGGCGCAGACCGACTTCTCCAAGCGCGGCCTCTCCTTCGGCATCCCGGGCGAGCAGGTCGACGGCATGGATGTCCGCACCGTGCGCGAGGCGGCGACCCGGGCGGTCGAGCACGCCCGCTCCGGCCAGGGCCCCTACATCCTCGAGATGCAGACCTACCGCTATCGCGGCCACTCCATGTCCGATCCGGCCAAGTACCGGACCAAGGACGAGGTCTCGAAGATGCGCGACGAGCACGACCCGATCGAGATGGTGCGCAAGCGCCTGCTCGAGCTGCACGGGGTGCCGGAGGCGGAGATCAAGGCGACCGACGCCAAGGTCCGCGAGACCGTGAACGCGGCGGCCGAGTTCGCCACCAACGATCCCGAGCCGGATCCCGCCGAGCTCTGGACCGACATCCTGCTGGATGCGCACGCCTAGCGCGTCCCCGAACCCCTGGCCGCCCCGACCGAAAAGACGACCGCAGAGCTGAGCATGGCGACCGACATCCTGATGCCCGCCCTCTCCCCGACCATGGAGGAGGGCAAGCTCGCCAAGTGGCTGAAGAAAGAGGGCGATCCGGTCAAATCAGGCGACGTTCTGGCCGAGATCGAGACCGACAAGGCGACCATGGAGGTCGAGGCTATCGACGAGGGCGTGCTCGCCAAGATCCTCATCGAGGAAGGCACCGAGGGCGTCGCGGTCAACACCCCGATCGCGATCATCGCCGGCGAGGGCGAGGACGTGTCGGAGGCCGCGGCCAGCGGCGGCAAGCCGAAGCCCAACGGCGCCGGTGGCCACCCGGCCCCGACCCCGGACATGCAGGCCGAGGGCATGGCCGAGAAGCCGGCCCCCGCCGCGAAGACCGGCTCCGACGCCCCGAAGGCGCCCGCGGCGCCGGCGATCATCACCAACAAGGCCGACGAGCCGGTGATGGAGGAGTTCCCCGCCAACACCCCGATGGTGACCACCACGGTGCGCGAGGCCCTGCGCGACGCCATGGCCGAGGAGATGCGCCGGGACGGCGATGTCTTCGTCATGGGCGAGGAGGTCGCCGAGTACCAGGGTGCCTACAAGATCACCCAGGGGCTGCTACAGGAATTCGGCGCCAAGCGGGTGGTCGACACCCCGATCACCGAGCACGGCTTCGCCGGCATCGGCGTCGGCGCGGCGCTGTCCGGCCTGAAGCCGATCGTCGAGTTCATGACCTTCAACTTCGCCATGCAGGCGATCGACCACATCATCAACTCGGCAGCCAAGACCCTCTACATGTCCGGTGGCCAGCTCGGCTGCCCGATCGTGTTCCGCGGCCCCAACGGCGCCGCCGCCCGGGTCGGCGCCCAGCACAGCCACGATTACGCCGCCTGGTACTCGAACGTGCCGGGCCTGAAGGTGATCGCCCCCTACACGGCCTCGGACGCCAAGGGCCTGCTCAAGGCCGCGATCCGCGATCCGAACCCGATCATCTTCCTCGAGAACGAGATCCTCTACGGCCAGTCCTTCCCGGTGCCGCAGCTCGACGACTTCGTGCTGCCGATCGGCAAGGCGCGGGTCCACCGGACCGGCAAGGACGTGACCATCGTGTCCTTCGCGATCGGTATGACCTACGCGCTCAAGGCCGCGCAGATCCTGGCCGAGGAGGGGATCGAGGCCGAGGTGATCGACCTGCGCACGATCCGGCCGATGGATTCGGAGACGGTGGTGCGCTCGGTCAAGAAGACCGGCCGCTGCATCACCGTGGAGGAGGGGTTCCCGCAATCCGGCATCGGCGCCGAGATCGTGGCCCGCCTGATGGTCGACGCCTTCGACTATCTCGACGCCCCGGTCCTGCGCATCACCGGCAAGGATGTGCCGATGCCCTACGCGGCGAACCTCGAGAAGCTCGCCCTGCCGAACGTGGCCGAGGTCGTCGAGGCGGCCAAGAGCGTCTGCTACAAGTGACGGGATTCGCGGGCGGCCCCGCAGCCCCGTCCCTCCGCCCCGTCCGGGTTCGGAAACCAGCCGGCGCGCCATGAGCCAGGATCCCAAACAGGACTTCGTCGAACTCGCCATCCCGCCGGACGCCCGCGCGCAGGGCGGCATCGAGGTGCTGCGCGCGGCCGTGGTGGACGGCGCCGTGAGCGTCGCCCTGCGCCGCTCCTTCGACGACCCCGCGACCTGGGGCCGGCTGCTGATCGATCTCGGCCGGCAGGCGGCCCGCGCCTACGCGCTGGAGACCGACATGTCGGAGGAGGAGGCGTTCGAGCGCATCCGCGCCGGCTGGGAGGCCGAGGGGCTCGACCCCGGCGGCCTCAACTAGCGATGGCGGCTTCCGACCATGGCTGAAGCGGCTGTCCGGCGGGCGACCTACGCGGACCTCGAAGCGGTCCCGGACCATCTCGTGGCCGAGATCATCGATGGGGTTCTGGAAACGCATCCGCGGCCGCGGCCCCGCCATGGGATCGCGGCGGCCCGCCTGTCGGGTGAGCTGGATCGGCCTTTCGCACGCGGCCGTGGCGGTCCTGGCGGATGGGTCTTCATCATCGAGCCAGAACTTCACCTGGGATTCCAGGTGGTGGTGCCCGATCTCGCCGGCTGGCGCCGCGAGCGGATGCCGACCGAACCCGAGGACGCCTTCATCGAGATTCCGCCGGACTGGGTGTGCGAGATCCTCTCGCCATCCACCATGCGCCTCGACCGTGGCCCGAAGCGTCGCATCTATGCAGAGGCGGGAATCAATCACCTTTGGCTGCTCGATCCGACCGCGGGCGTGCTGGAAGGTTTCACCCTGATGGACGGGCACTGGCTGCTGTTGGCCACCGTCCAGCGCGGCGAGACCGTAGCGCTGGCGCCCTTCGACGCCGTCCCGTTCCCCCTCGACGATCTGTTTCCCTTCGCCGATCCGGCCGCCCCGGCCTTGCCCGAGACCTGATGCCATGCCGATCAACGTGCTCATGCCCGCCCTCTCGCCGACCATGGAGAAGGGCAACCTTGCCAAGTGGCTGAAGAAGGAGGGCGACGCCGTGAAATCCGGCGACGTGCTCGCCGAGATCGAGACCGACAAGGCGACCATGGAGGTCGAGGCTATCGACGAGGGCGTGCTCGCCAAGATCGTCGTGCCCGAGGGGACCGCGGACGTGCCGGTCAACGACCTGATCGCGGTGATCGCCGCGGAGGGCGAGGATCCGTCGAGCGTCCAGGCAGCGGGCGGCGGCGGCAAGGCTGCGCCGGAGGCCAAGGCCGAGGCGAAGTCCGAGCCGACATCCGCCACGGCGCCGGCCCCGGCCGATCAGAACACCACGCCCGGCGGCGGGCACATGTCCTACGAGCGGGTGAACGAGGCGCCGGAGGGCGCCCAGCCCGGCGGGACCGCGCCGCAGCAGCAGGCCGGTGCGGGCGGCCGGGTGTTCGCCTCGCCGCTCGCGCGCCGGATCGCCAAGCAGGAGGGCGTCGACCTCGCCGCCGTAGAAGGCAGCGGGCCGCACGGCCGCATCATCGCCCGGGACGTCCAGGCCGCCAAGGCCTCCGGCGGCACCAAGGCGCCGGCGCCGCAGGCCGCCGCCGAGGCCCCCAAGGCGGCCGCCCCCGCGCCGAAGGCCGCGCCCGCCGGCGGCGCGCCGGCCGGCCTCACCCTCGATCAGGTCCGGGGTTTCTACGCCAAGGATTCCTACGAGGAGGTGCCGCTCGACGGCATGCGCAAGACCATCGCCAAGCGCCTCACGGAGGCGATGCAGGTGGCCCCGCACTTCTACCTCACGGTCGATTGCGAGCTCGACGCGCTGATGAAGCTGCGCGAGACGCTCAATGCCTCAGCGGGCAAGGACAAGGACGGCAAGCCGGCCTTCAAGCTCTCGGTGAACGACTTCGTCATCAAGGCGATGGGCCTGGCGCTCACCCGCGTGCCCGCCGCCAACGCGGTCTGGGCTGAGGACCGGGTGCTGCGCTTCAAGCAGGCCGAGGTCGGCGTCGCGGTGGCGATCGACGGCGGGCTGTTCACCCCGGTGATCCGCCGGGCCGACGAGAAGACGCTCTCCACCATCTCCAAGGAGATGAAGGACTTCGCGGCCCGCGCCCGGGCCAAGAAGCTAAAGCCCGAGGAGTACCAGGGCGGCGTCACCTCGGTGTCGAATCTCGGCATGTTCGGGATCAAGCACTTCACGGCGGTGATCAACCCGCCGCAATCGAGCATCCTGGCGGTGGGCGCCGGCGAGAAGCGCGTGGTCGTGAAGGACGGCGCGCCGGCCGTGGTCCAGGTGATGACCTGCACCCTGTCCTGCGACCACCGCGTCCTCGACGGCGCGCTCGGCGCGGAGCTGATCGCGGCCTTCAAGGGGCTGATCGAGAACCCGATGGGCATGTTGGTCTGAGCCGGAGCACGCAATGTCCGACACCTACGACATCCTCATCATCGGCGCCGGGCCCGGCGGCTACGTCACGGCGATCCGGGCGGCGCAGCTCGGCTACAAGACCGCCGTGGTCGACCGGGAGCACCTGGGCGGCATCTGCCTGAACTGGGGCTGCATCCCCACCAAGGCGCTGCTGCGCTCGGCCGAGATCTACCACTACATGCAGCACGCCTCCGATTATGGCCTGTCGGCCAAGGAGGTGTCGTTCGACACCGCCGCCATCGTGAAGCGCTCGCGGGGCGTCTCGGGCCGGCTCAACGGCGGCGTCGGCATGCTGCTCAAGAAGAACAAGGTCGATGTGATCTGGGGCGAGGCCGCGGTCGACAGCGTGGCCAAGGGCAACCAGCCCGGCCAGGTCACCGTCAAGGAGTCCAAGCGCGCCGAGCCGCCCAAGGGCGCCAAGGGTGCCGGGACCTACCAGGCCAAGCACATCATCGTAGCCACCGGCGCCCGGCCCCGGGCGATCCCCGGGATCGAGCCCGACAAGAAGCAGATCTGGACCTATTACGAGGCCATGGTCCCCGAGACCATGCCCAAGAGCCTGCTCGTCATGGGCTCGGGCGCGATCGGCATCGAGTTCGCCTCGTTCTACCGGACCATGGGCGCCGAGGTGACCGTGGTGGAGCTGCTGCCGCAGATCCTGCCGGTGGAGGATGCCGAGATCGCCGGCATCGCCCGCAAGCGCTTCGAGAAGCAGGGCATCAAGATCCTCACCGGCGCCAAGGTGACCAAGGTCGAGAAGGGCGCCGATTCCGTCACGGCGACCATCGAGGGCGGCGACGGCAAGACCCAGCAGATCACCGCGGAGAAGCTGATCTCGGCGGTGGGCGTGGTCGGCAACATCGAGAATATCGGCCTCGAAAAGCTCGGGGTGAAGATCGACCGGGGCATCGTCGTCACCGACGGGCTCGGCCGGACCAACGTGCCCGGCCTCTACGCCATCGGCGACGTCGCCGGCCCGCCGATGCTCGCCCACAAGGCCGAGCACGAGGGCGTCATCTGCGTCGAGACCATCAAGGGCCTGGACACCCACCCGATGGACAAAGCCAAGATCCCGGGCTGCACCTATTGCCAGCCGCAGATCGCCAGCGTCGGGCTCACCGAGGCCAAGGCCAAGGAGCTGGGCTTCGCCGTGAAGGTCGGCCGCTTCCCCTTCGCCGGCAACGGCAAGGCGATCGCGCTCGGCGAGCCGGACGGCCTGGTCAAGACCGTGTTCGACGCCAAGACCGGCCAGCTGCTCGGCGCCCACATGGTCGGCGCCGAGGTGACCGAGCTGATCCAGGGCTACGTTGTGGCGATGAACCTGGAGAGCACCGAGGAGGAGCTGATGCACACGGTGTTCCCGCACCCGACGCTCAGCGAGATGATGCACGAGAGCGTGCTCGACGCCTACGGCAAGGTGATCCACACCTGAGCGGGCATAAGGCGCGAGGCGACCCGGGGATCGGCTTCAGGACGGGACTCGGGTCCGCTCCCCGGGTGGGCGGGCGGATTCAGAGATCGTCGACTCGGTGAGGCACGGGTTCCCGCTCCCGTACGGGAGAAGAGGCATGTCGCGGCCTTCAGGCGCCGACGTGCGAACATGGTAGCGCGCAAGGGAAGAAGCGGTTTGGGCTCGTTCGGGACCGGCTCTCCGGACGCTGCATCGTCCATCGGGGGGCGAGAACCCGGAAAACGTGCCGCTTTCGCCTTGCGAAAGACCGTCACAGGAGCGCGGAAACGCCCCTAGGTCGGCGACTCGGAATTCCCGCTCGACCGGGCGGTCAGGGCGAGGCTGATGCCCTGGAACAGGGCGATCACGAACACGGTCGCCAGGCTGCCGCCGATGGGGATCAGCACGAGGGCCCAGGGGTCGAAGCCCCGGACCACGAGCAACGTCACACCGCTTCCGATCACGGACGCGATGATCATGCGAAAGATGCAGCATTCCGACGGTTGCATGAAACCTCCCGGTCGGCAGCCCCCCTGACCTATAATCGAAATCTTAAGGATTTTTGCAACCTTTAATAGTACGCACCGCGGGCATTCTCGGGATACGGGTAGTGCGACCGCTCGCGGCGGCGCCGTCCTCCGGGGGGGAGCGCGTTTTCCGCCCTCGCTTCGCATGCGATGCCGGCGGCCCCGACGGCCGAGGCTGCGATCGCGGAAACTAGCTATTCGCATACAGCACGGGTCCCTGGACGCCGCAGTCCGCGATGCGATCCGGAGACGGACCGGGCCCACGCGCCGCGCACGGCTCAGCCGTTCCCGCGCTCCACCGGCTCGGCCTGGTCCTGCGACGGCACGTAGGCGCACCATTCGCAGATACCGCGCTCGGCGCCGCGGCTGGCATTGCGCTGCGAGCAGAGCGGGCAGACGAGCAGGATCAGCCGCCCGCCGGAGCGCAGGGCGAGCCCGCGGCCCCGGAACGTGACCTCTGTGGCCTCATCGCCGGCGCGTCGGTCGCGCGTCCTGTCGCTCATCGGACCTCCGCGAAAGCGCGCTTCAGGCCGGCCGGAGGGGCGATTCGAATCCTCGATTCTACGATCATGGCAACGCTACTCCCGAACCGATCCGGAGATACAAGTGGCGGGCCAGCGAATGGCTCCGCTTGTCCTGTGAATCCGCCGGATGCGCCGGGCGCAAATCCTGCCTATGACTCGCCTCGGCTCGGAGCGCGGTGGCGACGGGAATCGCGGTTTCGGCAGGTGCGCATGTCCGGTCGGGACGGCGCAACCGCACCCGATGGCGGCGCGGACGAGCCCAGGAGCGATGCAGGATACGATGCCCGAGCAAGCAGAGACGACGATGGCGGCCCGGAGCGGCGCGCCGACCTTCGCGGATGTCGCCCGGGCGGCGGAACGCATCGCTGGCATCGCCCATCGCACCCCCGTGCTGACGTCGCGCACCGCCGATGCGCGGACCGGCGCGAAACTGTTCTTCAAGGCCGAGAACCTGCAGCGGGGCGGGGCCTTCAAGTTCCGCGGGGCCTACAACGCGATCAGCGCCCTGTCGGAGGCGGTCCGCGCCCGCGGGGTGCTGTCGTTCTCCTCGGGCAACCACGCCCAGGCGATCGCCCTGGCGAGCCAGCTGCTCGGCATCCCGGCGACCATCGTCATGCCGGGCGACGCACCGGCGACCAAGATCGCCGCGACAAGGGGCTACGGCGCAGAGGTCGTGCTGTACGACCGCTACACCCAGGATCGCGAGGCGCTGGGCCGCGAGCTCGCCGAGCCCAAGGGCATGACCCTGATCCCGCCGTTCAACCACCGCGACGTGATCGCGGGGCAGGGGACGCTGGCCCAGGAGCTGATCGAGGAGGCCGGGCCGCTGGACGTGCTGGTGGCCTGCCTCGGCGGCGGCGGCCAGCTCGCGGGCTGCGCGCTCGCCGCCGCCGCCCTGTCGCCCGGCTGCCGGGTGATCGGCGTCGAGCCGGAGGCCGGCAATGACGGGCAGCAATCGTTCCGCACGGGCCGGATCGTGACCATCCCGGTGCCCCGGACCATCGCGGACGGGGCGCAATCGACGGCGCTGGGCGACCTGACCTTCGCGATCATCCAGCGCGAGGTCGCCGACATCCTCACCGTCTCGGACCCACAGCTCGTCGAGACCATGCGGTTCTTCGCCGAGCGGATGAAGCTTCTGGTCGAGCCGACCGGCTGCCTGGCGGCGGCGGCCGTGCTGCACGGACTGGTGGACGTGAAGGACAAGCGCGTCGGCGTGGTGATCAGCGGCGGCAACGTCGACCTCGCCACCTTCGCGCAGCTCGTGGGCGAAACCGCCTGACGCGCCGAATGCCGCGGCCCTGTGTCTCCGCCCCGGTGGACCGGGCGGGGGCGGATGCTTATCTTATGTCCGTCAGAATGCGCGCTCCCGGGCCTTGAACCCGGATGGGCGGGAGGGTGACGATGTTTTCAGGGTTCAAGGTTCTGTCGCTGACCGATCGGGCGGCCGAGCGGATCAAGGCAATCATGGCAGATGCCGACCGGCCGATCGCCGGCCTGCGGGTCGGCGTGCGGAACGGCGGCTGCGCCGGCATGTCCTACACGATGGAATACGCCGAGGCGCCCAAGCCCGGCGAGGACGTGGTCGAGGATCGCGGCGTCCGGGTGTTCGTCGATCCCAAGGCGGTGCTGTTCCTGCTCGGCACCGAGATGGACTTCACCACCACCAAGCTCGCCTCGCAGTTCGTGTTCAACAACCCGAACCAGACCTCCGCCTGCGGCTGCGGCGAATCGGTGGCGATCACGCCGGTCTCCGAGGACCGGATCCCGGCCCGGGCCTGAACCCGGCTCTCAGGCGACCTGACAGAGCGAGTCGGCCGCGTCGTCCACGACGCGGTTGCGGCCGGCGCGCTTGGCCGCGAACATGCACAGATCGGCCCGCTCGAGCAGCGAGGCCGGCGTATCCTCGGCATGCAGCACCGCGATGCCGAGCGAGATCGTGACCTTGCCGAGCGATTCGCCGGTGGAGCGCTTCACCAGCTCCCGGCCCATGACGCTGGCCCGGACCTGCTCGGCCACCTGCCGGGCCAGGGCCCGGTCGGCGCCCGGCAGCACGATGCCGAATTCCTCGCCGCCGAACCGGGCGAGCAACGCCTGCTTGCCGGCATTCTCGCGCATGACGATCGCCACGAGGCGCAGCACCTGATCGCCGGTGAGATGGCCGTAGAGGTCGTTGAACCGCTTGAAGAAGTCGATGTCGAGGACGATCAGGCTCATCGGGGTGGCCCCCAGCCGCGCGGCCTCGAGGGACGCCTTCAGGGTCTCCTCGAAATGCTTGCGATTCGACAGGCCGGTCAACGCGTCGGTGAGGCTCTCCAGCCGGCTGGCCTCGAGCTTCTCGCGCAGGGTCTCGATCTCGCTGCGGGTCTCGCGCATCCGCGCTTCCAGCACCCGGTTGTTCACCGCGACCTCGCGGGTGGTGGAGACCAGGGTCGAGACGATCTCTCCGAGCCGGGCCCGGGTCGGCATGCCCTGGGCCAGGTCCTGGGCGAGCCCGCGCAGGGCCTCGCCGTATTGCGCGGTCGAGCCGAGCGACAGGTCGAGGATCTCGGTCACCGCCGCGATCTCGTCGAGCATGCCGCGGCTGACATCGCCGGTGGTGCTCGTGAGCTGGCGACCGTCGAGATAGGTCTCGTGCAGGTCGTCGATATCGGATTCGGTCAGGCTGCCGTTCTGCGTGGTCAGGCGCTTGATCGAATCGCCGAGCAGCGGCAGCTCGCCCGAGACGTAGGCGTACCAGACCGCGTAGGCCCGCGGCGTGGCCGAGGGACCGTAATCGCGGATCAGATCGTGCGCGCGCTTCGCCAGCGCAAAGCTGCGGTCACGATCCGAATAGGTCTCCTGGCTCATCCGCATCCCGCCGTACGAGGCCGCCGGTGAAATGCGACATCACGGCCCGAATCCCAATCTAGGGCGGGTTGGTAGCAGGAACGTTAAGCTAGGATGTCCGAACGTTACTTATCTTTCTTTGCCAAGACTGGTCGAAGCAAGAAGGCCGGAACATGTGACCCGAGACCGATCGGCGTATCGCCGTCGGGATCGTTGCGGCGCCCACGCTCCTCGCGCGACCGCTCCTCGCGCACCGGCTCGGGACGCGGGGCCGAACGCCCCTCGCCGCGCCGGCCAGCCGAATCTCCGCGCGACCGCTGACGGCCGCCGGCCTCGCCGCGCCCATTGGACTTGGCCTCGGCCCGCGCGGGTTCGGCCCGAACCTCGGGCTTGTCCTCAACCGCCTTGGCCTCGGAGGAGCGGCCCTCGGAGCCGCGCTTCTCGGACGATCGGCCCTCGGACTTGCCCGAACGCCGCCCGCCGCGACCCTCGCCCGACCGGCCGCGATGGCGCGTGCCGGTATCGGCCGACGGATCAGCCACCGTGGACAGGTCGCCGTCGAACCACGGGATCGGCTGCCCGATCAGCGCCTCGATGGCGCCGAGGGAGCGGTCGTCCCCGGGGGCGACCAGGGTGTAGGCGGTGCCGCTGCGGCCCGCGCGGCCGGTGCGGCCGATCCGGTGGACGTAATCCTCCGGGTGGTGCGGGATGTCGAAGTTGAAGACGTGGCTGACCGCCGGGATGTCGAGGCCGCGGGCTGCCACGTCGCTGGCGACGAGGAGCGCAGTCTCGCCGTTGCGGAAGGCGTCGAGCGCCGTGGTGCGGGCGCGCTGGTCCATGTCGCCATGCAACGCCGCGGCGTCGAAGCCGTGGCTCACCAGCGATTTCTGCAGCAGCGCGACGTCGCGCTTGCGGTTGCAGAAGATGATGCCGTTGTTGAGCTCGGCCTCGCCCCGGATCAGGCTGCGCAGGCGCTCGCGCTTGGCATGGCCGTCGGAGCCCACCGCCACCAGCCGCTGCGTGATGGTCGAGGCCGTGGAAGCCGGCCGCGCCACCTCGATCCGCTGCGGGTTGTGCAGGAACATGTCGGCCAGCCGCTCGATCTCCGGCGGCATGGTCGCCGAGAAGAACAGGGTCTGCCGGGTGAACGGCACCATCTTCACGATGCGCTCGATATCGGGGATGAACCCCATGTCGAGCATCCGGTCGGCCTCGTCGATCACCAGCAGCTCGACCCCAGTGAGCAGCAGCTTGCCGCGCTCGAAATGGTCGAGGAGCCGGCCCGGCGTGGCGATCAACACGTCGGTGCCGCGGGTGAGCTTGGCATCCTGGTCGGCGAAGGAGACGCCGCCGATGATCAGGGCGACGTTGAGCTTGTGGTTGGTGCCGTAGCGGTCGAAATTCTCGACCACCTGGGCCGCCAGCTCGCGGGTCGGTTCCAGGATCAGCGTGCGGGGCATCCGGGCCCGGGCGCGGCCGTTCTCCAGCAGCGTCAGCATCGGCAGCGTGAACGCCGCGGTCTTGCCGGTGCCGGTCTGGGCGATGCCGAGGACGTCCCGGCGCGCCAGCACATGGGGGATGGCCTGAGCCTGGATCGGCGTCGGCTCGGTGTAACCCGCCGCTTCGACGGCGTTGAGGACTTTCTCGCTCAGTCCCAGGTCGGAAAAAGGCATCTGCGTTCAGGAACCGTTGCGCGCCCGGCCGGCGCGGTGGACACCGTCGCGGCAACGGCTCGGAAAGGCTCTGATAGGGCGCACGAACGCTCCCGTGGCCGCGGGGCGCATGGGCCAGTCAGTTAGGGCCTTGGCGCTGCTTGTCAATCTCGCAATGCGCGCATCCGGGTCCCACGCACAGCCGATCAGGGGTGCGGGCGGTCCAGGGCGGGCAACAAGCAGGGGTCGAGGTGGGTCGCGCGCGCAGCACCGGCGGCGGTGATCGAGCCGGTCGTCTCGGGATCGGCCGGAACCCCGCGCCCGCCGAGGGCAAGCTGAGTGGGTGCCGGGATGGTCTGGCCGAGCCGGGCGAGCTGATGGGTCGCCACGAGGGCGAGCAGCCCGACCAGACCCGAGATGCGCAACGCCCAGGCCAGGGACCCCGCGGGCCGGGCCGCGCCACCCGCCCTGGGCTCCGGCGTCGCGCCCGGTGCCGCGTCGAACGCGGCCGGCCGGCGGGTCCCGAACGGTTTCGTCGGCCGTTCGACGGGCGGCAGCATGGGCATTCCTCTCCGTCGCCCGAGAAGCCGGCGACGGCTGAAGCGGATCCTAAAGCCGACAGGGTTAACCGCCTGTTGACACAAGACCGCGCTTTAGAGCGCCGGGCGGACCGCAATAAAACAGCGTCGCCGAACGCGGTTTGTGCCACCCGGATCAATGACGGCCCGCAGACCGCCTAGATACCATCGCCACCCCGTCAGACCGACCGACTAATGTTCAGGGTTTGTCGGGGCGTTGATGCAGCTTCTGATACACAGTTTCACGCCGGGACGGGGAATCTGTGCGCGTAACCTTCACCTTTCGTTGACGAGACCACGCTAGTCTGGCCGAGCTTGTTGCAGGAAAGCGACAGACCCGCTGACCGAGAGCGCCTAGAAGGCAGCCGGCTCAAGCCAACCCCAGGACCAATGGCACCATGAAAAAAGTTCTTCTTGCATCGACCGTTCTCGCCGGCATGACCGTCGCCGCTTCCGCGGCCGACCTGCCGCGTCGCGCTGCGCCGCCGCCGGTGTTCACGCCGGTGCCGGTGTTCACCTGGACCGGCTTCTACGTGGGTGTGAACGCGGGCTACGGCTTCGACGCCAGCAGCCGCAACACCACCAACTACGCCCTGCCGTCCGGCTCGCTCGTTAACTCGGCCAACACGAACGCCGTCGTCAGCGTCAACAACCGCAGCAACAACGACGGTTTCACCGGCGGCGCGCAGATCGGCTACAACTACCAGTTCACGCCGGGCTCGGGCGTCGTGGTCGGTATCGAGGCTGACGCCCAGTATGTCGATTTCGCCCGCCGCGCCAACGGCACCCTGAACTACGGCGTCACCGGCGTTCCGGGCACCGCGTTCTCGGCCCCCCGCGCCTTCGTCGCCACCAGCGGCAACGGCCTCGACTACTTCGGCACCGTGCGCGGCCGCCTCGGCTACGCCTTCGACCGGACCCTCGTGTACGCCACCGGCGGTTACGCCTACGGCTCGGGCCAGGACGACCAGAACTTCGCTGGCAACCGCTTCCGCGACAGCTTCCGCTCCGGCTACGCCGTCGGCGGCGGCATCGAGTACGCCCTGCCCACCGACTCGTTCCTGAACTTCTTCAAGTCCTCGGCCGTGACCCTGAAGATCGAAGGCCTGTACGTGAACCTCGACCGCCAGAAGAACACCGCCGGTGGCGTGTTCTACGGCAACCTGCTGGCCCCGAACGGCGTGGCGTACCTCAACGGCGCCGCCGCCAACACCGAGTTCGCCGTCGTCCGCGCCGGCCTGAACTACAAGTTCGGCTCGTACTAAGTTCGACGATCGGCACCGGCCCAGCCGGCGCCGTCTCAACGGGGGCCCGGCCGCAAGGTCGGGCCCTTCGTCGTTTCCGGATGCGCGCTGCGACAGGGACGACGGGAACAGCCGCCGCCGCGACCGCTTTTCACCGACGGCGCGCGGATGGCTCGGCTGCGCCGGAGCGATCCCGATGCGCAAATCCCTTCTCCTGCTACCGCTGGCTCTCCTCAGCCTCGCCGGGCTCCCGGCTCGAGCCCAGGATGCCAGCGTGATCGGCAACAAGACGGTGCTGCCGGGCACCGGGCCGGGAACATCGACCGGCGGCGCTGGCGGCGGCCCATTGACGATTGCGGCCAGCGCGGAGGCGGCGGTCAAGCGGCAGGGCGTCAAGCCGGCCACCGTCCTGGCCTCTCACCTGATCGGCGTCACGGTGCGCAACGCGGCCGGCGACAAGGTCGGGACGGTCGACGACCTGCTGATCGCCGATGGCGGGGCCCTCAAGGCGGTGGTGCTGGATGTCGGCGGCCCCCTGGGGCTCGGCAGCAAGCGCATCGCCGTGGAGCCCGGCGCCCTGGTGCTGCGCCCGGGCGGGGAGCGATTCTCGGCCGTGCTCCACATGAGCACCGACACGGTCGCGGCCGCCCAACCCTTCGACCCGGTCAAGGCGATGGCGGCGGAGTAGCTTGACCGGTACCGGACTGGATGCGGTTGCGATCCAGGCGCGCCGCTTCAAAGTCAGTCCGCGATTCCCTCGCCGT
Source organism: Methylobacterium sp. GXF4 (assembly GCF_000272495.1). NCBI lineage: Bacteria > Pseudomonadati > Pseudomonadota > Alphaproteobacteria > Hyphomicrobiales > Methylobacteriaceae > Methylobacterium > Methylobacterium sp. GXF4. The sequence continues at coordinate 41,743 of NZ_AKFK01000076.1, read as the reverse complement.
TATTGCGAGCGGAGCGAAGCAGCCCAGCGCGGCGCTACGTTTTTCCAGGTCAGGCTACCCTGGGTTGCTTCGCTGCGCGCGCAATGACGGAGCGCAATCCCGTAGGCGCCCCGTCGCTTCAGATATCCAGATCGACTCCGTCGGCGAAGGCCGCGCGCTCGCTGATGAAGGCGAAGCGGGCCTCGGGCTTGTTGCCCATCAGGCGCTCCACCGTGTCGCCGGTGGATTCCCGTGCCTCGTCGAGCACCGCGACCCGCAGGAGCGTGCGCTTCTTCGGGTCCATGGTGGTCTCCTTGAGCTGGGCCGGCATCATCTCGCCCAGGCCCTTGAAGCGCCCGATCTCGACCTTGCCGCCCTTGAACACCGTCTTGGTGATCCGCTCCCGGTCGGCATCGTCCCGGGCATAAGCAACCTTGGAGCCCTGCTGCAGCCGGTAGAGCGGCGGGATCGCCAGGTAGAGGTGCCCGCGGTCGATCAGCTTCGGCATCTGCCGGTAGAAGAACGTGATCAGCAGCGACGCGATATGGGCGCCGTCCACGTCGGCGTCCGTCATGATGATCACCTTGTCGTAGCGCAGATCCGTCTCGCGGAAGGCCGCGCCGGTGCCGCAGCCGAGCGCCAGGGTCAGGTCCGAGATCAGCTGGTTGGCGCCGAGCTTGTCCCGGGAGGCCGAGGCGACGTTGAGGATCTTGCCGCGCAGGGGCAGGATCGCCTGGGTGGTCCGGTCCCGGGCCTGCTTGGCCGAGCCGCCGGCCGAATCGCCCTCGACGATGAAGATCTCGGAGCCCGCCGTGCCGGCGGCCGAGCAATCTGCCAGCTTGCCGGGCAGGCGCAGCTTGCGGGTCGCGCTCTTGCGGGCGACCTCCTTCTCCTGGCGCCGGCGCAGCCGCTCCTCGGCCCGGTCGATCACGCAGTCGAGCAGCTTGTTGGCCTGGGCCGGGGAGGCGGCCAGCCAATGGTCGAAGGCGTCGCGCACCGCCGTCTCGACGATGCGCTGCGCCTCGACGGTGGCGAGCTTGTCCTTGGTCTGGCCCTGGAATTCCGGCTCGCGGATGAACACCGAGAGCATGGACGCGCAGGTCGCCATGACGTCGTCGGTGGTCACCGCCGTCATGCGCTTGGCCTGGTTCACGCGCTCGGCATGCTCGCGCAGGCCCCGCAGCAGCGCGACCCTTAAGCCCGCCTCGTGGGTGCCGCCCTCCGGGGTGGGAATCGTGTTGCAGTAGGAATGCGAGAAGCCGTCCTCGGCGACCATCCAGGCCACCGCCCATTCGAGCGAGCCGTGCGAGCCGGGCTTTGTCACCTTGCCGGTGAACATCGCCTCGGTGACCAGCTCCTTGCCCTCGATATCTCGGGCAAGATAGTCGCGCAGCCCGGCCGGGAACCGGTGCACCGCCTCGGCCGGCACGTCCTCCAGGCCCTCGAGCAGGGCAGGGGCGCAGCGCCAGCGGATCTCGACGCCGCCGAACAGGTAGGCCTTCGAGCGCGCCATCTTGAACAGGCGGCGCGGGTCGAACTTCAGCGAGCCGAAGATCTCGGCATCGGGGTGGAAGCGCACCCGAGTGCCGCGCCGGTTCTGCACCCGGCCGACCAGCTCCAGCGCCCCCTGCGCGTGGCCGCGGGAGAAGGTCTGGCGGTAGAGGGTCTGGTTGCGGGCGACCTCGACCTCGAGGAGGTCGGACAGGGCGTTGACCACCGAGATGCCGACGCCGTGCAGGCCGCCCGAGGTCTCGTAGACCTTCGAGTCGAACTTACCGCCCGCGTGCAGCGTCGTCATGATGACTTCGAGCGCCGACTTGCCTGGGAATTTCGGGTGCGGGTCCACCGGGATGCCGCGGCCGTTGTCGGTGATCACCAGCGAGCCGCTTTCCTCGAGCTCGACCTCGATGAAGCTGGCATGGCCGGCCACCGCCTCGTCCATGGAATTGTCGATCACCTCGGCGAAGAGGTGGTGCAGCGCCCGCTCGTCGGTGCCGCCGATATACATGCCGGGCCGGCGCCGGACCGGCTCCAACCCCTCCAGCACCTCGATGTCGGAGGCGGTGTAGCCGGCCTCGGGCTCAGCCGCCGCGATGGTCGGCACCGAGGCGGATTCCGCGAGCCGCCGCCGCGGCTCCGCCGGACGCGGGGCCGAGGGCTTGCCACCGGGCCCGAACAGGTCGCGCGCCGGATCGCTCACGCGCGGCCTCCGCGAACGCGGCGCATCGGCCGGCTCGGTGTTGGGCAGACGGGCGTCGGATCGTGCAGCATGCGCCTTCATCCCCGCATCATAGCGGAACAAAACAGAAACATCCAGAGCGTTCGGTGCGTCGCCGAACGGCCTTACCATCGCATGCTGCGCCGCCGCGAGCGAGGGGCGCGGCCGGCCCGGCGCGACGGAGCCGTCATCGCGACGTTGCACAATCGTGGGTTAAGGCTTCCTCAGCTGCCGCCCGGATCGGAACCGCGCGGCTCCGGCCGCGTTTGTCCGGGAAAGAGCTTGACCGTGGTCAGGGAGCCGCCGTCGATGAGCAACGCCGCGATCGAGGCCCGCCGCCTCACCCTGATCCGTTTCGAGCGCGCCGCCGGCACCGTCTTCGGGTGCGACGAGGAGACGGCCTCCGTGCCGCCCGCTCGCTTCCTGATGAACGGCCTGACCATCGCGCTGGCGACGGTCGCCACCGCCCTGGCCGCGACCATCACCTATCTGGCTTAGCCCGAAGCGTTCGCGCCAAGTCCTCAAAGGGATCGGGCGCGGCTCTCAGCCGGCACCCGATTTCTTCGCCGGGCTCTTCTTGGCCGCCGGCTTCTTCGCGGGGGCCTTCTTGGCCGCCGGCTTCTTGTCCGCGGCCGCCGCCCGAGCCGGCGCCTTCCGGGCCGATGTCCGCTTGGCCGGCTTGCCGCCGCCCGACGCCCGCTTGGCATTCACCAGCGCGATCGCCTCGTCGAGGGTCAGCGCCTCGGCATTCATGGTCTTCGGCAGCGTCGCGTTGACCTCGCCGTCGGTGACGTAGGGGCCGTATTTGCCGGCCTTGACCACGAGGTCGCGCCCGCTCGTCTCGTCCTTGCCCAGCGGCCGGCCCGGATCGGCCGCCGGCCGGCCCCGGCCGCCGCCCTGCTCCTTGGCGACGATCAGGTCGATAGCGCGGTTCGCCCCGACCTCCAGCACGTCGTCGTCCTTGCCGAGATTGGCGTAGGTCTTCCCGTGCTGCACGTAGGGTCCGAACCGGCCGAGATTGGCCAGGATCGGTTCGCCGGTCTCGGGATGGCGCGCCACCTCGCGCGGCAGCGACAGCAGCGCCAGGGCCTTGTCCAGATCGACCGAGGAGGGGGAGAGCCCCTTCGGCAGCGAGGAACGCTTCGGCTTCGCCGCATCCTTCTCGGTGGAGGCCTCGCCGAGCTGGACGAAGGGCCCGAACCGCCCGTCCCGGATCGTCACCGGCATCCCGGTCACGGGATCGTTGCCCAGCACCCGGACGCCCGGCTGGCCGCCCTCGGCCGAGGAACCGTCACCGTCGCCGTCGACCCCGGAGGCCGAGAGCTGGCGGGTGTACTTGCACTCGGGATAGTTCGAGCAGCCGATGAAGGCGCCGAACTTGCCGAGCTTCAGCGAGAGCTGGCCGGTGCCGCAGACCGAGCAGGTGCGCGGATTCGAGCCGTCGCCCTTGTCGGGGAAGATGTGCGGGCCGAGCAGGCCGTTGAGCGCCTCGAGCACGTCGGTGACGCGCAGCTCCTTGGTCTCGCCGATCGCCGCGGAAAAGTCCTTCCAGAAGTCGCGCAGCACCGCCCGCCAGTCGATCTCGGCGTTGGAGACCCGGTCGAGCTGGCCTTCGAGGTCGGCGGTGAAATCGTACTCGACGTAGCGCCGGAAGAAGCTCTCCAGGAAGCCGGTGACCAAGCGTCCCTTGTCCTCCGGCTGCAGCCGCTTCTTCTCGATCTTGACGTACTCCCGATCCCGAAGGGTCTGGAGGACGGCAGCGTAGGTCGAGGGCCGGCCGATGCCGAGCTCCTCCATGCGCTTGACCAGGCTCGCCTCGGAATAGCGGGGCGGCGGCTCGGTGAAGTGCTGGGTCGCGGTGATGCGCTCGCGGGTGAGCGGGTCGCCGGCCTTCATCGGCGGCAGCCGCTTGCTCTCCTCGTCCTCCTCGTCGTCCTTGCCCTCCTGGTAGAGGGCCAGGAAGCCGTCGAACTTCACGACCTGGCCGGTGGCGCGCAGGTCGATCCGGCGCGGGCCGACATTGGCCGTGACGTCCACGGTGGTGCGCTCCAGCTCGGCCGATTCCATCTGGCTCGCCATCGTGCGGGTCCAGATCAGGTCGTAGAGCTTGGCCTGCTCCGGCTCGAGGTGGCGGGCCACCATCTTGGGCAGGCGGCTCATGTCGGTCGGGCGCACGGCCTCGTGGGCCTCCTGCGCGTTCTTGGCCTTGACGCTGTACTTGCGCGGCACGTCCGGGACGTAGCGGTCGCCGAACTCCTTGCCGATCACCTTGCGGGTGTCCTGGATCGCCTCCGGCGCCATGTCGACGCCGTCGGTCCGCATGTAGGTGATGATGCCCACCGTCTCGCCGCCGACATCGACGCCCTCGTAGAGGCGTTGCGCGACCCGCATGGTCTGCGCCGGCGCCATCCCGAGCTTGCGCGAGGCCTCCTGCTGCAACGTGGAGGTGGTGAAGGGCGGCTGCGGGTGGCGCTTGGCCGGCTTCGCCTCGACGCTCGCCACCTGGAAGGTCGCGAGTTCGAGGTCGCGCTTGAACGCGGCCGCCTCGTCGCCGGTGCCGACATCGAGGCGCTGGATCCGCTTGCCGTCGGCCCCGACCAGGCGCGCCTCGAAGGTCGCGCCGTCCGTGGTGGTCAGGGTAGCGACGATCGACCAGTACTCGCGCGGCTTGAAGCTCTCGATCTCCATCTCGCGCTCGACCACGAGCCGGAGTGCTACCGACTGCACGCGGCCGGCCGAGCGGGCGCCGGGGAGCTTGCGCCACAGCACCGGCGAGAGGTTGAAGCCGACGAGGTAATCGAGCGCCCGGCGCGCCAGATACGCGTCGACGAGAGCCTGGTCGATCTCGCGCGGCTTGCGCATCGCGGCCTCGACCGAGGCCTTGGTGATGGCGTTGAAGGTCACGCGCTCGACCGGGATGCCCTTGAGCGCCTTGCGGGCGTTCAGCGCCTCCAGGACGTGCCAGGAGATCGCCTCGCCCTCGCGATCCGGGTCGGTGGCCAGGATCAGCTTGTCCGCGCCCTTGACCGCCTTGGCGATCTCGCTGACCCGGCTGGCGCCCCGGTCCGCGAGCTCCCAGACCATGTGGAAATCCTGCTCGGGATCGACCGAGCCGTCCTTGGCCGGCAGGTCGCGGATGTGCCCGAAGGAGGCGATCACCTCATAGTCGCGGCCAAGATACTTATTGATCGTCTTGGCTTTGGCCGGCGACTCGACGACGACGACTTTCATTCAGACCTCTGCCCCTCGACGGAGCCTGGGCGCGACGGACGAATTCTGTTCGAAATTCGCGTGGGACGAGTGCCCGCCGTCGGGCCGGGGCCGCGCGCCGGGGACAAGTGGGTTACGGGCGGCGGGTTGTCAAATGGCAGTCGCGGCCGAGCGGCCAACTGGGGCCATCGTACGCAGCACGCGAATCCGATATGATAGCCGATCGATGGCGATCACCTTCGATCCGGCCAAACGCGACCGAACCTTGGCCGAGCGAGGGCTCGATTTCGAGGACGCGGAGCTCGTTTTCGCAGGGCCGGGCTTCACGTTCGAGGACATCCGCCGCGATTACGGCGAGCATCGCATCGTCACAGTCGGCGTCCTGGCGGGCCGGATGGTGATCGTGATCTGGACCCCACGCGGCCGGGACCGCCACGTCGTTTCGATGAGGAAGGCCAATGTCAGAGAGCAGAAGCGCTACGCACCGCTCATCCGCTGAGGCCTCGATCAAGAGCGATCTGGCGAAGGTGGACGCGCACGAGATTACGGCGGAGGAATACGATGAGATCCCCGAGCTGACCGACGAGATGCTGCAGCGTGCCGAGTTTCACGTCGGCGACCGGTTCGTGCGGCGCGGGCCTTCGGAGGGCTCCGACGCGGCGGTTTCGGTCCATCTCCTTCCGTCCATCGCCGAGCATTTCCAGGCCCAGGGCCCGGGCTGGCAGGCCCGCGTCAACGCCCTTCTGATGGAGGTGGTCGAGCGCGAGCGCGCACTCAAGCGTCGCTGAAGCCTCAGATCCCGGCGTACCACTCGTAGCCGCGATCCTCCCAGTAGCCGCCCTTGCCCTGGCCGAAGCCCGACAGCGACTCCACCAGCTCGACCCGCATCACGTATTTGGCCTGCTTGTAGCCGAGCTGGCGCTCGACGCGCAGGCGCAAGGGGGCGCCGTTCGAGACCGGCAGCGGCTTGCCGTTGAGGTCGTAGGCCAGGATCGTCTGCGGGTTGAAGGCGTCGAACAGGTCGATGCTCTCGTAGTAGCGGATCGGCGTGCGCTTATCCTCGGGCGGCTCGGGCTCCGGGGCGCCCTGGCCCCAATCGTCCTTGGGCGCATCGGTGGCGGTCGGTGCGCCGCCCCAATCCTCGGCGGCGGCGAGCTGAATATAGCCGTCGCGGACCGAGCCCGGATGTTCGGGCCGCCACAGGGAGGCGCCGTCGCCGCCTTCGAGGCCGCCGCCGGCATATTCCAGCGTGTCGGCGCAGTGGAACACGGCGTAGCGCGCCTGGGGCTTCAGCCCGGCCCGGTTCAGGAGTTCGGCCAGCGGCACGCCGGACCATTGGCCGATGCAGGACCAGCCCTCGACGCAATCGTGGCGGGTCACCTGGGTGCGGCCCGGCAACCCGCGCAGATCCGCCATGCTGAACGACAGCGGGGTCTGCACCAATCCGTCAACCGTGAGCTTGAACTCGGAAAATTTCTTTGCCGCCAGGGCGCGGAACGCCCGGTCCGGCGGGTCGATGGTGCCGTTCGGCTTGAACCAAGGCGAGATCATTGCGGCCGGGTATTCCCGGGCGAGCGTTGCGGGCGACATCAGCAGGCGCTGGACGAACAGGTTGGCGTCCTCGCCGGCCTTGAGGGTCCGGCGCCCGGCCTCTGTCCCAGCGAAGCGGTCGCAGCCGCCGAGCAGGGCGGTCCCGGCGAGGCCGGCGCCGGCGGTGAGCAGCTTGCGGCGGTGCAGGATCATCGCGCGGTTTCCTTCTCGGGACGGCCGAGGCTGAACCAGCCGGTGAGCATGCCGCGCATGTTGTTGACGAAGCCGGAGACCAGAACCAGCACCACGTGGACCACCACGAACAGCACCAGCAGCCCGGCGGCGATGAAGTGAATGGTGCGGGCCGATTGGCGGCCGCCGAACAGCTCCGGCAGCCAGTGCCAGGCCGCGTCGACGCCGGGCGACATGGCGAGGCCGGCCAGGACCATGGCGGGCAGGAGACCCAGCACGACGACGAGATAGGTGAGCTTCTGGATCACGTTGTAGCGCTTGGCCTCCTCGCCCTCGGGGAAGCGCAGCAGCAGATGCTCCTTCACGGAGCCGCCGAAGTCGCGGATCTGGTCGCCGTCCGGGATCAGGCGGCGGCGCAGCTGGCCGCTGAACAGCCCGTAGAGGAGATAGACCGCGCCGTTGATCACCAGGAACCACGCGAACAGGAAGTGCCAGCGCCGCCCCGTGGTGAGGTCCTGGTCCGCCGGGAGGGTCGCCCAGGCCGGGAAGGCCCGGTCCACCACGGTGCCGCCCTCGCGGGACAGGCCGAGCACGCCGGTCGTCTCGAAGCTGTGCGCGCCGATCGTCACGACGCCGCGATTCGTGCCGTCGCGCCCCTGCTCGCTGGTGATCGCCAGAGCGGGATCGTCGAAGGTCGAGACCGCCCCCCAGTACAAAGCCGGGTGGGCGTTGAAGATCTGCAGGCCGCTCATCAGCAGCACCAGCAGCACCCCGGCGTTGATCCAGTGCGCCACCCGGATCACCACGGGATGCCGGTAGAACCAGCGGCGCCCGGAGGCGTCGACGGTCTCGGGCGCTGCGAGCGCGGGGGCGCCGGCCAAAGGTTCGGCTCTCAGGCTGTCGGGTCTCAAGCGTGCGTCTCGCGGGGGTGGCGACGGTGCGGGTTCCGTCCGATCCGGCTGATACGTGGCGCGGATGCTCAAGTTACCAACCGATGAAAAAAGGCCGCAGGGGCTGGCGCGCCTTGCCGGGAGAGCGTGCCGGACCTACACCCCGGACTCATCATGACGACCTCCGCGCCCCCGGCCTTCCCGCACCGGCACCTCCTCGGCATCGAGGGGCTGACCCGGCCCGATATCGAGGCGCTGCTCGACGCGGCCGATGCCGCCGTCGACATCTCAAGGCAGGTCGAGAAGAAGCGCACGACGCTGCGGGGCCGCACGCAGATCAACCTGTTCTTCGAGCCCTCGACCCGGACGCAATCCTCGTTCGAGCTCGCCGGCAAACGGCTCGGCGCCGACGTGATGAACATGTCGGTGGCCTCGTCCTCGGTGAAGAAGGGCGAGACCCTGATCGACACCGCCGCGACCCTCAACGCGATGCGGCCGGACATCATCGTGGTGCGCCACGAATCGGCCGGTGCGGTCCACCTGCTCGCCCGCAAGGTCGATTGCGCGGTGGTCAATGCCGGCGACGGCGCCCACGAGCACCCGACCCAGGCGCTGCTCGACGCGCTGACGATCCGCCGCAACAAGGGCCGGATCGAGGGCCTTCAGGTGGCGATCTGCGGCGACGTCCTGCATTCGCGGGTGGCGCGCTCGAACATCATTCTGCTGCAGGCGATGGGCGCGCGCGTGCGCCTGATCGCGCCCTCGACCCTGCTGCCCGCCGGGATCGAGCGCTTCGGCGTCGAAACCTTCACGAATATGCGCAAGGGCCTGGAGGGCTGCGACATCGTCATGATGCTGCGCCTCCAGCGCGAGCGCATGAACGGCTCGTTCGTGCCCTCCGTGAAGGAGTATTTCCACTATTTCGGCCTGGACGGCGAGAAGCTGGCGCTCGCCAAGCCCGACGCCCTGGTGATGCATCCCGGCCCGATGAACCGCGGCGTCGAGATTTCTTCCGAGATCGCCGACGGCGCGCAGTCGCTGATCCGCGAGCAGGTCGAGATGGGGGTGGCGGTGCGCATGGCCGTGTTGGAGGCGCTGGCCCGGCACCTGCCGAACAGCTGAGCCCGCCGTCCGACTCGCTCGAAATCAAGCTTAAGTCGGACAAAGCCGGGACGCCTTCACCCGCGCGGCTTGCCCACAGGGCGGCCGTAGCGCAGTTTCCTGCCGAATACGGCCTCGGCCGAACCCGCAAGGCCGACCTCACATGCAGATCGCTTCATGACCGCCTACACGCTCGCCGACCTCGCCAAGCTCGTCGCGAGCCGCGCCGGGACCGATCCCGAGACCTCCTACACGGCCAAGCTGCTGTCCGAGGGGCCCGCCAAGGCGGCGAAGAAGCTCGGCGAGGAGGCCGTGGAGGCCGCCATCGCGGCGGTGCAGGGCGACAAGACTGGCCTGCGCAACGAGGCCGCGGACGTGCTCTACCACCTGGTCGTGCTGCTCCGGGCGGGCGGCGTCGAGCTCGACGCCGTCATGGCGGAGCTGGAGCGCCGCACCGCCCAGAGCGGGCTCGCCGAGAAGGCCGCGAGGCGCCCCGCGTGAACGCGGCCGCGCTGCCGGGCTCGGTCGAGGCGATCCTCGACGAATCGGATCGGCTCTCGCCCTATCGTCGCTTCAGCCGCGAGGAATGGGCACAGCTGCGCGCCGACACGCCGCTGACCCTCAAGGCCGAGGATATCGAGCGGCTGCAATCGATCAACGACCCGATCTCGGTCGAGGAGGTGGTGGCGATCTACCTGCCATTGTCGCGGCTGCTCTCGCTCTACGTTGCGGCCACGCAGGGGCTGTTCAAGGCGACCCAGCGCTTCCTGCTGGCCGAGCGCGAGACCAAAGCGCCCTACATCATCGGCCTGGCCGGCTCGGTGGCGGTGGGCAAGTCGACCACCGCGCGCATCCTGGCCGCCCTGCTCGCGCGCTGGCCCAACACCCCGAAGGTCGACCTCGTCACCACCGACGGCTTCCTGCTGCCCAATGCCGAGCTGGCCCAGCACGGCCTGATGGAGCGCAAGGGCTTCCCGGAGAGCTACGACACCGCCTCGCTGCTGCGCTTCCTCCACGACGTGAAGGCCGGCCACAAGCGGGTGACGGCGCCGCTCTACTCCCACCTGGTCTACGACCGGGTGCCCGGCGAGGAGCGGGTGGTGGAGAGCCCCGACATCCTGATCGTCGAGGGCCTGAACGTGCTCCAGCCCGCCCGCCTGCCGCGAGACGGCACCGCGATCCCGTTCGTCTCCGACTTCTTCGACTTCTCGATCTATCTCGACGGCCACGAGGACGACCTGCACCGCTGGTACGTCACCCGGTTCATGCGCCTGCGCCAGACCGCCTTCCGCGACCCGCGCTCCTACTTCCGCAAATACGCCGAGGTGCCCGAGCACGAAGCGCTCGACATTGCCGACCGGCTCTGGACCTCGATCAACCTGCCGAACCTGCGCGAGAACATTTTACCCACCCGCCAGCGCGCGAGCCTGATCCTGACCAAGGGCGCGAGCCACCGGATCGAGAGCGTGGCTTTGCGGCGGTTGTAACCGCTCACACGAACGGGAATTCGGCCTCCGCCAGGTAGGGTCCGCCCCCGGTCGATTCCTTCGCCGAGAACAGCGTCACCCGGTCGGCGGTGAAGGTCAGCGACGCGAAGGCCGGTCCTTGCGAGAGGTACATCGCCACCGCCTCCGGGCTGGCGTCGCGCCGCAGGCGAGCCAAAGTGACGTGCGGGGTGAATTTTCTGCGCTCCGGCTCGACGCCGGCCCGGCGCACCAGCCTCTCCTGCTCGGCCTGGAGGTCGATCAGGTCCGGGCTCGGCGCCACCGAGGCGTAGAGCGCCCGCGGCCGGTCGCCGCCGAAGATGCCGAGCCCGTCGAGCGTCACCATCAGGGTGGCGCGCAGGCGCATCTCGGCCAGCGCCTCGACCACGTCCTCGGCCACCGGGATCTCGACATCGCCGAGGAACCGCAGGGTGACGTGGTAATCGCCGGGCTCGATCCAGCGCGCACCCGGCAGGCCGCCCCGGAAAACCCGGAGCGCGTCCGCGATCTCGGGCGGCACGGCGAGCCCGGTGAACAGCCGCGGCATCAGCGCGACGCCCCCTGCCGGAGGCCCCCGAGAAAAGTCTCGACCGTGGGGAGGATCTGGGCCGCGATGGTCTCGACGCCCCGGGCATTCGGATGCAGCCCGTCATCGAGGTGCTGGGCGCGGTCGCCGATGATCCCGTCCAGGAAGAACGGGTACAGGATCAGGTCGTAGCGCTTGGCCAGCGTCGGGTAGATCGCGTCGAACCGCGCCTTGTAATCCGGCCCGAGATTGGGCGCGGCCTGCATGCCGGCCAGCAGCACCGGGATCCCGCGGGCCTTCAGCCGCTCGATGATCGCCGCGAGCGCCCCCTCGGTGACCTTCGGGTCGGTGCCGCGCAGCATGTCGTTGGCGCCGAGTTCCAGGATCACCCCGGCGGTCCCGTCCGGCACCGACCAGTCGACCCGGTCGAGCCCGCCCGTGGCGGTGTCGCCGGAGACGCCGGCATTGGCCACCGTCACATCCGCGCCCTTGGCCTTGAGCAGGCGCTCCAGCACGGTCGGGAAGGCGGCGTCCGACGGCAGGCGGTAGCCGGCCGTGAGGCTGTCGCCGAGCGCCACGAGCTTGATCGGGCCGGGTGATGCCGCGTGACTCTCTGTCATGAAAGGGAGCACCAGACCCGCTAGCGCTGCGACAAACAGGGCCGCCCGTCGGGCTCGGCGGGTGCCGTCATGGCGCGGCCCCAATGCGCCCCCCATATCGCGGTGCATCAACGGCCCGTGCAGCCAAGTTCGCAGCCAAGTTCGAAGCCAAGTCAGGACCTCGCGCGCCATGCTCGTCATCGCCCACAGATCGGCCGCCTCGTGAGCCACGACAAGGTGCTGCGCGAGCCGGCGATCGCGTTGTCCGACATCGATCTCAGCCTCGGCCGCGGCGCCGCGCGGGTCCACGTCCTGCGCGGCATCTCGCTCAGCGTCGATCGCGGCGAGGCGGTGGGGCTGGTCGGCCCCTCGGGCTCGGGCAAGTCGACCCTGCTGATGGTCATGGCCGGGCTGGAGCGGCCCGATTCCGGCGGCGTCGTGATCGAGGAGACCGACCTCGCCCGCCTCGACGAGGACGCGCTCGCCCGCTTCCGGGGCCGGCGCATCGGCATCGTGTTCCAGGCCTTCCACCTGGTCCCGACCATGACGGCCCTCGAGAATGTCGCGCTGCCGCTGGAACTCGCGGACCGGCCCGGCGCGCTGGAGCGGGCCCGCGCCGAGCTGGAGGCGGTCGGCCTCGGCCACCGGCTGCACCATTACCCGGCCCAGCTCTCGGGCGGCGAGCAGCAGCGCGTCGCCATCGCTCGGGCCGTCGCCCCCGATCCGGCGATCCTGGTGGCGGACGAGCCAACCGGCAATCTCGACGAGGCCACCGGCCGCCAGATCGTCGACCTGCTGTTCCGGCTCAAGCGCGACCGCGGCGCCACCCTCGTCCTCGTCACCCACGACAACGGCCTCGCGCGCCTGTGCGACCGCACCGTGCGCCTGCGCTCGGGCCGGATCGAGGAGGCGGTGACCGCCTGATGCACGGCACGATCCCGCGTCCCGAACCCGCGCCCCGGCGCATCCCGCTGACCCTGCGCCTCGCCCTCCGCGAGCTGCGCGCCGGCCTGTCCGGCTTCGGCGTGTTCCTGGCCTGCATCGCGCTGGGCGTCGCGGCGATCGCCGGCGTGGCCTCGATCTCGCGCTCGCTTTCCGACGGTCTCGGCCGGGAGGGGCGCCGGATCCTCGGCGGCGATCTCGCCTACAACCTCATCAACCGCGAGGCGACCGACCCGGAGCGGCAGGCTCTGGCCCGGGAGGGCCGGATCGACGCGGTGGCCTCCCTGCGGGCCATGGCGGTGGCGGGCAGCGGCGACGCCGCGCTGGTCGAGCTGAAGGCGGTCGACCCCGCGACCTACCCGGCGGCGGGCGAGCCCGTCACCGACCCGCCGGGCCGGCTCGTCGACCTTCTGGCGGAGCGCGACGGCGCGCCGGGCGCCCTGGCGGACCCGGCCCTGCTCACCCGCCTCGACGTGAAGGTCGGCGACCGGATCACCCTGGCCGGTCACCCGGTGACGATCCGCGGCACGCTCACGTCCGAGCCCGACAAGATCGCCGGCGGCATCGGCTTCGGCCCGCGGCTGCTAATCTCGGAGCCGGCGCTGCGGGCGACCGGCCTCGTCCAGCCGGGCAGCCTCAACCGCTGGAGCTACCGCATCGTCCTGCCCAAGGACGCCGCCCGGGATTCGGATATCGACGCCGCGCAGGCGCGGATCCGCGCCGCGACCCCGGAGGCGGGCTGGGAGATCCGGTCGCGTACCAACGCCGATCCCCGCTTCGCCAAGAGCATCGAGCGCTTCACCCAGTTCCTGACCCTGGTCGGTCTGACCGCGCTGATCGTCGGCGGGGTGGGCGTCGGCAACGCCGTCCACGCCTTCGTGGAGCGCAAGCGGCCGTCGATCGCCACGCTCAAGAGCGTCGGTGCGCCGGGCTCGCAGGTGGTCGCCATCTATCTCACCCAGGTGATGCTGATCGCCGGGATCGGCACGCTGATCGGGCTCGTGATCGGGGCGAGCCTGCCGTTCGTGCTGGACGCGCTGTTCTCCGCCGACCTGCCCCTGCCGCTGAACCCGACCCTCGCATCGCTCGAACTCGCGCTCGCCGCCGCCTACGGGCTGCTCACCGCCTTCGCGTTCGCGATCACGCCTCTGGGCCGCGCCCATGACGTGCCGGTCTCCGGCCTGTTCCGCGACACGGTCGACCCGGCCCGGGTCAGCCCGCGCTGGCGCTACCGGGTATGGCTAGCCCTGAGTCTGGCGGCGCTGGTCGGCCTGTCGGTCGCCACGGCCTTCGACCGGCGGGTGGCACTGATCTTCATCGCCGCCGCGGCGATCGCCTTCGCGCTGCTGCACGGGGTGGCGCTCGGCCTGATGGCGCTCGCCCGCCGCCTGCCGCATCCGCGCTGGCCGGCGCCCCGGATGGCGCTGGCCAATCTCCATCGGCCCGGCGCCCTGACCCCGGCCATCGTGCTGTCGCTGGGTCTCGGGGTGACGCTGCTGGTCACCCTCAGCCTGATCGACGCCAATGTCCGCCGGACGATCAGCGCGACGCTGCCGGCGCGGGCGCCGAACCTGTTCTTCCTCGACATCCCGTCCCGCGACGCGGCCGAGTTCCGGGCGTTCCTGGCGCGCTCGGCCCCCAACGGCAAGATCGAGGACGTGCCGATGATGCGCGGCCGGATCGTCGCCCTGAACGGCGTGCCGGCCAACAAGATCCGGCCCCCGGAGGATGCCGCCTGGGTCCTCGACGGCGACCGGGGCATCACCTACGCCGACACCGTGCCGGAGGGCTCGACCCTCACCGAAGGCGCCTGGTGGAGCGCCGAGCAGGGCGCCAAGCCCCTGGTCTCGTTCGAGGCGGAGCTCGCGCGCCAGCTCGGGCTCAAGGTCGGCGACAGCGTCACCGTCAACGTGCTCGGCCGCGACCTGACCGCGACGATCTTCAACCTGCGCCGGGTCGAGTGGCGCAATCTCGGCATCAACTTCGTGATGGTGTTCTCGCCCGGCACCTTCCGCGGCGCGCCGCATTCGGACCTCGCCACCCTGTCGCTTCCGGGGGGCACCGATGCAGGGGCCGAGAACCACATCCTGCGCGACGTCGCCAAGGCGTTTCCGTCGGTGAGCGCCGTGCGGGTGAAGGACGCGCTCGACGCGATCGGCGACCTCGTCGGACGCCTGGTCCTGGCGATCCGCGGGGCCAGCGCGGTGGCGGTGCTGGCGAGCCTGTTCGTGCTAGCGGGCGCCATCGCGGCGGGCCATCGGGCCCGCCTCTACGACGCCGTGGTGCTCAAGGTGCTCGGCGCCAGCCGGGCCCGGCTGCTCACCGCCTACGCCATCGAATACGCGGCGCTCGGGCTCGCCACCGCCCTGTTCGGCCTCGCCGCCGGCAGCGTCGCCGGCTGGGTCATCGTCGCGAAGGTCATGCATCTCGACTTCCGCCTCGACCTGTGGGGCGCGCTGGTCGCCGCCACGGCCGCGGTGGCACTGGCGATCCTTCTCGGCCTGGCCGGCACCTGGCGCATCCTCGGCCAGAAGCCGGCGCCCTATCTTCGGCAGATCTAGGAGCCGGTTTTCGTGGCCGGCCAGCCGGTCGCGGCGGGTGGTTAAGACTTCACCGCGAGTCATCGAAACGGTGTGACCCGGGCAACCGTCAGTCGAACCGACGATCGTGATCACGGGAATCCATTTTAATCCCTGCGATCATGGACAAAAATACATCGTCCGGGACCTGAAAAGCGGCCCGGCAACCGTGGCCGGGGACTTGTGCGGGGGACGGCCGCGCAACATATTCCTGTCCGAGGCGCCAGCCTGGCGCCAGAGGTCCTGCGTGGGCCTCGCCCGAAACACCACGCTGAGAGAGCCTCCGCAAGGAAACTCCCATGGCATTCGAGAACTCTCCCTTCCGGTACGGCGCCCAGCAGCCGTCCGGCTACGCTGGCGCGGGCAGCCAGGTCCAGGTCGATCAGGGCCTGCGGACCTTCATGCTCGGCGTCTACAACAACATGGTCGTCGGGCTCGGGATCTCCGGTCTCGTTGCCCTCGGCCTGAACATGGCGTCGGTCGCGGCCTACCAGGGTACGCGCCCGATCCTGACCCCCTTCGGTCAGACCCTCTACAACAGCCCGCTCAAGTGGGTCCTGATGCTCGCTCCGCTCGCGTTCATCTTCGTCTTCTCGATGCGGATGGACCGGATGTCGGCCTCGTCGGCCCGGACGATGTTCTGGGCCTTCGCGGCGGTGATGGGCGCCTCGATGTCCTCGCTTCTCCTGGTCTTCACCGGGGCGAGCGTGATCCAGGTGTTCTTCATCACGGCGGCGGCCTTCGGCTCGCTGAGCCTGTATGGCTACACGACCCAGCGTAGCCTGTCGGGCATGGGCTCGTTCCTGATGATGGGCCTGATCGGCATCATCCTGGCGTCGCTCGTGAACATCTTCTTCGCGTCGTCGGCCCTGCAGTTCGCCATCTCGGTGCTCGGCGTGCTGATCTTCGCGGGCCTCACAGCCTACGACACGCAGAAGCTCAAGGAGATGTATCTCTACGGCGGCTTCGACGGCGAGATGGCGGCCAAGATGTCGGTGAACGGCGCCCTGACCCTCTATCTCGACTTCATCAACATGTTCCAGTTCCTGCTGAGCCTGATGGGCGACCGCCGCTAGGCCCTGATAGAGACCGGACTTGATCGGAAGCCCCGGCGGGAAACCGCCGGGGTTTCTTTTTATCTGTACTGCCAGTGGCCAGCCGCTAACGTGCCGGCATGCTGTCGATCTCCGGCCTCTCCGCCTTCCCGATCACCCCCAGCGACGCCGAGGGCCGCGTCGATGAAACGGGCCTGCGCCGGCTTTTAGAGCGGCTCGCGGAGGCGCAGGTCGATTCGGTCGGGCTGCTCGGCAGCACCGGCACCTACGCCTACCTGTCCCGGGACGAGCGCCGCCGCGCCGTGACCATCGCTGCCGAGGTGGTCGGCGGCCGGGTGCCGATCCTGGTCGGAATCGGGGCTCTGCGCACCGACGAGGCGATCCGCTTGGCCCGGGACGCCCGGGCAGCCGGCGCCGATGCCGGGCTGCTGGCCCCGGTCTCCTACACGCCGCTCACCGACGACGAGGTGTTCCGGCATTTCGAGGCCGTGGCAGGCGAGGGCGGCCTGCCTCTGGTGATCTACGACAACCCGGCGACCACGCATTTCCGTTTCTCCCCGGACCTGATCGGCCGGATCGCGCGCCTGCCCGGTGTCGTGGCGGCCAAATGTCCCGCGCCGGCGCCGGAGGCTACCGTGGCCGGGGTTTCGGCTCTCACGGACGCGGTTCCCGCCGGTTTTCCCCTCGGGGTCAGCGGCGACTGGAATGCGACCGCGGCTCTGATTGCCGGGGGCACGGCCTGGTTCAGCGTGGCGGGCGGCCTGTTCCCGAAGACGTGCCTGGCGATCACGCGCGCGGTCCAGGCCGGCGACATCGCGCAGGCCCGGACGCTGAACGCGGAACTCGCACCGCTCTGGACACTGTTCCAGACCCATTCGAGCCTGCGGGTGGCCTATGCGCTCGCCGAGTCCCTCGGCCTGTGCCGGGCCGAGCCGCCGCGGCCGATCCTGCCGCTGGCGCCCGCGATCCGGGACGAGATCGTCGCCACCGTCCGGACCTTGAACCTCGCCTGAGACCTCAGACGGCGCGCGGCGGCGGCTCTAGCACGGCGAGGACCCGGGCCAGCTCGGTCCCGCGCTTCATCACCAGGCCGCTGGCGGCGATGACCGCGTAGGCGCCCTGGCGGCGGGCGAGCTTCGGATCCTTCTCGATCCGGTAGAGCGGCATCTCGGAGCTGCGGCGGTAGATCGAGAACACCGCCTTGTCCCGGCGGAAATCCATCGCGTAGTCGCGCCACTCGCCGGCGGCGACCTGCCGGCCGTAGAGGTTGAAGATCGTGCGCAGCTCGTCCCGGTTGAAGGCGATCTGCGGGGGTTCCGCACGGGCGGGAAACGGAATGACATGGCCCGCCGCATCGTCGGGCCGCGACCCCGCGCTCGTCCGCTCCGTCATCATCACTCCGTGGCGCTCATGCTTTGCCGGATGATGGCCCCCGCCGCCGCGCCCCGCAAGGGTGGTCGCGGCGGGTCTCCGTGTCGCGTGAGACACAGGCCAGCGGCAAAAAACACGGTTCCGCCCGATTTGTGCCTTTTGCGAGCCGCGTTGCGGCGGCACAACAATCGCTGAACCTCGCCGGGTTTTGCCCGGCCGGCGACCGTAACCCAGCTCCCCAGCCTTCGGTCACCGGTCGAGATCCCAGGATTCGGCACTCCGAGGTTTCGAGACCCAATGACTTCAGGCCGCCCCTCCGGGCGGCCTTTTTTATGATTCTCCCGGCCGCCGGACCGGATGGCCGTCTTTCCGTCTCCCGTTGACCGCGGGATACAGGTATGGCGAGCCGCATCATGGGTCCGCCCGCCTTCGACGACGCCTTCATCCAGACTCTCGACACGCTGTTCGCGTGGCGCCGCGACGTGCGCCGCTTCCGGCCGGACGCGGTCGATCCGGATCATCTGCGCGCCTGCCTGGCCGCGGCCCATCGGGCGCCCTCGGTGGGCAACAGCCGGCCCTGGCGCTTCGTCCGCGTGTCGGACCCGGCCCGGCGCGCCGCCGTCGCGCAGGACTTCTCCCGCTGCAACGCCGCCGCCGCCACGGTTTACGACGCCGCGCGGGCGGCGCGCTACCGAACGCTCAAGCTCGCCGGGCTGAACGAGGCGCCGGAGCACCTCGCGGTGTTCTGCGACGATTCCACCGAGACCGGCCTCGGTCTCGGCCGGGCCAGCATGCCGGAGACCCTGGCCTATTCGGTGGTCGGGGCGGTGCAGTGCTTCTGGCTGGCGGCGCGGGCGCGCGGGCTCGGCGTCGGCTGGGTCTCGATCCTGGAGCCCGCTTGCGTCACCGAGATCCTGGCCGTGCCGGCGACCTGGCGGCTCGTCGCCTATCTCTGCGTCGGCCACCCGGTCGAGGAGCATCTCGACCCGGAACTGGAGCGGCACGGCTGGCAGGTCGAAGACCCGCGCGGCGCAGCGTTGATCGAGCGCTGATCCGTCGAGATCCCGGATTTACGCTACTCCTTTACCCTCCCCAAGACTTCCCGGGATCAACGCCACATCAACCATAGCTTTTCGTGGAACGGCAAGCTCGGCCGTGGATTACTGGCCCGCATGATCTCTTGCTTGTCGAGGAAGTCGGTGATGTCGGGTCGGGTGGCGGCTTTATTCGGGATGGCCGGCGCGATGCTGGCGGGGTGCTTCGGGACGGCACAGGCCCGGGAGGTGGTGCCGTTCCAGAACGGCGTCGCACCGGGCTCGGTGGTGATCAGCGTGTCCCAGCGCAAGCTCTACCTGGTGAACGGCGACGGCACCGCGATCCGCTATCCCGTGGCGGTGGGCCGGCCCGGCAAGCAATGGTTCGGCACGGCGTCCATCGACGGCAAGTACGTCGCCCCGGCCTGGTCGCCGCCGGCCGAGGTGAAGCGCGACAACCCGCGGCTGCCGAACCTCATCGCCGGCGGCTCGCCGAACAACCCGATGGGCGCCGCCGCCATGACGCTGGCCGGCGGCGAATACGCCATCCACGGCACCAACCGGCCGAGCTCGGTCGGCACCTACGCCTCCTACGGCTGCATCCGCATGTACAATCAGGACGTGGTCGATCTCTACGCCCGGGTCGATGTCGGCGCCCAGGTCTACGTGACCCAGTGAGGATCGGAGCAACGGCGTGATCAGGTCGCCGTGGTGACATGGCGCGCCACGGCTTCCACGAGAGCCTCCACACCGTCGAGATGGCGTTCGAGGTCCGCCTTAGAGGGTAGCGGCTCGGCCGCGAGGCGATCATCCGTGGGTTAATGAAAGGCGGTCGCCCACGGCGTCAGACCCGCGAGTTGCCTCGCCTGTTCATGGAACGAATTGGCGATCGGTATCAGCCTGGTCGGAGCGTCGAGATCAGGGCCGGCCCCACGGCCGCGCGGATACCGAATGCCCTCCGCCACAAGACCGCTTAGGTGGCCTTCCCGACGGCCTGATGGACGTGGAACGCGGCATCCTCAAGTTCGGGCGGATCGAGCAGCAGGCGTCGCGCCGAGCGCGTTGACGTCGCGACGGGTGGCCTCGAATACGCTCCTGCGCATCGGCACACCTGGATCGACGCGCCGAGGTCGCGCACGGCCTCCCACAGGAAGCCCGGCGTATAGCGGCCCGGCGCGATTTCGTCGTTCAGCAGGACGCACAGATCCCAGTCGCTATCCGCGTCGTGGTCCCCGCGCGCCCGGCTTCCGAACAGGATCACGCGCTCGCCGCGGCGAGCGGCGTCGACAGCCTGTCCCGGGCAAGGGCGTGGCTCATGACGCGTGATGTACAACATGCCGCACCGATGCGCAGGCGCGCGCCGACGCCCGAGCCGCGGCGCGCGCAGATCGGGCGGCCGCTGCGCCCTACTTGGCCGGCGGCGCAGTCGCCTCCACGGCCGTGAAGGTCTCCAAAATCCGATAGGTGTGCTCCGCGCCGGCCGGCACACAGTAGGAATCGCCCGCCGCAAGCGCGACCGTCTCGCCGCCGACCGCCAGCTCGGCCCGGCCGCTGATGACGTAGCCCACGGTCTCGTGCGGCGAGGACGTCATCGGCTTGTCGGCGTTCGGCTCCTCGGCCCGCCACATCCGCATCCCGAGCCGCTCGCCGCGGGCGAGCGCGATCTCGCCATGCGGTCCCGCGGCCGCGCCGTGAGCCGATACCTTCGTCGCCATCTGAGCCTCCTGGTGATGAACGAGCCCAACGGCGCCCGCCGCGCGACGTTCCGCGCCCGGTGTCGCGGCCACAGCCCGGACCGCCGCTTGACGGCCTGCGGCTCGCCGCAACAGGATGTCGCACCGGTCCAAACAGGCGCCCGACAGAGGCGTGGGCCGGCACGACACCCGGGATCCGGCGCGTCGGCGAACCAACCGGAGGGAACGCGCCATGCAGATCAAGGCGGCGATCGACAGGATTCCCGGCGGCCTGATGCTGGTCCCACTCCTGCTCGGCGCCCTGTGCAAGACGTTCACGCCGGGTGCCCCGGCCTATTTCAAGGGCTTCACGCAGGGCATCATGACCGGCGTGATCCCGATCCTGGCGGTCTGGTTCTTCTGCATGGGCGCGTCGGTCAGCCTGAAGGCCACCGGCACGGTCCTGCGCAAATCCGGCACCCTGGTGGTGACCAAGCTGCTCTCCGCCTGGGTGATCGTGCTGGTCGCGTCGCTGTTCATCCCGCCCGAGGGCATCCAGACCGGGTTCTTCGCGGGCCTGTCGATCCTCGCGATCGTGTGCGCGATGGATATGACCAATGGCGGCCTCTACGCCTCGCTGATGCAGACCTACGGCAGCCGCGAGGAGGCCGGCGCCTTCATCCTGACCTCGATCGAGTCCGGGCCGCTGATGAGCATGATCATCCTCGGCGCCTCCGGAGCGGCGCATTTCGAGCCGCAGATCTTCATCGGCGCGGTGCTGCCGTTCCTCGTCGGCTTCCTGCTGGGCAATCTCGACCCGAAGCTGCGCGCCTTCTTCGCGCCGGGCAGCCAGCTGATGATCCCGTTCTTCGCCTTCGCGCTCGGCAACACGGTCGATCTCAACAACCTGCTCTCGCCGCTGGCCGGGCTCGGGATCGTCCTGGCGCTGGCCGTCATCGTGCTCACCGGCATCCCGCTGATCCTGGCCGACAAGGCCATCGGCGGCGGCACCGGGACGGCGGGGCTCGCGGCCTCGTCCACGGCGGGCGCGGCCGCCGCCAACCCGCTGGCGATCGCGGCCGTGGCACCGCAATTCGCTCCGGTGGCGCAGACCGCCACCGTGCTGGTGACGATCTGCATCATCGTCACCTCGATCCTCGTGCCGATCCTGACCGGGCTCTGGTACCGACGGTTCGGGGCGGGGGCCGCGGAGGCCCGGCCCGAACCGTCGCCGGTGGTCTATGGCGGCGTCGCGGCCGAGTAGGGCAGCTGGCGGCCTCAGAAATCGACCGCGAGACCCTTCACTTCCCAATCCTGGTAGCGGACCGGCTCCAGGCCGCCGCGACCCAGGCGCTCCGGGGTCGCGCGGATCTCGGCCGCGCGGGCGTCGATCGCGGCGCGGCGCTCGGCCGCCTCGGCCAGCGCGCGCTCCGCCGCGGGGCTGAGCGTGCGCGGGGTGGCCGCGTCTTCGGTCACGTCATGTCCGTTCGGGTCTTGCATCGCGGTCGCTCGGGTGTGAGGGCGTGAGTCTGAAGGCAATCGGGTCAGGAGTAGAAGTGGCATCGCGGGACACAGGTCGCAACACGCGGGGCGAGACATCGACGGGCACGAGCGCGCCCGACACGGCGGGCCTCGGCGCGCGCCGGGCCGCCCTGCAGGCGGTGGCCGAGATTATCGGCCAGGAGCGCCCCCCGGCCCTGGAGGAGACGCTGGCGTTGGCGATCCGGGCGGAGACCCTGAGCCCGGCCGACGCGGCCCTGGCCCGAGCCATCGCGGTGGCGACCTTCCGGCGCTACGGGCTGATCCGCGCCGCCCTGGCGGCCCGGCTGGAGCGCGGCCTGCCGGTCGAGAAGCCGCGGCTCACGGCGCTGCTCGCCACCGCCACCGCTCAGATCCTCGACCTCGCGGTCCCCGATCATGCCGCCGTCGATTGCGCCGTGCGGCTCGCCAAGGGGGACAATCGCACCACCCATCTCGCCGGACTGGTCAACGCGGTCCTGCGCCGGGTCGCCCGGGAGCGCGACGCGATCCTGGCGGATTCCGCCGACGCGCTCGCCGTCAACACGCCCGATTGGCTCGCCCGCCGCTGGGCCGCGGCCTACGGGCCGGAGCGGGCTGCCGCCATCGCGCGGGCGCATCTCACGGGCGCGGCGATCGACCTGACCCCGCGCGGGGACGCCGCCGCCTGGGTCGAGCCGCTCGGCGCGGTGCGGCTGCCGACCGGCTCCCTGCGGCTACCGGAGAACGGCCCGGCAATCCCCGACCTGCCGGGATTCCAGGAGGGCGCCTGGTGGGTGCAGGACGCCGCCGCGGCGATCCCGGCCCGGTTGCTCGCCCCGCAGCCCGGCACCCGCGTCCTCGACCTCTGCGCCGCCCCCGGCGGCAAGACGATGCAGCTCGCCGCCACCGGCGCACAGGTCACGGCCGTCGATCGCTCGGCGCCCCGGCTGGAGCGCCTGCGCGAGAACGTCGCCCGGCTCGGCCTCGACGTCACCGTCGCGGTGGCCGATGCCCTGGCCCTGGAGGCGCAGGACCACGACGCCGTGCTGCTCGACGCGCCGTGCTCGGCCACCGGCACGATCCGGCGCCATCCGGACGTGGCCTGGACCAAGTCGGAGGCCGACATCGCCCGGCTGGCGACGCTCCAGGCCAAGCTCCTCGACCACGCGGCCGGGCTGGTGCGTCCGGGCGGACGGCTCGTCTACTGCACCTGCTCGCTGGAACCCGAGGAGGGCGAGGCCCAGATCGCAGCCTTCCTGGCCCGCGACGCCCGATACCGGCGTGTGCCGGTCCAGCCGGAGGAGGTCGGCGGCGCGGCCGAGATGATCGACGGTAACGGCGACCTGCGCACCCTGCCGTGCCACCTGCCGGACGTCCCGGGCGCCCGCGGCGGCCTGGACGGCTTCTTCGCGAGCCGGCTCGAACGCGTGGGGTGAGGCGGGCCGGCCATTTGGAAAGTCGAGGGGCGTTACCGAAACCGGCGTTGCCGCGCCCGATCGCCGATCTGCGCTGTCACGGCCGCAGGACAAAACGCCGTGTCAGTTCGGGGTGCAGCAGGCCCGCAAGCACTTCGAAGCCGAAAGGCGTCCAAGATTTTGATACGTGGGTGCTTTCGGGGTCCCGAGCTTTGCAGCGCAGCCACGGTATCGGCGGGCCGGGATCCGGATGTTCGCGCAAATCCCCCACGCCCAACCTGGACAAGGTTCCGGATTTGTCCGTGCCCGCCGTGATCCGCTTACCGATGCCGCACGGGTCATCACACGGGAAGACGGTCCCGCGCCGGCCCGTCCAGGACGATGCGGCGCCCGATTGTAAGATCGCGCCGCTGAATGGGGCTTTGGAGCCGTCTCGGCCGAGGGCCGGCTTGGCCCGCCCCGGACAACTCCGGAGGATGGCGTCCACAGGGGAGGCTGCACTGCGCGCCATTCCCTCGCCAAGGAAAAAAATTCGGTCTACACGGCCGCTCCCCGAAGACGCACCCTGACAACGCTTACCTGCTGCGTATGCAGGACTGAGCCTGGAGAGCCTGAGCCATGCCGATTCTCACCTTCCCCGACGGCAACACGCGGGAGGTCGCCGCCGGCACCACCGGCCGCAGCGTGGTCGAGGGCATCGCCAAGTCGCTGGCCAAGCGTACCGTGGCCATGGCGCTCGACGGCACCGTCACCGATCTCGACGATCCGATCGCCCAGGATGCCCGCATCGAGTTCCTGGACCGGACCGACCCGCGCAGCCTGGAACTGATCCGCCACGATTGCGCGCACGTGCTCGCCGAGGCCGTCCAGAGCCTGTGGCCGGAGACGCAGGTGACGATCGGCCCGGTGATCGAGAACGGCTTCTACTACGATTTCTATCGCGAGACCCCGTTCACGCCGGAGGACTTCCCGAAGATCGAGGCGAAGATGCGCGAGATCATTTCTCGCGACGCGCCCTTCACCAAGGAGGTCTGGACGCGCGAGGACGTGCGCGGGCTGTTCGAGGGCAAGCAGGAGAAGTTCAAGGTCGAGCTGGTCGACGCGATCCCGCCCGGCGAGGATCTCAAGATCTACCGGCAGGGTGAATGGTTCGACCTGTGTCGTGGTCCGCACATGACCTCCACCGGGAAGGTCGGCACCGCCTTCAAGCTCATGAAGGTCGCGGGCGCCTATTGGCGCGGTGATTCGAACAACCCGATGCTCACCCGCATCTACGGCACGGCCTGGGCGAACCAGGCCGATCTCGACGGCTACCTGCACCGGCTCGAGGAGGCCGAGCGCCGGGACCACCGCCGGCTCGGCCGGGAGATGGACCTGTTCCACTTCCAAGAGGAGGGGCCGGGCGTCGTCTTCTGGCACGCCAAGGGCTGGACGATCTTCCAGGAGCTGATCGCCTATATGCGCCGGCGGCTCCGGGGGGACTACGCCGAGGTCAACGCCCCGCAGATCCTCGACAAGGCCCTGTGGGAGACCTCCGGCCACTGGGGCTGGTACCGCGAGAACATGTTCGCCGCGCAATCGGCGGGCGACGAGGCCGAGGACAAGCGCTGGTTCGCCCTCAAGCCGATGAACTGTCCGGGCCACGTGCAGATCTTCAAGCACGGCCTGAAGTCCTACCGCGACCTGCCCCTGCGGCTCGCCGAGTTCGGCGTGGTCCACCGCTACGAGCCGTCCGGCGCCATGCACGGGCTGATGCGCGTGCGCGGCTTCACCCAGGACGACGCCCACGTCTTCTGCACCGAGGACCAGCTCGCGGACGAGTGCCTGAAGATCAACGACCTGATCCTCTCGACCTACGCGGATTTCGGCTTCGACCAGATCGTCGTGAAGCTCTCGACGCGGCCGGAGAAGCGCGTCGGCTCGGACGCGCTCTGGGACCACGCCGAGGATGTGATGACCCGGGTGCTGACGCAGATCGAGGCGCAGTCGGCCGGCCGGATCCGCACGGAGGTCAATCCGGGGGAGGGCGCGTTCTACGGGCCTAAATTCGAGTACGTCCTGCGCGACGCCATCGGCCGCGACTGGCAATGCGGCACCACCCAGGTGGATTTCAACCTGCCCGAGCGGTTCGGCGCCTTCTACATCGATGCCGACGGCGCCCGGAAGCCGCCCGTGATGGTGCACCGGGCGATATGCGGCTCGATGGAGCGGTTCACCGGCATCCTGATCGAGCATTTCGCCGGGCATTTCCCGCTCTGGCTGTCGCCGGTCCAGGTGGTGGTGGCGACGATCACCGGCGAGGCCGATGCCTATGCCCGGGATGTCGTGCGCGCCCTGGAACGGGCCGGCCTGCGGGTCGAGGCCGATCTGCGCAACGAGAAGATCAACTACAAGGTCCGGGAGCACTCCCTCGCCAAGGTGCCGGTGCTGCTGGCGCTGGGCCGCCGCGAGGCCGAGGAGCGCACGGTCTCGATCCGTCGGCTCGGGAGCCAGCAGACCCGGACGTTGCCGCTCACGGAGGCGGTGGCGGCCTTCGTCGACGAGGCCACCGCCCCGGATCGCCGCCGGGCGGAAGCCGTGGCCGACACGGTCCCGACCAGCGACACCGTCCTCGACGGGCATCACGGCGTCCACGACGCCCCTTAAGGCTACAGACGACGACGGTCGCCGCCGCACCGAGAGGAGGCGGCGCGCCGATAGAGACGACCCCAGCCCCGCGGTGCCGAACCGCGGGGTTTTCTTTGGGGCGAACTTCCCCGAGGCCGGAAGGAATTCGTGCCGCGATGGGCGCGGCTGCCTCGATGACCGAGCTTCCTTGAGCGAAACATAATCTCGTCAAGGTTGGCGAAAGGAATCCCATTCTATGACCGCCCAGGAGCAGTCTTCGGCGGCGCGTTCGGCCGTGAGCGGGGCTTGGGCTCGGCCGGGCGCCTGAAGGGGGTTCGCCATCATGGCGCGAGCGAACAGGGTTTCGGCGCGGCTGCCACGGCGCGAGCGGGAGGCGATCGTCATCCCCCGTCCCTACGGGCTCTGCTGGGACCGGCGGCTCGGCACCCGGATCATGCGAGCCCTGGACAGCCTGCCGCACGGCTTCTGCCTGTTCGATGCCGGAGACCGCCTGCTCTTCGCCAATGACGGCTACCGGCGCATCTTCGGCCAGCCCGCCGGGCAGCTCCGTCCCGGCATGCACGCCCGGACGCTCATCGCGCTCAACGCCGCCAAGGGCCTGAAGGCCGAGCGGGATCCGGCGCAGATCTGGGCGGAGCGGTCCCGAGCCCTGGCCCGGCGCGACCCCGGCACCGTGCTGCAGACGCTCACGGACGGGCGCCAGATCGCCCTGGCGCTTCAGCCGCAACCGGGCGGGGGCTGGCTCGCCCTCTACGAGGACGTCACCGAGCGCCGAAAAGCGGAGTCGCTGCTGCGCCACAGGGCCCATCACGACCCGCTGACCGGCCTGCCCAACCGCTACCTGTTCGAGGCGCGGCTCGACCAGGCCACGGCCGAGCCTGCCGGCCGGGGCTGCGCGCTGCTGTGCATCGACCTCGATGGGTTCAAGCCGGTCAACGACCTCTACGGCCACGCCGCCGGCGACGCGCTGCTCCGGCAGATGGCCGGGCGGCTCCAGGAGGGTCTCGGCGACCGGGATACCGCCGCACGCCTCGGCGGCGACGAGTTCGTCCTGCTCCTGGACGAGGCTCCGGCCTCGACCGTGCTTGATCGGGCGCAGCGTCTCCACGCGCGTCTCACCGAACCCTACGATGTCGGCGCCGGGCAGCCGGTGCTGATCGGGGCCGCGATCGGCATTGCCCGCGCGCCGCAGCACGCCTGCCAGGCGCAGGCGCTGCTCGAGCAGGCCGACGCGGCGATGTACCGGGCCAAGCGGCTCGGCCATCCCTGCCTGTGGAGCGACGCGCTGGCCTCCGGCCCGGTCCGGGTTGCCGAAGGGGCGGTGTGAGCGCCGACGATGCGGCTCAGCGGGCCTTGTCGTGCTCCGCGAGGCCCACGGCCTTGTAATCGTAGGTCGGGTAGAACTCGGTCCGGTAGGCGCCCCAGGCGGTGTCCTCTAGGACGCGATTGATCTCGCGCAGCCGGGTGGCGGGCAGCCGCAGGGTGATGATCTGCCCGATCCCCATGACGACGTTCCACGAGACGACCTCGATGCCGGGCGGCGGGAAGGCCTTGTAGAAGCCCTGCTTGGCGAGCTGCTCGTTCAGCTCGGCCAGGGGCCGCGACTGGTCGTGCCGCAGGAAGACCGTCAGCAGGATCCCGTTGTCGGGCGTCGCCACGGCCGAGCCGGCCTGCGGTGGCGGCGTCGTCTGGGCCGCGGCCGGCCCGGCGGCGGACACCAGCAGGACGAGGGCCGCCAGGGCCGCTCCGGTCGTGATCCTCGAGCGTCCCATACAGCCTCCTGATCGTAAGCGAACCGATACGGCACCAACGCGCGCAGGATTGCTTCCGTCGCGATCCGGCGCCCCGGCTTTCAACCGGGCTCGACATCGTAGGACAGGCGCAGCCGCAGGCGGACGGTTCCCTGCTCGTCCCGGACGGCGATCACGTAATCCTGGCGCACCTGCGGATCCGAGAGCCCCTGCGCGATCCGGGTCATCATGCGGACCGCCTGATCCCGCGCGGCGGCGAGATCGGGCAGGTCGACACCCGTCTGATCACGAACCAGATTGGTGCCGTCATGGAGATCGATAAAGTATCGGGGCACGGAGTGTGGCTCTGGACGCGCGTTCGCTCGCCAGCTTCGTGCTACGTTGTTTCTACGTAGTGTCCAGCCGCCGTCGCCTGTGTCGCACCCGGGCGCGAGCGCCCGATCGCCTCAGCCGCCCTGGAGGCTCTCGGCGAAATCTTCCGGCACCTCGCCGAACTGGCCCAGGATCGTCACGCCCTCGAGCTCGCCGGTCTCGTCGTCTGCGACCACCTTTAAGGCCGCCGCGCCCGGCATGCGTCCGGCCAAGGCCTCGGCCTTCTTGAGGGCGCCGAACTCGCTCTGGGCGGGCTCCTGTCGAGCCGGCCGCAGCCGCTTCCGGTGCAGCTCGAACGGCTGCACCACGAATGTCGTCTTCATCGCCATACCGCCACCTTTGAAGCACGCCGCACGGTTGCGATAGAGCATCGCCCCAAGAGGTGGTGGCCGGCATTCGGAAACCGATGCCGTGCGATCAAAGGCCGCCGGCATCTCGAAGGCGGGCCGGCTGCACGGCGCCGCGTCGGTCACAGGCTGCGCGTCGTGACTCCGAGCGCCAGCAGCGCGTAGGCGCCGATGAAGAACCATTGCCGGTGCGCCACCACGGTCCGTCCGACCATGGGGATGCGGGTGTAGAGGCTCGCGATGGCCAGGCCGATGAGGACGGCCGAGACCAGGAAGGTGAGCAGGCGCGGGGCTGACAGCGTGGGCATGGCCCATGCTCGCGCCGGGACGGTTACCGGGGCGTTACCGGTCGAGCCCCGGGACACGGGGCCGGTCCGGCGTCAGCGGTCCGGTGGAGCCCGGCAGCAGACCGACCTGGGCCAGCCACAGCGCCATGATCGCCCCCGCGATCAAGGTGGCGAGCGAGGCCAGCCGGCCGGTCCAGCGCCGCGTGATGATCATGACGGCCAGGACGACCAGAAGGGCGAGAAGGAGAGCGAGCAGCAGCATCCGCGCGCAATGCCACGGCCGCGCCCGCGCGTCACCGCGCGCGGGGCACGACCCGCCCAAGCTATTCGCTCGAAAGTTGAGAACTTGGGGACAGCTCCGTCACCCGGTTACGCATGTTGCGGGTTCGGGCAGGATCGAGATCCGCTGACGGATCAAAGTCTTGATCGGGCTGCGGATCGCGATCGCAGCCTCCGACGGCGTATCAGGATTCGGTTTTCCGCGGCACGCTCGACGACGACCGCCCGGTCTCCGCCGTGGCTCTCGGTCGAGGACTGGAACAACGCCGAACAGATTTGTCGCACCATCAGCGAGATCTGTCTTAAACCGGACGAACACACTATTTAATGTCGAAGAACGGCGCATGCGGCGCCGAATTATGCGATGCTCAGCCAGATCGTCGCCGCGTGTACGTGCCCGCGCACGGGCCGAATCACCCGCCGTGCCGGCGTCTGGTTCGATCCACAAACCGGCGAGCCCGCGGCCACGATCTGGAAACACTGGCGCAGTGGTTATCAAAACCTCCGCCTATCAGGACAGTTCACCTGGCGGTTGTGCCAGAATTTCCCGACTCGGCGCTTGAGCATGCGCAGCGATCATGACCGAGATGCACCCCGTTGTAGGGTTTTGTAACTTGCATTCGGCCCTGAGAGGTAGCAAATCGCGCGTGAGGGGCACATTGGGAACCATGAAGTGACAGAAGAAACGATTGTGCACACGCCAGATCTGATCGGGCTGGCCGGCGACGTCGTCGCCGCTTACGTGTCGAACAACCCCGTTCCGGCCTCCGAGCTGCCGGCACTGATCGCCCGCGTGCACGGTGCGATCGCCGGTCTCGCCTCCGGTACGGGCACGGCTCCGGCCGGTACGGCGCCGCGCGAGACGGTCGACAAGCCGAGCCCGGCCCAGATCCGCAAGTCGGTGCAGCAGGACGGGATCGTCAGCTTCATCGACGGCAAGACTTACAAGACCTTGAAGCGGCACCTGACCGCGAACGGTCTGAGCCCGCAGAGCTACCGCGAGCGCTACGGCCTGCCGGCCGACTATCCGATGGTCGCACCGAGCTATGCCGAGCAGCGCTCCGCCCTCGCCAAGGCGATCGGGTTGGGTCAGCCCGGTGCCATGGCCGAGCGCGAGCGCAAGGGCCGCAAGGCCGCTTGAACCACCTGAACGCCTCCGGCGGCAGGCGCCGCCGAGGTCGTTCCGCCGCGCGCTTGGACCGGCGCGCACGCAATCCGGCCCCTCATTCGTCGACCGCGTGCCGCCGTCCCTGCCGATGAACCGCCGCGGTGGATAACCCGGCCCTGCCGACGCCCCCGAACGTTGCCGCGCGGCCACACACGTCCGGCACGTAGCGTGACACGGACAAGCTGCCACACTCTGCACAAAGCAGATGCCCACGCCGGTTCCCGAGAGTGACAGGTGCGGGATCGAAGCATGATGAAGCGTGAGCAGACGAACCCGAACTCCGTCGTGGCCTTCCCGGCGCATATCGCCCCGACCGTGGCCGACGAGGACACCGCATCGGTGATCGCGGTGCTGCAGGAGCAACTGGCCCTCGCCCGCGAGGGGCGTCTGCGCTCGGTGGCCGTCGTCTCGGTTTCGACGGATGGCGAGGCGATCGGCACGCAATGGTCGTGCAAGGGCGCCGACATCACCAGCCTGATCGGCAAGCTGACCGTGCTCACCCACGACATGATGTCGGCCCGCAAGTAAGCGGCCGCCGATTAAGATCGCCCCCGCGGGCCGTGGCCACGGTCGGGCGCGACGGGCCTCGCGCGGCGCAGCGGCCGAACCGCGATCCGATGTCGCTTCGCCAGGCCCTCGACCGGGGCGGCATCCGGGGCTGTCGGCCCTATCTCTCTGTCGCGGACCGGTGCCGGCAGGCGCGGGTCCGGCCCCAGCACAGAGGATCCGCCCGCCCATGAGACGCGCCCTGCTCGCCGCCGCGCTGGCCGCCTCGATCCTGGCTCCGGGAGCCGCGACCGCGCAGGACGCGAAGCGGACCGAGACGATCGACGGGCTGGTCCGGATCGTCGGCGCCCAGGCCGGAATCGTCCTCTATTGCCGCAAGCTCTACACCGTGGACGACACGGTCTCCGAAGGCCTGTCCCGGACCGTCCGACGGGCGCTCGATTCCGCCATCGGCCGTCGTCAGGCGAAGGCCGCCATCGCCGAGGAAGGCCAGCGCGTCGCCAGGACGATCGCTGAGGTCGGCGCGGACCAATGGTGCGCGGACCAGCGGGACATCCTCAACACCGACGGCGTCCGGGTGTTCGTCGACTGAGGCGCCCAATGCTCTCCGGCCGTTGCAACGCACGGTTCGAGATATCCGAGACGGGCCCGAGACAGAGTTGCGCCGAAGACGAGATATCGGCGCGGACCTCAACATCCGTTCTGCAGTGCAGAACAGATTATCTCCTTGTTCGCGCTGGGAACGTCTGTCATGTTTCGAGCGCGGACGAGTGAAAGCAGATCACGCCGGCTGTGATCGTTCCGACAAGAGCCCCAAGGGCTAGAAGACCGGCGTCGGAGGATTGCGCCATGTCGACACCGATCACCATCGCCGTCGCGCTCGTCGTATGCGGTGCTGCGCTCACGGCCTTCGCCTTCACCCGCGCCCCCCGGTCGAAGGACTTCGCGGGCTGGGACGTGATGTTCATGAGCGGGATCGGCGCCGTCGCGCTCGGCTTTCTCGCGACCTTGGTCGAGGTGGTCACCGGATAGCGCGCCGGCCTGCAGGCCCGGATTGCGGACAATCCGATGGGTTTCCGACACGTCATCTGAACCCGCAGCGCCGAAGCTGTGCGCTTCGAGGTTCACGAGACGGCGATGCTTGATCGACGGAATGCGCCGCGCACGGTCCTGAACGAGACCGGCAGCATCTCGATCGACGAGCATCGCAGCCTGCCCTGCATCGTCTACGATCGCTCCCTGGGCGGCGTTCGGGTCGCCCTGCCGGAGGCCGAGATCGTGCCGGACAGGTTTGTCCTCAGCCTCGATGCGAGCAACGAGATCCTGGTCTGCCGCTCGGTCTGGCGTAAGGCGGAGGAGATCGGCGCGGTGACGAACGAGCCGGAGGCCGACCGGTCGGCCCGATCGCGGATCCGGCGCGGCATCACCTCGGTCTGACGCGCCCGCCGCGACTCAGCTCGAGCGCCGCGCGCTCCACCGGCCGCTGCAGCTGATCGCGCCGCCGGTCGTCCGCCAGGTGCCGCTGCCAGCACCCTGGGTGTCGAGGCTGCCGGCGATCGGAACCGTGTTCGAGCCGCTGGTGATCGTGGCCTGCACGCTGCCGCTCGACGACACGCCGCCATCGATATCGACCTCGTCCCCGGGGATCGAGGCGTCGCTGTCCTTGATCTGGACCTGATAGCTCGTCTGCGCCGCGCAGGGCCCCTCGGACGTGGTGGCCACGATGGTCCAGGCGCCGTCGTAGCGGTTCGGCACCTTCACCTTCCGGGTGACCGCAGCGGCTGGCGAGAGGACACCCACGATCAGGGTGGCGGTCAGGAACGGAACGAGGCAGCGGGTCACGGGGGCTCTCATGCTGGCGTAGCCGGGATCGGCCACGTGGGGACAGAACCGCGTAGCCGTCGAACGGTTGCGGCGGCCGATGGGTCACCTTCGACCGCACCGTGTGTTCACTCCGTGCCGGGCCCGCTCCATCCCGGTTGCGGCGCCGCTGCGAGGAACATCCATGCCGGATCAACGATCGCCCAACGCCGACGACGCGCCCGTGCCCGATCTGCCCCAGGGCCTGCCGACGCCGCCGAACACCGGCGAGATGCCGCCCCCGAGGCTCCCGTCCCCTCCCGAGGACGATTCCGGGTCGCCGCAGCCCGACCCCGCACCGGACATCGCCGCGGTGCCGGGACCGTGAAGGCCATGCGCTGGAGCCTCGGTTTCGCGCTCCCCCTGGGCGCGGTCCCGGCGGCCTCCGCCGCCGAGCCGCTCACCATCGAACGGCTGAGCGCCGATGGCTGGGAGATCGCCGGCTATACCGGCACGTTCGACAATCGGTCTTCCCTGATCCTGTTTCGGAAGAAGGACACCAAATACCTCGTCCAGTGCTCGATCCTGTACGACGTGACGCGCAACCCGCGCGTCATCACGAATTGCTACGCACTGCACTGAGCTCGTTCGCGGCCGTGCCGCCGTGAACTTCGCCGGCTCGCATCCGTTGGCGTCCGAAACCCGACAACGGACGGATCCATGACACGCATGACGCTGGCGCTCTCGGGCGCCCTGACCCTCCTGCTGGCCGGCCCGGCCGCCGCGCAGGTGACCACCGGCGGTGCCGGCAATACCGGCGTGACCGCACCGCCCACCACGGGCGGCGTCGGAGCCGGCACCGTGGGCAACGGCCCGAACGCCCAGATCACCACGGGCACGACGGCCAACCCCAGCAACTCCTCCGTCCCGGGGACGACGCCGGGGGTCAATATCGGCGGCACCCCGACGAGCGGGCCGCCCGGCACCGGCGGCACCGCGGGCGGTCCGGCGCTCGGCAACCGCTAAAGCGCACGCTGCGGGCGCGAATACCGATTCGGCGCGGGCGAGGGCGCCGAATCATCAGTCGACTGCGACGAACCCGGCTGCGGCTCACTCGCCCCAATCGATGTCCAGCGACCGCTCGAACGCGGCCGCGGACATCTCCTTGCCCTTGGGATCGGCCACCATGATCTCCCGGAACCCGCGGCGGGCGAGCTCCCAGGTCTTCTCCATGGCCTGCTCGTCGGTCCCGCACGCGAAGGTCATGACGCGGCCGGACGGATCGATCCCCTTAACGGTGAACACGACGCTCTCCTTAGCTTTCACGCCCGCATATAGCGCGGCGCAGGCGATCGCGCTCTACCGATACTGAGCCCCCGGGACCCGCGGGGCCGGCGCCGCGTTGCTCTGGGACAGGGAGGCCTCGAATGACAGAGCCGCGCGAGCCCAGGACTGTTCCGGAACCGCCCCTTGCTCCGATCGATCGGGCTTCGGAGGCCGGACTGGCGGACATCGCGTCGAGCCCCTCTACCAAGCCACTGCCGACCGGAGAGGACGAGCCGGAGGTCGGTCTGTCGCAAAAGGGCAGCGATGAGGATGCGATCATCCGGCGCGAGACCGAGATCTGACAGAGACGGGTTCCCGTCACCCGTCGATCCCTGGACCTTCTCGCTTGTGCAGTGCACAACGGCGATGGCCGCGGCCAGACGTGCGGCCGAAGGAGACCAGTCATGGCGAATATTCCCAGCTTCGAGGTCCCGCCGCAGATGCGCGATCTGGCCGAAACCAGCGTCGAGCAGGCCCGCAAGGCGTTCGGAACCTTCATCGGCTCCGCCCGCCGCGCGACCGATACCCTCCAGGGCTCGACGGACGTGGCCCGGACCAATGCGCAGGACATCTACGCGCGCAGCCTGGACTATGCCGAGCAGAACGTCCGCGCGGCGTTCGACTTGGCGCAGAAGCTCGCCGCGGCCAAGTCCTTCCCGGAGGCGATGCAGCTTCAGGCCGAATACGTGCGCGAGCGCTTCGCCGCCATGCAGGCGCAGGCCAAGGATCTCGGCGGCCTCACCCAGGGCGCGTTCCAGCAGGGTGCCGAGCGCGCCAAGGCCGCGATGCAGCAGGGTGTCGAGGAGACCCGCAAGGCGGTAAAACAGGGCCAGGACGCGGCCCAGCAGATGGGTCAGGAGACGCAGCACGCCGCCGATCAGGCGTCGCACTGAGCGCGCGGACCTGAGGCGCGGGTTCTTCGGAGCCGGTGCCTCCGGTCCTGGGCCGGCGACGTGTCCTGGTGCCGCCGGCCCATCTAGGATGTGGAGTTGCCGATGATGTACGGCGAGGTGGGCCGTCTGATGGACGAGACCATCCGGCTGAGCATCCGCCAGGCGGAGAATGCCGCCCTTCTCGCAGTCGCGGTGCAATACGCCTGGCTGGACCTGTACCTCGAGGGCTATCGCGCGACGGGCGCTGCGGTGAGCAGCGAACTCGGGCACCAGGCCCGGACCCGCCGCCTGATCCAGCGCGGCGTCTCCCCGAGCGTCGCCGCCCAAGAATTGCACATCGTCTGAAACGGCCCCGAGAGAGGGGGCCGAACGTAGCGCCGCGAGCGGCTTCAGCGGGTCGTGTCGGCGGATGCCTGGACGATCGAGCGCGGAAGGGCCGCAACCGGGCGGCTGCCGGGACGGGCGGCCGAGACCGGCTGGGGTGTGGTCGTCAGGTCGCCGACGGCGCGGGCCTGCGTGGTCGCGCGGGCCTGCTCCCGGTACAGCGGCGGAGTCAGGTGCAGGCTGTCGTCGGCGGCGGCGGGGCCGGTGAAGATGGAGGCGGAGGTGAGCGCCGCCGACGCGAGGATGAGGATCGTGCGCATGGTGCGACTCCGGTTCGATCGCGGGATGCAATCGCTGAGTGCATGAGACCACGGATTTGTGCGCTGCGGCATGCTGATTGCGCATTGCAACATACCGCTACGTCGGCAAAGTTTTGCAGTTCTCGCGCGTGCTGCGCAGGGGAAAAAACAGTCCCGTCAGGATTTGCGCTATGCGTTCCCAGCAAATGAACTAAATTTCATCCGATGAACTCTCAAATATAAATTGCGCTGCATCGAGATTTAATTTTCCACCCCGGCGGTAAAACCGGCCTCACGACTGCGCCGAAGGTCCGTAGCCGCCTCTATGAGATCGCAAGGGCGGCTGGCGCCTCGCCGAAGCGGCCGACGCCCCCGGATCGACCGCGCGAGCCCGCTGACACGAATCAGCAACACGATCGCCAGCCCCACGTCACATAGGTGGGTTAGACGGAATCCAATCTTCAAATGCCCGGAGCGCGACCATGACGCCCGCCGACCTCGACAAGCGTGCCGAGTTGACCGTGTGGCCGAGCCGCTCGCTCGGTCGATCCGCCCAGGGACGTCCGTTCGCGACGCTGCGGGAGGCGCTCGCCGCCGCAGCCGAGGCGATCGCCGCCGACGACGCGCAGCCCTGGATCATCACCGAGGCGGGTGACGTGCTGTCGCCGCGCTGGATCCGGGCGAACACCGAATCCCACGCGCTGCAGTGATCGGAAGGTCCGACCTGCCCGCCGCTTCGGGGCGGCCCGCTCAGCACCCGATGCAGATGTCGTGCACCACATGCTCCCGGCGGGGACCGGTCCGCTGGTTCGGCAGCCGGCCATCGGTCGACGGGAAGCCGCTGCCGAGCGCCTGATACCGACGCCGACCGCCGGCCGGATCGACGACCGGAGGCGGCGGCGCGGGCGGGGCCGCTTCGGGCTCCTGAGCCGGACTGGGCGCGCTGTTCGCCATGCCGGGATCGGGGAGGGGCATCACCATCCCCTGAGCCGACGGGACGTGAGCGAACTCGCCCGCCTGAGCCTGCAGGGGCATGCAGACCAGGGCTAAGACGATCGGCCGACACCGCACCGGCATGACGCTCTCTCCGCGGCTCTCCGCTCGATGGCAGCCGGCGCGCCGTCTCGCGCCGGCCGGGTGGGCTTTCAAAGTGACGTGCCCGCTTCCGTCGGACCAGTACCGACTTCGGCGGCAAGCGCTCTAGTAGGCCCGGCCGTAGAACGGCTTCGATACCGGGTGATAGCGGTCGCTCACCGGCCAGGTATAGGGCTGGTCCTTGCCGGTCCGGATATCGGCGCCGAATTTCGGCGCGTTGAACCCGATGCCGTGAAGGCTCCCCGCGCGGCCCTTGGCGCCCTGCGCCGGTGCGCCCGCATCGCGCGCCAGAGCCGCGCTCGACAGCCCCACGAACAGAACAGCCGCGAGCGAAACGCGGCCCAGCATGACGGGTCTCATGGCTCTCTGCATCGTCGCCTCCTGCTCCGGCCGAGGTGCCGGAACACAAGGAACGGCACCGCTCCAACCCGGTTCCGCCCGCTTCGGCAGGGCCGTCAGAAGGTGTTCGCCCCGCCGAGACAGGCCACCGCCAGGGGCCCGTTGCAGGCCGTATCGACCTGCCCGGAACCGGCCGCGATCCCGGCGCCTCCGACCGCCCCGCCGCCACCGCGGGCCACCCCGGCGGCGTCGACCGCGTCGAGATCCCGGCCAATCGCCGCGCTCGCGCTGCCGGCGATGCCGGCGCCGCCGCCAGCAGCTCCGCCCGCGCCGGCGGTGGCCGTCGCGGTCGCAGCCGGATCGACGTTGAGGCCCGTCGCGCTGGCACCGATCCCGGCGCCGCTGGCGAAGCCGAAGCCGCCCGTCCCGGACGACGCCACCGACGCGGCCGCATTGCCGTTCGTGTTCAGACCGGTGGCGATGGCCGCCCCCCCGCCGATCCCGCCCAGACCGAAAGACGAGACGGCATTGCCCGAGATCGACCCGGAGGCCGAACGCGAGGCGGTGTTGAAGCCGCTGCGCGCCCCGGTCGCCCCGATCGTGCTCGCGGTCCCGCCCGACCGGGACGTCGTACCGGTGATGCCGGCGCCACCGGTCGTTCCGGACCCCGTGAGGCCGAGCTGACGCGTGCTGGTGCTCGCGCTGGTCGGCGGCGCGATGCTGCCGCCCCCGGAGCCGCCACCGCCGAAGCTGAGCTGTCCGGCATTCGCCAGGCCGCCGCCCTGCGCCGAGAGCCTCGGGAACGGGCCTGTGGTCGATCCGCCGCCGAGGCTGAGCTGCCCCGGATTGGCAATCGCCGTGACCGGCTCCAGCGAGGCCGCCGAGGGTGCGGTCGCGGTGGCGGACAGGTTCTGCGCCCAGGCCGACGTGGCGAACGGGAGCAGCATGGCGGCGGTGAGGAGGGCGCGCATGGCTGACGGCTTCCACGAGACGGTGTGTCCGTGGCCAACCCTGGCGCCTCTGGCGGGTTCCGGCGGTTCAGGCCGCCCGAACCCACACCGCGGTGTCGTGGAAGGTGGCGCCGTCGTTGGGGGCGGCCGGGGTGTCGCCGATCAGCGCGTTGATGCCGCGCCCGCCCGAGAAGGCGGCGGACGGCCACAGGCTCTCCACGACGACGATCCCGAGCGGCTGCCCCTCGGCGAGGCGGGCATGCAGCCGGACCCGGCCGCGGGTGTTGCCGATCTCCACCGCGTCGCCGGTGGCGATCCCGAGGCGGGCGCCGTCCGCCGGATGGAGCAGGCAGGTCGGGCGGCCCTCGCGCCGGATCGATTCCGGGCTGTTGGTGAAGG
This sequence comes from Methylobacterium sp. GXF4, assembly GCF_000272495.1. Lineage (NCBI taxonomy): Bacteria > Pseudomonadati > Pseudomonadota > Alphaproteobacteria > Hyphomicrobiales > Methylobacteriaceae > Methylobacterium > Methylobacterium sp. GXF4. The sequence continues at coordinate 3,681 of NZ_AKFK01000076.1, read as the reverse complement.
TGGTGTTGAGGAACTGGCGGGCCGGCGGCGCCACCATCCGGAACGGACGCTCGGCATCGCCGGGCTCGGACACCGCCCAATGGTCGGGCAGGGCCGGCATGCCGGCGGCCCGCGGCCCCAGTGCCGACCAGTCCGGACTGAACCGGAAGCGCCCGTCCGGATGGCCAAAGCCGGTGAGGAAGTGGCTCTCGGCGAAGCTCGGCTGCGCGTCGATCCAGCGCTCCTGCTCCAGCCGGTCGAGGCCGCCCCAGCCGGATCGGGCCAGGGTCGCGTCGGCGAGGCCCCGGGCGCTCAAGGCGAAGCCCGCATGGGCGGCCCCGAGCCGGCCGGCGAGGGCGGCGATCACGTCGTGGTTGGAGCGGCATTCCCCCGGCGGCTCCAGCAGCGCCGGCCCGGACTGGATGTGGCTGTGGCCGCCGGCCCCGTAGATGTCGTCGTGCTCCAGGAAGGTCGTGGCCGGCAACACGAGGTCGGCGAGCGCCGCCGTCTCGGTCAGGAACTGCTCGTGCACGGCCACGAACACGTCGGGCCGCATCAGGCCGGCGCGCACGCGGTTGCTGTCCGGGGCGGAGGCCGCCGGGTTGGCCGACTGGATCAGCATGGCCCGCACCGGCGGCCCGCCCTGCAGGGCGTCAGGATCGTCGGCCAGGATCGCGCCGATCCGGCTCATGTCGAGCTCGCGCACCCCCGGGGCCTTGACGTCTAGACCCTCGGTCAGGGTCTTGTCCCAGTTGAAGATCGCGGCGTTCTGCCAGAGGGCGCCGCCGCCCTCGTGCTGCCAGGCGCCGGTCACCGTCGGCAGGCAGGTCACCGCGTGGAGGTTGACCGCGCCGTTGCGCGTCCGGGTGAAGCCGAAGCCGCAGCGAATGTAGCTGCGCGGCGTCGCGCCGTAGAGCGCCGCGAAGGCCTCGATCTCGGCGACCGTGAGGCCGGTGATCGCCGCCGCCCAGTCCGGGGTTCGGGTCGCGAGATGGGCCTCCAGGGCCGCCGTGTCCTCGGCATGGGCCGCGAGATAGGTCCGGTCCGCGTAGCCATCGCGGAACAGCACGTGGAGCACCGCGCAGGCCAGGGCGCCGTCGGTGCCGGGCCGCGGCGCGAGGTGGAGGTCGGCCGCCGCCGCGGTGCCGGTGCGATAGGGATCGATCACCACCAGCTTGGCGCCCCGCGTCTTGCGGGCCCGGCTGATGTGGCTCATCGCGTTGACCTGGGTGCTCACCGGGTTGCCGCCCCAGACCACGATCAGATCGGAGAGCGCCATTTCCCGCGGGTCCGGGCCGGCGACGCGGCCGACACCGGCGCTCCAGCCGGCGATGGCGATCGATGTGCAGATGGTTCGCTTGCGCCGGGAATACCCCATCACATGGGTCAACCGGTGGATGCTGTCGCGCTGGACGAGCCCCATCGTGCCGCCGGAATTGTACGGCCAGACCGCCTCCGGACCGTGGTTTTCGGCGGCCTCCGTGAACGCGCCGGCCAGGCGGTCAAGGGCGGCGTCCCACGCGATCGGGCGCCACTGGCCGCTGCCCTTGGGGCCAACCCGTTCCAGCGGCTGCAGAATCCGATCCGGATGGTGGACCCGCTCACCGTAGCGGCTGACCTTCGCGCAGATCACCCCGGCGGTGTAGGGGTTGTCGCCGCCTTTCACCGAGACAACGCGGCCGTCCGCCACCTGCACGTCGAGGCTGCAGGCGGAGGGGCAATCATGCGGGCAGACGGTCCGGGCCAAGCGACGAACTCCGTGGCGTAGTCTCGCGGTGGTTGCGGGGATGATGCAAGCGCCGTGCATTTTTGAGGCGGATCCCGCGAAGGCAGCGGCTTTTTCGGCGACCGGATCGGCGTTCCGGCGAAGAATTCGGCCCCGTCCCGCCGAAGAATTGGCCTTCATCCTGCCGGATTGACGGTATGGTCTCGCGGTCCGGATCCGCTTTAACCAACGATTGTGCCCTTGCCAGATGTGTTCGCTCAAGGCTTGCGCAGCGCCGGCTGGCTCGCCGGGCTGCCGGCGCTCGCGCTGATCTGGGCGAGCGCGACCCTCTACGCCGCCCCGCAGATCGCCGAGACCCTCGAGGCTGCCGGCGCGCGCGTTGCCGCCGGCACCGCCACCACCACCGGCGAGCCCTGGCTGCGGCTGGAGGCACGGGGGCGCGACCTGGCAGCGGAGGGCGAGGCGCCCGATGTCGGCGAGCGCGAGACCGTGCTGGCGAAGCTCGCCGCCCTGGAGGGGCCCCGGCGGATCGTCTCGGAGGTCGGGCTGGTCGAGACGGCCACGCCGTTCCAATGGGCGGCGATCCGCACCGGGACCGCCCGGGTGGAGCTGGAGGGCAGCCGACCGGTGGAGATCGGACGGCGGGCTTTGGAGGCGCGGATCACCGGGGCGCTGGCGCCCGGGACCTATCTCGACGACACCGCCCGGGCAGCGCGGGGCGCGCCCCCGGACTTCGCCAGCGCGGCGGCGTTCCTGGCCGCCCGGCTGTCAGGGCTCGCCAAGGGCGGCCGGGCGGCGGTGAGCGACACCGTGCTCAACCTGTCCGGCGAGGCCCTGGACGTGCCGGCCTACGAGGCGTTGCGGTCCGCCCTGGCGAACCCGCCCGCGGGGTTCAGCATCGGGCGGATCGAGATCGTGCCGCCCGCGGTGGCGCAGTTCCGGTTCGCGGTGGAGAAATCGGCCCGGGGGATCGTGCTCGACGGCTTCGCGCCCTCCGCCGTGGACCGGGAGGCGGCCCTGCGCGCCGCCGCGGAGGCGGTGCCCGGCGGCACCGTGCAGGACCGGCTGCTCACCGCACGGGGGCTCGACCCGGCGATCGACCCGAAGGCCCTGATCGGCTTCGCGTTCAAGCTGGCCGAGCTGATCCAGACCGGCACCGTCACCTTCGCGGAGGACACCATCGCGGTCACCGGCGACGCCATCGACGCCCAGGCGATTCCCGACGCTGCTGCGCTGATGCGCGAGGCCCGGCCCGCCGGGGTGAAGGCCGGGCGGGTGGCGCTGGCGGCCCGGCCGCTCTCGCCCTACCGGGTGGCGATCCGCCGGACCCCGGAGGCGGTGACGCTGACCGGCCACCTGCCCGACGACGCGACCCGGGAGCGGGTGCTCGCTGCCTTACGGCCGCGCCTGTTCCGCGAGCCGGTGGTGGACCGCACCCGGCTGGCCGACGGCGCCCCGCCGGATCTCGGCACGGCGCTGGCCGCGGCCGCCCCCCTGGTGGTGAACCTCGCCATCGGAGAGGTCGCGGTGTCCGACCGGGCGCTGACGCTCACCGGCGAGAGCCTCTACCGCGAGGCCGCCGCCCGGCTGCCGGACAGGCTGGCCGAGGCGCTTCCCCCGGGCTGGACCGGGCAGGCCGCGGTTTCCGCGCGCCAGCCCGCCGAGACCCGCGACCCGGCCGCCTGCCGGGCCGAGGCCGCCGCGACGCTGGACCGGGCGTCCCTGCGCTTCCCGGCCGGCAGCGCGACGCTGGCGCCGTCCTTCTACCCCGTTCTCGATGCCCTGGCGGCCCTCGCCAAGGCCTGCCCGACCCTGCGCATCGCGGTCTCGGCCCCCGCCGATCCGGCCAAGCCGAAGCCGGCCCCGGGGGAGGGCGCCGCACCCGCCGAGACCCCGCCGACCGCGATGGCCGCCCCGCACGAGGCGCCCGCCGCCACCGGCTCGGCCCCGAAGCCCAACCCCAAGCCCGATCCCCA
>NZ_AKFK01000075.1:0-81418 GCF_000272495.1 Methylobacterium sp. GXF4 | reverse complement strand
TCCGTCCCCGCGGAGGCCGGCGTCGTCGCGTCGGGCACTCGCCCGCCGAGCCCGTCATCGCCGCCGGTTTGGCCACCGGTTTCGGGCCTCAGCCCCCTGAAAGTCCTGCCAAAGCGATCGCAAACCTCTTGCAAGCGGCGCCGCGATCGGGCATTTGGCGGGACGCTAGGAGTGTAGCTCAACTGGTCAGAGCGCCGGTCTCCAAAACCGGAGGTTGCGGGTTCGAGTCCCTCCACTCCTGCCAGATATCTCACCCAACCCCGCGCGGTCGCCCCGGTCGACAAGCCGGCGGAGTTGCGCTAGAGCGGGCGCAATCCGAGATCTGAAGCGACCGTCGGTGCGGGCCCGTCCAGGCCCTCGGCGCCGGATGTTCGCGTTCCCGGAAGCAGGCCCTGCCTCGGGCTCGCGCACGCAAAAAACACTGGCGCCATGGCATCGAACGAAGCGACCAAGAAGGTGGATGTGGCGCGCGGCGCAGCTCGCGGTCCCGCGAACACGCCGCCGGCCCGCCCGGCCACGCCCGCCAAGGTACCGCAGAAGCGCGTGACCCCGGGCGAGTTCTTCTCCCAGGTCCGCGACGAGGCCCGCAAGGTCACCTGGCCGTCCCGCCGGGAGACCACGATCACCACCATCATGGTGTTCGTGATGGTCGTGGTCACCAGCCTGTTCTTCACGGTGGTCGACCAGGCCCTGCGCTTCGTGGTCGGCCTCGTGCTCGGCCTCTGAGGGGCGATATCGATCGGGGGAGACCTCGCGGACTTGTCGGAGTTGAACGGAACCGTGTCGAAGCGCTGGTACATCGTCCACGCCTACTCGAACTTCGAGAACAAGGTCGCGCAGTCCATCAAGGACCAGGCGGCCCAGCGCGGGCTGACCGAGCTGTTCGATGAGGTGATGGTCCCGACCGAGAAGGTCGTCGAGGTGCGCCGCGGCCGGAAGGTCGATGCCGAGCGCAAGTTCTTCCCCGGCTACGTCCTGGTGAAGTGCGACCTGACCGACGAGGTCTACCACCTCATCAAGAACACCCCGAAGGTCACGGGCTTCCTCGGCGCCGACAAGTCGAAGCCGGTTCCGATCCCCGACGCCGAGGCCGAGCGGATCAAGGGCCAGGTCGCCGAGGGCGTCGACCGGCCCAAGCCGTCGATCGCGTTCGAGATCGGCGAGACCGTCCGGGTCGCCGACGGCCCGTTCGCGAGCTTCAACGGCACCGTCGAGGAGATCGACGAGGCCCGCTCCCGCCTCAAGGTAGCCGTGTCGATCTTCGGCCGCGCCACCCCGGTGGAGCTGGAATACGCCCAGGTCGAGAAGGCCTGAGCGACATCGGAATTCGGCGGTCGGTCTCCGGCCGCCCATCCTCTTCCGGCCGGCGCTGAGCATCGGCCGCGAAGCGGCCGCACCCCGCGCGGGGGCGGTCTCACCCGCGGAAGATCCGCCCGGCCTCGCCTCCGGGATCCACGGATCGCACCGCGACCTGCAATCGTCCGACCCGCCCGCGCTTAGGCAGCCCGGCGGCGGACGCAGTTTGGGAGTCATCCCATGGCGAAGAAGATCACGGGTTACGTGAAGCTTCAGGTCCCGGCCGGCGCGGCGAACCCGTCGCCCCCGATCGGCCCCGCGCTCGGTCAGCGCGGTCTCAACATCATGGAATTCTGCAAGGCCTTCAACGCGAAGACCGCGCAGATGGAGAAGGGCACCCCGATCCCGGTGATCATCACCGCGTATCAGGACCGCTCCTTCACCTTCGAGATGAAGCAGCCGCCGGTCACCTTCTTCCTGAAGAAGGCCGTCGGTCTGAAGATCGGCAAGAAGCCGGCTTCGGGCTCGAAGACCCCCGGTAAGGGTCCGTCCGTCGGCAAGATCTCCGAGGCGCAGCTGCGCGAGATCGCCGAGAAGAAGATGCCCGACCTCAATTGCGACTCGGTCGAAGCGGCCGTCGCCATGATCCGCGGCTCTGCCCGGGCCATGGGCCTCGAAATCACGGCCTGAGGGAGGACATCATGGCACGCGAAGGAAAGCGCATCCGCGCCGCCCGCGAGGGCATCGAGGTGACCAAGCTCTACCCGCTCGACGAGGCGATCAAGCTGGTCAAGGAGCGGGCGACCGCGAAGTTCGACGAGACCGTCGAGGTCTCGATGAATCTCGGCGTCGATCCGCGCCACGCCGACCAGATGGTCCGCGGCGTCTGCAACCTGCCGAACGGCTCCGGCCGGACGGTCCGCGTGGCGGTCTTCGCCCGCGGCGCCAAGGCGGACGACGCCAAGGCGGCGGGTGCCGACATCGTGGGCGCCGAGGATCTCCTCGAGATCGTCCAGAGCGGCAAGATCGAGTTCGATCGCTGCATCGCCACCCCGGACATGATGCCGCTGGTCGGCCGTCTCGGTAAGGTGCTGGGCCCGCGCGGCCTGATGCCGAACCCGAAGGTCGGCACCGTCACCATGGACGTGAAGAGCGCCGTCGCCGGCGCCAAGGGCGGCTCGGTGGAGTTCCGCGTCGAGAAGGCCGGCATCGTCCATGCCGGCGTCGGCAAGGTCTCGTTCGACGCCGACAAGCTCGTCGAGAACATCAAGGCGTTTGCCGACGCGGTCGCCAAGGCGAAGCCCGCGGGCGCCAAGGGCACCTATGTCCAGCGCATCGCCGTCACCTCGACGATGGGCCCGGGCGTGAAGGTCGAGCCGAACACGGTCCTGACCGCCTGAACCTCGACTCATCGTTATTACGAAGCGCCCGGCCGGAAACGGCCGGGCGTTTTTCGTGCGCGACGCGGCGGCCCTGTCTCCCCGCGATGGTTCGATCCATCACGTTATTCTCAGCATTGAAGGGGGGCGCCATCCCGCACGGCTGTGCTAGATAGGCGCCATGCGCAGCACTGTCTCCGTCACGACCCGCCGACGCATCCTGTGCGTCTTCCCCGCCTACACGCCCTCGTTCGGGACATTCTCGCACGCCTACCCGCTGATGGGCGGCGTCAAGGCGTTCATGCCCCCGCAGGGCCTCCTGGTGATCGCGGCCTACATGCCCGAGAGCTGGGAGTACCGCTTCATCGACGAGAACATCCGGCGCGCCTCCGCCCAGGATTTCGCCTGGGCCGACGCCGTGTTCGTCTCCGGGATGCATATCCAGGAGGGCCAGATCCACGATATCGGCCGCCGCGCCCATGCGGCCGGCAAAGTCGCGGTGCTGGGCGGCCCCTCGGTATCCGGGGCGCGCGAGAAATACCCGGATTTCGACTATCTCCATGTCGGCGAGATCGGCGACGCCACCGACCGGCTGATCGAACGGCTCGATGCCGACGTCGCCCGGCCGACCCAGCAGGTCGTGTTCGAGACCGGTGAGCGGCTGGCGCTCTCGGACTTCCCGGCCCCGGCCTACGAGGCGGCCCCGCTTAAGCGCTACCTGATCGGCTCGCTCCAGTTCTCCTCCGGCTGCCCGTATCGCTGCGAGTTCTGCGACATTCCGCAGCTCTACGGCCGCCAGCCGCGGCTGAAGACCCCCGAGCAGATGTGCGCCGAGCTCGACGCGATCATCAGCCAGCCCGGGCATCCGGCGGTGGTCTACTTCGTCGACGACAACTTCATCGCCAACCGCAAGGCGACGCGCGAGATGCTGCCCCATCTCGTGGAGTGGCAGAAGAAGAACAACTACCCGCTCCAGTTCGCCTGCGAGGCGACGCTCAACATGGCCAAGCAGCCCGAGATCCTCGAGCTGATGCGCCAGGCCAACTTCATGACCGTGTTCGTCGGCATCGAGACGCCGGAGGCGGACGCGCTCAAGGGCATCGACAAGACCCACAACGCCGCCGTGCCGATGTACGAGGCGATCGAGACCCTCAATTCCTACGGCCTCGAAGTCACCTCGGGCATCATCCTGGGCCTCGATTCCGACAGCGACAAGTCGGAGCAGAACCTGATCGACTTCATCGACAAGTCGGCGATCCCGGTGCTGACCATCAACTTGCTCCAGGCCCTGCCCAAGACCCCGCTCTGGGACCGGCTGGAGCGCGAGGGCCGGCTGGTTCACGACGCGGCGCTGGAATCCAACGTGCTGTTCAAGCGCCCGCACGACACCGTCGTGGCGAGCTGGCGCCGGGCGATCGCCCACGCCTACGAGCCGGAGCAGCTCTTCTCCCGGTTCAAGCACCAGTGCCAGACCACCTACCCGAACCGGATCAAGACGCCGACCAAGGGCAAGCTCACCTTCACGAACCTGCGCCGCGGCCTGATCCTCGGATTCAACATCATCACGCGGGTCGGGCTGCTCTCGGATTACCGCAAGCCGTTCTGGAGCGCCGCCGGCTACGCGCTCAAGCGCGGGCAGATCGAGGCGGTGTTCAACATGGGCTTCGTCGCCCACCACCTGATCCGCTTCACCCGCGAGGCCCTGCGGGGCGAGCACAACGCCTCGTTCTACGCCGCCAAGGCCGCCGAGGCTGAGGATGCGCGGCGGCGCTCGTGGTGGGAGAATGCCCGGCGCAAGCTGGCACCGGAGCGTGAGGCGGCCTAGCGTAACGGGTCGCCTGTGCGGGGCCGGGCAAAGCCCCACCCACCTCGATCTCGATTCGATCCTGGAGCGCCGGCGCCCCAGGATCGGGCCTTTGCCCAGGATGCGGGGCCGCGCTGAACCCGACTGACCCTGCATCCGAAGCCGATCTCCCCCACGGGCGCTTGCCTGCGGCGGAAAAGTCGCGCTTCGGCCCTTGGCAGGCGGCGTCCTAGCCTCTATACACCGCGCCTTACGCATTTCATCCTCACGGAAGGAGACGGCCAATCGGCCGGTTTCCGCATGAAATGTCGCCCGGGCAACCGGGTGGCAAAGGCCGGCAGGATCCAGAGGGCGCCAAGCCCTGCGGAGCCTTGTCCGGCCATGTCCTGTCCGAGACTGCAGGTGCCGGTTCGCCGGCTTAATCAAAGACCAGCCTGCACAGACGGGGAAGACCGAACTTAGGAAAAGCCTCGCTCCGGCAAACGCCGTAGAGAGGTGTCGGTTTGAACCAACTCGCCCGAAGCGGCCCCCAGGGGCACGTGCGGGGACAGGGCCGCGAAGCGTCGTTCGGACGTTCCCGGTCTCTTGAAGGCCGAGACGACGTCCGGGCGGCATGTGCAACCGGCGGACCCGAGACCGGGTTCCGCCAACCGGAGAGAGCCCAGTGGACCGGACAGCAAAAGCTGACCTCGTCTCGACGCTCAACGGCGTGTTCAATCAGAGCGCCGTCGTCGTCGTGGCCCACTACAAGGGCCTCACGGTGGCCGACATGCAGAAGCTGCGTTCGCAGATGAAGCAGGCCGGCGCCACCGTGAAGGTCGCCAAGAACAGCCTCGCCGGCATCGCACTCGATGGTACGGACGTCGCCTCCATCAAGCCGCTCCTGAAGGGCCCGACCCTGCTCGCCTATTCCGGCGACCCGGTCGCAGCCGCGAAGGTCGCGGTCGATTTCGCCAAGACGAACGACAAGCTCGTGATTCTCGGCGGCGCGATGGGGAAGACAACCCTGAACCCGGACGGCGTGAAGGCGCTCGCCTCGCTCCCGTCCCTCGACGAACTGCGCGCCAAGATCGTGGGCCTCGTACAGGCGCCCGCGACCAAGATCGCTCAGGTCGTCAATGCGCCGGCGGCCAAGCTCGCCCGCGTGTTCGGGGCCTACGCCACCAAGGACGAGGCCGCTTGAGGCCCTTCAAAAACCAATCGTTCGAACCGATATCTGAGAGGAATTGAAAATGGCTGATCTTGCCAAGCTCGTCGACGACCTGTCCTCGCTGACCGTTCTCGAGGCCGCCGACCTGGCCAAGATGCTCGAAGAGAAGTGGGGCGTCTCGGCTGCTGCCGCCGTCGCCGTCGCCGCTGGCCCGGCCGCCGGTGGCGCCGCCGCCGCCGTCGAGGAGCAGACCGAGTTCACCGTCGTGCTCGCCGCCGCCGGCGACAAGAAGATCGAGGTCATCAAGGAGGTCCGCGCGATCACCGGCCTCGGCCTGAAGGAGGCCAAGGACCTGGTCGAGGGCGCTCCGAAGCCGGTCAAGGAAGGCGTCGCCAAGGACGAGGCCGAGAAGCTCAAGGCCCAGCTCGAGAAGGCTGGCGCCAAGGTCGAGCTCAAGTAAGTCGACGATGGGCCGGTTCCGGCCCATCACCCCACGGAGGTCCGCTTCGGGCCTGTCGTGACTGGAGCCCGCGGGTGCAGCACCCGCGGGCTTTAGGCCGCTTCGGCGGAGGGCCCTGAAACGGGCCAGAGAGATTCGGTTCGGTGGCGCGGTCCGGCGGGGCGCGCGTTACGGCCCGGCGCGGGAGGTCCCTTTCGGGAACGCTTCCCCGGGCGCGAGGCACGCGGGATGGAGCGAGTTCACATGGCCAACACGCTGGTCGGTCGCAAGCGCATTCGGAAGTTCTTCGGCAAGATCAAGGAAGTCGCCGAGATGCCGAACCTCATCGAGGTTCAAAAGGCATCCTACGACCAGTTCCTCATGGTCGACGAGCCGGAGGGCGGCCGCGGCGATGAGGGCCTCCAGAGCGTGTTCAAGTCGGTGTTCCCGATCTCGGACTTCGCCTCGACGGCCCTGCTCGAATTCGTGCGCTACACGTTCGAGCAGCCGAAATACGACGTCGACGAGTGCCGCCAGCGCGGCATCACCTTCGCGGCCCCGCTGAAGGTGACCTTGCGGCTGATCGTGTTCGACGTCGATCCGGACACCCAGGCCAAGTCGGTCAAGGACATCAAGGAGCAGGACGTCTACATGGGCGACATGCCCCTGATGACGGAGAACGGCACCTTCATCGTCAACGGCACCGAGCGCGTCATCGTCTCGCAGATGCACCGCTCGCCGGGCGTGTTCTTCGACCACGACAAGGGCAAGACCCACTCCTCGGGCAAGCTCCTGTTCGCCGCCCGCATCATCCCGTATCGCGGCTCCTGGCTCGACGTCGAGTTCGACGCCAAGGACATCGTGCACGTCCGCATCGACCGCAAGCGCAAGCTGCCGGCGACGTCGCTGCTCTACGCGCTCGGCCTCGACGGCGAGGAGATCCTGTCGACCTTCTACAACCGCGTGGTCTACGACCGCGACGGCGCCGAGTGGCGCGTGCCGTTCGACCCCGAGCGGATGAAGGGCATGAAGGCCACCGTCGACCTGATCGACGCCGATTCCGGCGAGGTCGTGCTCGAGGCCGGCAAGAAGCTCAACGCCCGCAACGCCCGGCAGATCACCGAGAAGGGCACCAAGTTCCTCAAGGCCACCGACGAGGATCTCGTCGGCCAGTACATCGCCGAGGACCTGGTCAACACCGAGACCGGCGAGATCTGGGCCGAGGCCGGCGAGGAGATCTCCGAGAAGCTCCTGAAGAGCCTCGAAGAGGTCGGCATCACCGAGCTGCCGGTGCTCGACATCGACCACGTCAATGTCGGCCCCTACATCCGCAACACGCTGGCGGTGGACAAGAACTCCAACCGCGAAGGCGCGCTGTTCGACATCTACCGGGTCATGCGGCCCGGCGAGCCGCCGACGCTCGACACCGCCGAGGCGATGTTCCACTCGCTGTTCTTCGATTCCGAGCGCTACGACCTCTCCGCGGTCGGCCGCGTGAAGATGAACATGCGCCTCGACCTCGACGCCGCCGACACGGTCCGCACCCTCCGCAAGGAGGACATGCTGGCGGTCGTCAAGGCGCTGGTCGAGCTGCGCGACGGCAAGGGCGAGATCGACGACATCGACCACCTCGGCAACCGCCGGGTGCGCTCGGTCGGCGAGCTCATGGAGAACCAGTACCGCCTCGGGCTGCTCCGCATGGAGCGCGCGATCCGCGAGCGCATGAGCCAGGTCGATATCGACACGGTGATGCCGCAGGACCTGATCAACGCCAAGCCGGCGGCGGCGGCGGTGCGCGAGTTCTTCGGCTCGTCGCAGCTCTCGCAGTTCATGGACCAGACCAACCCGCTCTCCGAGGTGACGCACAAGCGCCGCCTCTCGGCGCTTGGCCCGGGCGGTCTGACCCGCGAGCGCGCCGGGTTCGAGGTGCGCGACGTGCACCCGACCCATTACGGCCGCATCTGCCCGATCGAGACGCCGGAAGGCCCGAATATCGGCCTGATCAACTCGCTGGCGACCTTCGCCCGGGTGAACAAGTACGGCTTCATCGAGACCCCGTTCCGCCGCGTGCGCAACGGCGTGGTCACCGACGAGGTCGCCTACCTCTCGGCCATGGAGGAGGCGAAGTACTACGTCGCCCAGGCCAACGCGCAGATGGACGAGAACAAGAAGCTGACGGAAGACCTCGTGGTCTGCCGCCGGGCCGGCGACGTGATCGTCGTGGGTCCGGAGCGCGTCGACCTCATGGACGTCTCGCCCAAGCAGCTCGTGTCGGTAGCCGCGGCGCTGATCCCGTTCCTCGAGAACGACGACGCCAACCGCGCCCTCATGGGCTCGAACATGCAGCGGCAGGCCGTGCCGCTGGTGCGCGCCGACGCGCCGTTCGTCGGCACCGGCATGGAGGCCGTGGTCGCCCGCGATTCCGGCGCGGCCATCGCGGCGCGCCGCTCCGGCATCGTCGATCAGGTGGATGCCACCCGTATCGTCATCCGGGCCACCGAGGAGGCCGACGCCACCAAGCCGGGCGTCGACATCTACCGCCTGCAGAAGTTCCAGCGCTCCAACCAGTCGACCTGCATCACGCAGAAGCCGCTGGTCCGCGTCGGCGAGCCGGTGAAGAAGGGCGAGATCATCGCCGACGGTCCGTCGACGGAATTCGGCGAGCTGGCCCTCGGCCGGAACGTGCTCGTCGCGTTCATGCCGTGGAACGGCTACAACTTCGAAGACTCGATCCTGCTCTCCGAGCGGATCGTGAAGGATGACGTGTTCACCTCGATCCACATCGAGGAGTTCGAGGTGATGGCCCGCGACACCAAGCTCGGGCCGGAGGAGATCACCCGCGACATCCCGAACGTCTCCGAGGAAGCGCTCAAGAACCTCGACGAGGCCGGCATCGTCTATATCGGTGCCGAGGTGAATGCCGGCGACATCCTGGTCGGCAAGATCACCCCGAAGGGCGAGAGCCCGATGACGCCGGAGGAGAAGCTCCTGCGCGCCATCTTCGGCGAGAAGGCCTCGGACGTGCGCGACACCTCCCTGCGGGTGCCGCCGGGCGTCACCGGCACGATCGTCGAGGTCCGGGTGTTCAACCGCCACGGCGTCGACAAGGACGAGCGCGCCCAGGCGATCGAGCGCGAGGAGATCGAGCGGCTCGCCAAGGACCGCGACGACGAGCAGGCGATCCTCGACCGCAACACCTACGCCCGCCTGGCGGATGTGCTGATCGGTCAGGCGCCGGTGGCCGGCCCGAAGGGCTTCAAGAAGGACACCACGCTCACCCGCGAGCTGATCAACGACTACCCGCGCTCGCAATGGTGGCAGTTCGCCGTCATTGACGACCGTCTCATGACCGAGATGGAGGCGATGCAGAAGCAGTACGACGAGTCGAAGAAGCGCCTCGAGCAGCGCTTCCTCGACAAGGTCGAGAAGCTGCAGCGCGGCGATGAGCTGCCGCCCGGCGTCATGAAGATGGTCAAGGTCTTCGTGGCGGTGAAGCGCAAGATCCAGCCGGGCGACAAGATGGCCGGCCGTCACGGCAACAAGGGTGTCGTGTCGCGGATCGTGCCGATCGAGGACATGCCGTTCCTGGAAGACGGGACCCATGCCGACATCGTGCTCAACCCGCTGGGCGTGCCCTCACGCATGAATGTCGGCCAGATCCTGGAGACCCATCTGGGCTGGGCGGCTGCGGGCCTGGGTCGCAAGGTCTCCAAGGCGGTGGATGCCTATCTGAAGACCCAGGACATCACCCCGCTGCGGGAGGAGATGACGGCGATCTACTCTCCGGGCGAGCTCGATGGCCTGACCGACGAGGAGCTGGCCGAGGCCGGCAACAACGTCCGTCGCGGCGTGCCGATGGCCACGCCGGTCTTCAACGGCGCCAAGGAGGCCGACATCGAGCAGATGCTCGAGATGGCCGGCCTCGACCGCTCGGCGCAGTCGACGCTCTACGACGGGCGGACCGGTGAGCCTTTCGACCGCAAGGTGACGATGGGCTACATCTACATGCTGAAGCTGCACCACCTGGTGGACGACAAGATCCACGCCCGGTCGATCGGCCCGTACTCGCTCGTCACCCAGCAGCCGCTGGGCGGCAAGGCGCAGTTCGGCGGTCAGCGCTTCGGCGAGATGGAGGTCTGGGCGCTGGAGGCCTACGGCGCGGCCTACACGCTACAGGAGATGCTCACGGTGAAGTCGGACGACGTGGCCGGCCGCACCAAGGTCTACGAGGCGATCGTCCGCGGCGACGACACGTTCGAGGCCGGCATCCCCGAATCGTTTAACGTGCTCGTCAAGGAGATGCGCTCGCTCGGCCTCAACGTCGAGCTGACGTCCTCCAAGAAGGCCGCCAACGACCAGCTCGAGCCGCCCGCCGACGCCGCCGAGTAGCGGCGTCGCGAACACCTCCCGTGGCGGCCTCGGGTCGCCACGGTCGAGCGGGGAGGGGCGGGGCCTCCGGTGACGACGGTCAGCGGCGCTCGAACGGGGCGCGGCGCCGGATCTTTTTCAGGACACGGGGGCCCGGCGCGGGGCAACCGGCGTCAACAAGGAGCGGATCATGAACCAAGAGGTCATGAACCTTTTCAACCAGCAGGCCACGCCGGTCAGCTTCGATCAGATCAAGATTTCAATCTCGTCGCCGGAGAAGATTCTCTCCTGGTCGTACGGTGAGATCAAGAAGCCCGAGACCATCAACTACCGGACCTTCAAGCCCGAGCGCGACGGCTTGTTCTGCGCGCGCATCTTCGGGCCGATCAAGGATTACGAGTGCTTGTGCGGCAAGTACAAGCGCATGAAGTACAAGGGCGTCATCTGTGAGAAGTGCGGCGTCGAAGTCACCCTCGCGCGCGTCCGGCGCGACCGCATGGGCCATATCGAGCTGGCCGCCCCGGTCGCGCATATCTGGTTCCTGAAGTCGCTGCCCTCGCGCATCGGCCTGCTGCTCGACATGGCCCTCAAGGACCTCGAGCGCATCCTGTACTTCGAGTCCTACTGCGTCATCGAGCCGGGCCTCACCCCCCTGAAGGAGCGTCAGCTCCTGTCGGAGGAGGAGTACCTGCGCGCCCAGGAGGAGTACGGCGAGGATTCGTTCACCGCCATGATCGGCGCCGAGGCCATCCGGCGCATCCTGCAGGAGCTCGACCTCGACAAGATCGCCAACGATCTGCGCGAGGAGATCGCGGTCACCACCTCTGAGCTGAAGCCGAAGAAGCTGCTGAAGCGCCTCAAGATCATCGAGGCGTTCCAGATGTCCGGCAACAAGCCGGAATGGATGATCCTGACCGTCGTCCCGGTGATCCCGCCGGACCTGCGCCCGCTGGTCCCGCTGGATGGCGGCCGCTTCGCGACCTCCGACCTGAACGACCTCTACCGCCGCGTCATCAACCGCAACAACCGCCTCAAGCGGCTGATCGAGCTGCGCGCGCCCGACATCATCATCCGCAACGAGAAGCGGATGCTGCAGGAAGCCGTCGACGCGCTGTTCGACAACGGCCGCCGCGGCCGCGTCATCACGGGTGCCAACAAGCGCCCGCTGAAGTCGCTCGCCGACATGCTGAAGGGCAAGCAGGGCCGGTTCCGCCAGAACCTGCTCGGCAAGCGCGTCGATTACTCGGGCCGTTCGGTCATCGTGGTCGGCCCCGAGCTGAAGCTGCACCAGTGCGGCCTGCCGAAGAAGATGGCGCTCGAGCTGTTCAAGCCGTTCATCTACGCGCGCCTCGACGCCAAGGGCTTCTCGGCGACGGTGAAGCAGGCCAAGAAACTGGTCGAGAAAGAAAAGCCGGAGGTCTGGGATATCCTCGACGAGGTGATCCGCGAGCACCCGGTGATGCTGAACCGCGCGCCGACGCTGCACCGCCTCGGCATCCAGGCCTTCGAGCCGAAGCTGATCGAGGGCAAGGCGATCCAGCTGCACCCGCTGGTCTGCGCCGCGTTCAACGCCGACTTCGACGGCGACCAGATGGCCGTGCACGTCCCGCTGTCGCTCGAGGCGCAGCTGGAAGCGCGCGTCCTCATGATGTCGACCAACAACATCCTGCACCCGGCCAATGGTCAGCCGATCATCGTGCCGTCGCAGGATATCGTGCTCGGCCTCTACTACCTGTCGATCGTGGCCGACGGCGCGCCGGGTGAGTTCAAGGCCGACAACGCCAAGAACCCGATGCAGGGCGTCTTCGGTGACATGGGCGAGCTCGAGCACGCGCTCGCGGCCAAGACCGTGTCGCTGCACACCAAGATCAAGTGGCGCTGGACCGGCATCGGCCCGGACGGCGAGCCGCTGACCAAGACCTACGACACCACCCCGGGCCGGGTCATCCTGTCCGGCGCCCTGCCGAAGCACGCCAAGGTTCCCTTCGACGTCGTCAACAAGCTGATGACCAAGAAGGAGATCTCGGCGATGATCGACACCGTCTACCGCCACTGCGGTCAGAAGGAGTCGGTGATCTTCTGTGATCGGATCATGGCGCTCGGCTTCAACCACGCGTTCAAGGCCGGCATCTCGTTCGGCAAGGACGACATGGTCGTGCCGGACAACAAGTGGTCGATCGTCGACACCACGCGTACGCTCGTGAAGGACTACGAGCAGCAGTACAACGACGGACTGATCACCCAGGGCGAGAAGTACAACAAGGTCGTGGACGCCTGGGCCAAGTGCTCGGACAAGCTGGCCGCCGAGATGATGAACCGCATCTCGAGCGTGCAGAAGGACGAGCACGGCGCCGACAAGCAGGTCAACTCGATCTACATGATGAGCCACTCGGGTGCCCGTGGCTCGCCCGCCCAGATGAAGCAGCTCGCCGCCATGCGCGGCCTGATGGCCAAGCCCTCGGGCGAGATCATCGAGACGCCGATCATCTCGAACTTCAAGGAAGGTCTGGACGTGCTGGAGTACTTCAACTCCACGCACGGTGCCCGTAAGGGCCTCGCCGACACCGCCCTGAAGACCGCGAACTCCGGCTACCTGACCCGCCGCCTCGTCGACGTGGCCCAGGACGCCGTGATCCGCGAGGTCGATTGCGGCACGACCAACGGCATCAAGATGCGCGCCATCGTGGATGCCGGCCAGGTCGTGGCGACGCTGGCGACCCGCATTCTCGGCCGCGCCACGGCCGAGGATCTGGTCGCGGCCGACGGCACGGTGATCGTCAAGACCGGCGAGACCATCGAGGAGCGGCACCTGCCGGCCATCCAGGCGGCGGGCATCCAGGAGGTGAAGATCCGCTCCGTGCTGGTCTGCGCCACCAAGAGCGGCGTCTGCGCCACCTGCTACGGGCGCGATCTCGCCCGCGGCACGCCCGTCAACATGGGCGAGGCGGTCGGCGTCATCGCGGCGCAGTCGATCGGCGAGCCGGGCACCCAGCTCACCATGCGCACCTTCCACATCGGCGGCGCCGCGCAGATCGCCGACTCGTCGTTCATCGAGTCGAGCTTCGAGGGCACGATCAAGATCCGCAACCGGGCCATCGCCAAGAACTCGGACGGGGATCTGATCGCCACCGGCCGGAACGTGGCGGTCGTGATCGTCGGGTCGGACGGGGTCGAGCGGGCGGTCCACCGCCTGCAATACGGCGCCAAGCTCCGGGTCGACGAGGGCGACAAGATCAAGCGCGGCCAGCGGATCGCCGAGTGGGACCCCTACACCCGTCCGATCCTCACCGAGGTCGACGGGATCGTGGCCTACGAGGATCTGGTCGACGGCCAGTCCATGACCGAGACCACCGACGAATCGACCGGCATCGCCAAGCGCGTGGTGGTCGATTGGCGCGGCTCGGCCCGGACCTCGGATCTGAAGCCCGCGATGGTCGTGGTCGACAAGGAGGGCAAGGCGCTCAAGCTGCCGCGCGGCTCGGACGCCCGTTACTTCCTGCCGGTCGACGCCATCATCGGCTTCGATCCCGGGGCCAAGGTCAATGCCGGCGACATCCTGGCCCGTGTCTCGACCGACTCGGCCAAGACCCGCGACATCACCGGCGGTCTGCCGCGGGTGGCGGAGCTGTTCGAGGCCCGGCGCCCGAAGGACGCGGCGATCATCGCCGAGAAGTCGGGCACCATCGCGTTCGGCCGCGACTACAAGAACAAGCGTCGGCTCACGCTGACGCCGCATGACGGCTCCGAGGCGGTGGAGTACTTGATCCCGAAGGGCAAGCACATCCACCTGCAGGACGGCGACGTGGTGGAACTCGGCGATTACATCGTCGACGGAAACCCGGCCCCGCACGACATCCTGGCGATCAAGGGCGTGGAGGAACTCGCGGCCTACCTCGTCAACGAGATCCAGGAGGTCTACCGGCTGCAGGGCGTGTCGATCAACGACAAGCACATCGAGGTCATCGTCCGGCAGATGCTGCAGAAGGTCGAAGTCACCGACGGTGGCGATTCGGACATCCTCGCGGGTGACCAGATCGATCGGACGGAGCTGACCGAGTACAACGAGAAGCTGCTTGCCGAGGGCAAGAAGCCGATCCAGGGCGTGCCGGTTCTGCTCGGCATCACCAAGGCGTCGCTGCAGACGAAGTCGTTCATCTCGGCGGCCTCGTTCCAGGAGACGACCCGGGTGCTCACCGAGGCCGCGGTCAACGGCAAGGTCGACCATCTGGAAGGCCTCAAGGAGAACGTCATCGTCGGCTCGCTCATCCCGGCGGGCACGGGCTCGATGGTGGCCGACATCCGCGCCGTGGCGCGCCGTCGCGACGCGATGATCCTGCAGCAGAAGCAGGCCGGCAGCGCCGCGGATCCGATCGAGGAGCTGCCCCCCGCCGCCGAGTGATCGGATCGGGAGCGACAGACGCAGGAGGGGCGGCCGTGAGGCCGCCCTTTCTTTTTGCCGGCTCCGGTCAGCCGGCGACGAAGACCAGCACGGCGGCCTTGCACCCGTCGAGCCGGCGCAACCGGTGCGGCAGCCCGGCCGCGTAGGTGGCGCAATCGCCGGCCCGCAGCGTGATGAGCCGATCCGCCACCGCCAGCTCGACCGCGCCCTCCAGCACGTAGGCGATCTCCTGGCCGGCATGGCTCGGCCGGTCCTGGGTGAGGAACGCGTCCCCCGGCTCGACGATGTAGAGCGAGCCGGCCCGGCCGTCGGCCCCGGGTATCAGCGCCTGCACCCCGTAGGCCGGGTCCTGGACCACCGCCCGGTCTTCCCGCCGCACCACGATCAGGTCGGCGGCCCCGGCCGATTCCCCGAACAGCTCCGCCATCTGGGCGCCCAGCGCCTGCGCGATCGCCTCCAGGGTGCCGACCGAGGGCGCCTTCTCGCCCCGCTCGATCCGGGACAGGTGCCCCTTGTGGATGCCGGCGGCGGCCGCGAGCGCTTCGAGGGTCAGGCCGCGGCGGTGGCGGAAGGCACGGATGCGGCCGGCGAGGATCGACATGGCGGGACCATGCCGCTTGCCCCCGATACGGGCAACCTTTATGCCTCTGGACAACAGGTTGTCCGAGTCGGGACGTTCCGGGTCGGTCGCGAACCGGGTGGGGCCATGCGCGAAGCCGTCGTCATCCGCTACGTGGCGTTCGAGGATCTCGCCGCCTTCGCGGACCGCATCGAGCAGGCCGGCTACGCGATCCGCTACCGGGATGCCGGGATCGACGATCTCACCCCCGAGCAAGCCGGCAGCGCCGACCTCCTCGTCGTGCTCGGCGGTCCGATCGGTGTCGACCAGGATGACATCTACCCGTTCCTGCGCGCCGAGCGGGAAGCCCTGCGGGTCCGGCTCGCCGCCGGCGCACCGACCCTCGGGATCTGCCTCGGCGCGCAGCTCATGGCCGCCGCCCTCGGGGCCCGGGTCGCCCCCGGCCCGGGCAAGGAGATCGGCTGGGCGCCGGTGGCGCTGACCGATCGCGGCCGCGCCGGCCCGTTGCGGCATCTCGACCATGTGCCCGTGCTGCACTGGCACGGCGACGCCTTCGATCTACCGCCCGGCGCCGAGCGTCTGGCGGCGACGGCGCTCTGCCCGAACCAGGCCTTCGCGCTCGGCCGGCACGCGCTGGGCTTCCAGTTCCACCCGGAGGCGGACGGGCAGGGTTTCGAGCGTTGGCTGATCGGCCACGCGGTCGAGATTGCGGCGACGCCGGGCGCGTCGGTGCCGGCCCTGCGGGCGGATGCGCGCCGGCTCGGCCCGGGCGCCGCCGAGGCGGGCCGGCGCTGCCTCGCCGAATGGCTGGGCGGGCTCACATGACCGACGCCGTGACGGAGGTCGCGATCGACGCGGTGCTGGTCGGGCCGGTCGCCCCGCTCGGCCTGTCGGGCTCAAGCAGCGGCATCGCCAAGACGCCCTGCCTCCACCCGGTCGCGGTCGGCCTCAACGGGCTCGCCGGCGACGCGCAGGCGGATCTCCGCCATCACGGCGGCCCCGAGAAGGCCGTGCACCATTACGCGTTCGATCATTACGCCGGTTGGCGGCGGGACGTGCCGGAGGCCGACCCATCCCTCCTCGCGCGGCCCGGCGCCTTCGGCGAGAATCTCTCGACCCTGGGCCTGACCGAGCATGATATCTGCGTCGGCGACCTGTGGCGCGCCGGCTCGGCCCTGCTGCAGGTCAGCCAGGCCCGGCAGCCCTGCTGGAAGCTCAATCACCGGTTCGCCGCCGCCGACATGGCCCGCCGGGTCCAGGCGAGCGGGCGGACCGGCTGGTATTACCGCGTGGTCGAGCCGGGGACGATCGCGGCGGGCGACCGCCTGCGCCTGGTGGAACGGCCCCACCCGGCATGGCCGCTCGCCCGGCTCCTGCGGGCCTTCTACGTGGACCGGCTGGATCGGGATGCCCTCGCGGGGATCGCGGCGCTCGAGGCGCTGTCCCCCTCCTGGCGGGCGCTCGCCCGGCGGCGTCTCGAACGCGGCGTGGTCGAGGATTGGGCGCCCCGCCTCGAATCGCCGGACAGCTGAAAACCGCTGGAGCGAGAGCACCGTCCCGGTTCGGACGTGGCCGCGCGGCCGCGCTTAACCCGACCTCAACCATACCGGCCGATAAATCCCGGGCCGCACCGGAACCGCCGTCTTCGGCGCGCAGGATCGCGGATGGGTTGGTCGGAACGGGTCTGAAGCCGTGCGTGCGAGACGAGGACGACGGGAATCGAGCCTGCGCTGGCTCTCGGCCGCCTTCACGCCCTGGCTGGCGGGGCTCGGCCTGCTGGTCTCGTTCACGGCCGATGCCGGGACCGAGAACGCCATCGGCTCGAGCCGGCTCGGGGCGATCGACGCCTTCACGGTCCCGGCCCTGCCGCCCGGCACGGCGCTGATCGGATCCGCCCTGCGGCGCAGCGCCGACGAGCCGCTCCAGGCGGTGCTCAAGACCGGCGCGCACGTCTTCCCGGTGGTACAGCGGGACGGCAAGGGGGACCCGTCCCAGCCGCCGGCCGCGAGCTTCGCCCGCCGTGCCGCCGCGTTGCGCGAGACCGGCGCCGCCCTGGTGTTCGGCGACGTCACCGGCAGCGTCAGCGGCGTGCTGAGCGCGGGCTCGGCGGTCTGGGATCCCGAGGCCGAGCCGGAGGCCGGCTTCGTGCCGGTGCCCGATCTCGGCCTGACCACGGGGTCCGGCAGCGCCGCCTCCACGGGGGAGGGCAGTGCCGACCTCACCGAGGATGGCGAGACCGAGCGCCGCTTCGACGGCTCGACCCCGCCCGTGCCCCGGGCCGTGGCCCTGTCCTCGACCACGCCCGCGCCGGCCGACGCGATCCCGATCGAGGTGGCGGCCGCGAGCCTGGCGCTGCCCGATTTCGCGATCCGTCCCGATCGCCCGGAGATCCTGCAATCGGTCCCCGAGGATGCCCGCCGGCGCTACGCCGACCTGATCGATCCGGAATCCCTCGACAAGGAGCAGCGCTGCCTGTCGGAAGCGGTGTATTTCGAGGCCCGCAGCGAATCCGAGGCCGGCCGGGCCGCCGTCGCCCAGGTGGTGCTCAACCGCGTGAAGAGCGGCCTCTATCCGAGCAGCGTCTGCGGCGTCGTCTACCAGAACCGGCACCATTACATGGGCTGCCAGTTCTCCTTCGCCTGCGAGGGCAAGTCCCTGCGCATCACCGATGCCGGCGCCTGGGAATCGGCGACCCGGATCGCCCGCTCGGTGATCGAGGGCCGGACCTACCTGGCCGAGGTCGGCGCCGCCACCCACTACCACGCCGACTACGTGCGGCCGGGCTGGGCGCGCCGCCTGCGCAAGATGGATGTGATCGGGCGGCACATCTTCTACCAGCTCAAGCCCGGGCAGACCTGAGGGTCTGTTCGACCGATCTCTCCCACTCTCGCCCTCATCCTGAGGCGCCGGAGAGTAGCGGAGGCCTCGAAGGGGTCCTCCAGGGATCACGGCGCTCTCTGGAGAGCTCCTTCGAGGCCCGGCGATCTTCGATCCCCGGGCACCTCAGGATGAGGGGGCGGGTTGGAGAGGCGCCGATCAGGGCCCTCCGAGTCCCTGTCGGACCCCGAAGCGCCGCCTTCGCGACCGGCACTAAGGAATGGTAACGCTGTTCGATAGAATCTTACCTAGGTAGTCGATCGCTAAGCAGTCCAAACCGAGGGTTAATTTTACCTTCCTTTTGAACTCTGCTTGCGAACCGGGCAACGAGTCTGGCCTGTAGTGCGTCGAGACGAGCGCCGCCTTTGCGCAGCATCTCGCCCGTACCGCGTACCAGAGGACCTCCATGACCGCGCCGGTCGCACGCTCCACCCTTCTCGCCGCCGCCTTCGGCGGCCTGCTGTTCGCCGCCCCCGCGCAGGCCGGCGGTTGCTACGGCTCCGAATGCTACCGCCACGTCACGTCCCCGCCGGTCTACGACACGGTGCAGGAGAACGTGCTGGTGCGGCCGCCGCGCACGGTCTACCGCACCACGCCGCCGGTCTACGACACCGTGTCCGAGCGCGTGATGGTCTCGCCCGGCGGTCGCGTCTGGCAGACGAGCCGCGGTCCCGGCGGCGAGCTGATCGGCTGCTGGGTCACCACGCCGCCGCGCTTCGCCCTGCGCACCCGGACCGTGCTGGTTCGGCCCGCCCAGTCGATCCCCGAGACCATCCCGCCGGAATACGCCACCGTCTCCCGGCGCGTCCTGGTGGCGCCGGCCCGCGCCGGCTGGGTGCCGGTCGGCGGCGGCTATGGCGGCGGCTACCGCGCCGCGTCCTATGGCGGGCCCCTGGTCGGGTCGATCCCGGACGCCGTCGGCATCACGGGCGCCAGCTCGGCCGATATCGGCGTCGGCCTCGGCTTCTCCACCGGCAGCCGGTACGACGGCTACTGATCCGGCCGGCTTGATTCCGGACGTCCCGGCGACACCTCACGGCGCATGCATGGGAGGTGGTGATGGGGACGTTCAAGGCCTGGGTGGTCGACAAGGGCGAGGCCGGGCAGAGCCTCGCCCTCCGGGATTTCGACGATGCCGACCTGATGGAGGGCGACGTCACGGTCCGGGTGACGCACTCGACCCTGAACTACAAGGACGGGCTCGCGCTCACCGGCACCTCGCCCGTGGTGCGCCGCTTCCCGATGATCCCCGGCATCGATTTCTCCGGGATCGTCGAGGCCTCGGATCACCCGGATTACAAGCCCGGCGACGCGGTCGTGCTCACCGGCTGGGGCGTCGGCGAAACGCATCTGGGCGCCTACGCTGAGCGCGCCCGGGTCAAGGGCGACTGGCTGGTGCCGCTCCCCGAGGGGCTGACCGCCGAACAGGCCATGGCGATCGGCACGGCGGGCTACACCGCGATGCTGTCCCGGATGGCCCTCGACGCGCACGGGCTGACGCCGGCGCAGGGGCCCGCGATCGTCACCGGGGCGTCCGGCGGCGTCGGCTCGGTGGCGGTGGCGCTGCTGGCCCGGGCCGGCTGGCACGTGATCGCCTCCACGGGCCGGGACGGCGAGGCCGGCTACCTCAAGAGCCTCGGCGCGGCCGAGATCCTCGACCGGGCGGAGTTGTCCAAGCCCGGCAAGCCGCTGGGCAAGGAGCGCTGGGCGGCCGGCATCGACGCGGTGGGCTCGACCACCCTGGCCAACGTGCTGGCGCAGACCCGGTCCGACGGCGCGGTGGCGGCCTGCGGGCTGGCCCAGGGCATGGACCTGCCGACCTCCGTGGCGCCGTTCATCCTGCGCGGCGTCTCGCTGCTCGGGATCAACAGTGTCACCACCCCGCAGCCCAAGCGCCGCGAGGCCTGGGCGCGCCTCGCCCGGGAACTCGATCTCGACACGCTCGCCCGCATGACCAGCCGGGTCCGCCTGGAGGAGGTCGGCCGGCTCGGCCCGGAGATCCTGGCTGGCCGGATCCGGGGCCGCACCGTTGTGGAGGTCGGCTAGAGCGCTCGATGCTCCGGCCCTTTCCGGGCCTGGAGCAGGTAGCTCAGCGGCAGCAGCCGGCCGGCCGAAAGGGGCTCGTCGGCGGTGGTGCTGATGTTGTCCGGGAATTCCTGGAACCGCTCGATCGCGAGCCCCGCGCCGATCAGGCTCTCGATCACACGGCTCATCGGATGCACGTACCAGTAATGCGGCCCGACCTCCGGTGCCGGGCCGTCCCCGTACACGATGGCGGTCTCGCCCACGAAGGGCGCGTCGCGGAAGTAGGAGTGCCGGACGAGGAGCGCCGGCTCCTGTTTCGGCTCGAACACGTTCGCGATCGGGTGCTCCTCGTGGATGAGGATCCGGCCGCCCGGGCGCAGCAGCCGCGCGGGAACCGCCATGAACCGGGCGAGGTCCGGCATCCAGCCGAACACGCCGATCGTGATTACCACGAGGTCGAAGCTGGCGTCGTAGTGCGGGTCGATGGCGTGCACGTCGCCGGCGACGAACTGGCAGGCGCGCCCGGCGATCCGGGCCAGCTCCCGGGCCTGGTCCAGGAACGCCTCCGACTGGTCGAACCCCACCGCCGCCCGGGCGCCGAGATTCATCAGCGACACGGTCTCCCGGCCGTTGTTGCAGCAGAGATGGGCCACCGTCTTGCCCGCGAGCCCGATCGCCTGCAGGGCAGCCTGCATCGGCGGGTCGAACCAGGAGAAATTCGGGTTGCTGGCAAAGTGACGGGTCAGTCGATCCCAGGTGGGATCCGCCCGGTGAAGCGGAGCGGAAGCATCCCAGGCCTTGCGGTTGGCTGCGATGGCCTCGGAAAAGGGTGGGGACGACATCGGCTGCTCCGGAGATCCTTCGAAGAGCCGGCCTTGTGCACGAATGTCGCGCGTCGCGGAACGCCAAGCCTTCGCCGTCTTCGACGGATCGCGCCCGATGTCTTCGCAGAGACGCGGGCGGTGCCGGCTGGAACCTCCGCCGTTCCTGCCGCATTGCATTCCTTATGAGCGTCGCATTCGTCAAAGAGACCGAAGGTGGGGAAGCCTTCGAGAACCTGCCCGATCGTCCAATCTCGCCGCACGCGAACTTCGTCACCCCGGAAGGGCTGGCGCAGATCGAGGCCGAGGTCGCGCGCCTGGAGAAGGAACTGTCCACCCTGGACCACGCCGACAAGGCGGAGGATTCCCGGATCGGCCGGGACCTGCGCTACTGGCTGGCGCGCAAGAACACCGCCCAGGTGGTCGAGCCGATGAGCGGCGACACCGTGCATTTCGGTTCCACCGTCACGATCCTGCGCGAGGACGAATCCGGCAAGGAGACCCGCCAGACCTTCCGCATCGTCGGCGAGGATGAGGCCGACCCGCACAAGGGCACGATATCCTACGTGGCACCCCTGGCTCGGGCGATCACCGGCAAGAGCGTCGGCGACGTCGTCGAGGTCAACGGCAACGAGGTCGAGGTGGTCGAGGTCCGCGCCTGAATGCGGCTACCGGCCCTCGAAGCGCGGCCGCAGGGGCAGGATCGCCTCGGCCAGGTGATCCATGAAGGCCCGCACCCGCCCGGCATGGCGCAGGTCGGGATGCGTCAGCATCCACAGGTCGGCGCCGATCTCCGGATGCGGGCCCGACAGCCGGCGCAGCGTCGGGTCGGCATCGCCCTCGAAGCAGGGCAGCGGGCCGATCCCGATCCCCGCCGCCACCGCGGCGGTCAAGCCCGTCACCGTGTTGATCCGCAGCCGCACCCGCTCGACGGGCGCACGCGCCGCGACGAACGGCGTGAACAGGGAGGCCGCGACCGCCGAACCGGGGACCACCCAGTACGCGTCGGCGAGGTCCCCGTAGGTCTGCCCGGCCTGCCCGTAGACAGCCCAGGCGATCCCGGTCAGGCGTCGCCCAACCAGCGTCTCGCTCGGGTTCCGGCTGGCGCGGATCGCCACGTCGGCGTCCCGGCGCGACAGGTTCAGCGCCTCCTCGGCCAGGATCAGGTCGAGGCGGATCTGCGGATAGCGGTCGCAGAAGGATGCGAGGATCGGCATCAACAGAGTGGAGGCGAGATTGACCGGCGCGGTCACGCGCAACTCGCCCGACGGCGTCTGATCCTGGCCGGCGACCGTCCGGGAGAAGCTCGCGACGTCGGTCTCGATCCGGGCCGCCGCCTCGATCATCGCCAGCCCGGCCGGGGTCGGCACGTAGCCGGTGCGCAGGCGCTCGAACAGGCGCACATCGAGCCGGGCCTCGATCGATCCGAGGCGCCGGAACGCCGTGGAATGGTTGATGCCGAGCTGCGCCGCAGCCGCGGTCAGGCCGCCTCGGTCGGCGACCGCCTTCACGAAGCGGAACTCGTCCCAATCGAGCGACACGCGAACTCTCTTGCATGGCTGCAAGCGCACTCTTGCGCCGAAGGGCATTTTTGCAAAGCACAAAACGCGCGATGGAAAGGCGATCGTGCCGTCGGGGAAGCCCGGCGGCATTCCGCAACCCGAGACGGGAGATCGCGCGATGGCCAAGGTTCTGGTGCTGTACTACTCGACCTACGGACATGTGGAGCAGATGGCCTATGCCGTCGCCGAGGGCGCCCGCGAGGCCGGGGCCGAGGCCGTGGTCAAGCGCGTGCCGGAGCTGGTGCCCGAGGAGGTCGCCCGGCAGAATCACTTCAAGCTCGATCAGGCCGCGCCGATCGCCACCGTGGATGAGCTGCCCCAGTACGACGCCATCATCTTCGGCACGCCGACCCGCTACGGCAACATGGCCTCGCAGATGAAGCAGTTCATCGACCAGACCGGCGGCCTGTGGATGAAGGGCGCCCTGACCGGCAAGGTCGGCTCGGTCTTCACCTCCACGGCCTCCCAGCATGGCGGCCAGGAGACGACGCTGACGAGCTTCCACACGGTGCTGTTCCACCACGGCATGGTGGTGGTCGGCCTGCCCTACGCCTTCCCGGGCCAGACGGGCGTCGAGGCGGTGAAGGGCAACACGCCCTACGGCGCCAGCACGATCGCGGATGGCGACGGCTCGCGCCAGCCGAGCGCGGTCGAGCTGGACGGCGCCCGGTTCCAGGGCCGCCATGTCGCCGGGATCGCGGCCAAGCTCGCCTGATCCGGCGCGCCATCCGCCAACGAGGGCCGTCCCGGTCGCAGCGCAGCTCGGGACGGCGCAAGACAAGAAAAAAGGCTCGGATTGCTCCGAGCCTTGAAGGAAAAAGGCCATTTGGGGGCTGAGAAGGCCTTCGTGATCAATGAACGATCCATGCCGGGATCTGTTCCACGGCGATGATAAAAATACTTTTCTGTCAGCGCGGGGCGGCCGCTCGGGCTAGACGGTCCCGAATCGCCTCGCCCAGGCCCTCCGCTCGGATCGGCACGACCGCGATCGTGGCGGCCCCGGACGCGTCGAGATCGCGCAACGCCCCGAACAGGCGGGACGCCGCCTCGGCCGGATCGCCCGCCGGGCTCAAGTTCAGCACCGCCCGCGCCCCCTCGTAACCCTCGGGCCGTCCGCCCCCGAACAGCAGCAGCGCCTCGCCGGGCTCGACGCGCTCCACGTCGAGCCGCACCCGCGCCCGGGGAGCGTAATGCGAGGCGAGCATGCCGGGGCCGGCTGGCTTGTCGGCATCGGCCGCCTCGGGGGCGGCGGGGTCGAAGCCCAGGACCCCGCCGAGCGCCGCCCGGGTGATCCCGCCCGGCCGCAGCAGGCGTGGCGGCCCGCCCAGGCAGGCCACCACCGTCGATTCGACCCCCACCGGCGTGTCGCCGCCGTCGAGCAGCCCGGCGATCCGCCCGGCGAGGTCGTCGAGGACGTGCTCGGCCCGGGTCGGGCTGACCCGGCCCGACCGGTTGGCCGAGGGCGCCGCCACCGGCCGGCCGACGGCCTCCAGCAGGGCGCGGGCGACCGGATGCCCGGGGACCCGCAGGGCGACGCTGGGCAGCCCGGCCCGGGCCAGATCGCAAACGCGGGTGCCCGCATGGGCCGGGACGACCAGGGTCAGGGGGCCCGGCCAGAACGCCTCGGCGAGGCGACCGGCGGCCGCGTCGAAGCTGCCCTCGGCGCGAGCGGCGTCCCTGTCGGCCAGGTGGGCGATCAGCGGGTTGAAGCGCGGCCGCTCCTTGGCGGCGAAGATCCGCGCCACCGCGGCGGGGTCGGTGGCGTCGGCGCCGAGCCCGTAGACCGTCTCGGTGGGGAAGGCCACGAGCGCGCCGGCCCGCAGCAGCGCGGCGGCCTGCGCCAGGCCGGCCGCGTCGGGATCGAGCCGCCGGGTCGCGGCCGGGACCGTTGACCCGGGATCGTTCATGCGGGAAGCCGTCGCGCGAAGTGATGGCGGCGCGCCCGTCGCGCGCCTATCCTGGGGCCGCCGTAGCCCCGGTGCCCGGGCGCGGTCAAACCCGCCCCGGGCCGAACGAGCGGGCGGGCCGAGAGGAGCGACCACCCGATGAGCTACCGCGCCCCCGTTCCCGAGATGCTGTTCACCCTCCGGCACGTGACCGGGCTGGACGGGGTCGAGCCCGAAGACGCCGAGGCGATCCTCACCGAGGCCGGACGGATCGCCGCCGGGGTGCTCGCGCCGCTGAACCGGGTCGGCGACCGGCACGGCACCACGTTCGCGGACGGGCGCGTCACCACGCCCCCCGGCTGGCGCGAGGCCTATCGCACCTTCACCGAAGGCGGCTGGAACGGCCTCTCGGCCGAATCCGACCATGGCGGCCAGGGCCTGCCGAAGCTGATCGAGGCCGCCTGCACCGAGATGTGGAACGGCGCCAACCTCGCCTTCGGCCTCTGTCCGCTTCTGACCCAGGGCGGCATCGAGGCGCTCGCCGCCCACGGCTCCGACGACTTGAAAGCGCGCTACCTCGAAAAACTCGTCACCGGCGAATGGCCCGCCACCATGAACCTGACCGAGCCGCAGGCGGGCTCGGACCTCGCCCTGCTGCGCAGCCGCGCCGAGCGCGCCGGCGACGGCACCTACCGGATCACCGGCTCCAAGATCTACATCACCTACGGCGAGCATGATCTGGCGGACAACATCGTCCACCTCGTGCTGGCGCGCCTGCCCGATGCGCCCGCCGGCACCCGCGGCATCTCGCTGTTCCTGGTGCCGAAGGTCCTGCCCGACGGGACCGCCAACGACCTGCGCTGCTCCGGCATCGAGCACAAGCTCGGCATCCACGCCTCCCCGACCTGCTCGATGGCCTTCGGCGACCAGGGCGGCGCCGTCGGCTGGCTGATCGGCCAGGAGAACAAGGGGCTGGCCTGCATGTTCACGATGATGAACGCGGCCCGGCTCAATGTCGGCCTGCAGGGGGTCGGCGTCGCCGAGGCCGCGACCCAGCGGGCGCTGGCCTACGCGCAGGAACGCCGGCAGGGCCGGGCGGTCGGGGCCGCCGAGGCGACGAGCTCGATCGTCGCGCATCCGGACGTGCAGCGCATGCTGCTGACCATGAAGGCCTATACGGCGGCCGCGCGCGGCATCTGCTACCTCACGGCGGCCGCCCTCGACGCGTCCCGGGGGCCGGACGGGCAGGGCGCCCTCGACCGCGCCTCCCTGCTGACCCCGGTGGCCAAGGCGTTCTCCACGGATCTCGCCAACGAGGTGACCTCGCTCGGCGTGCAGGTCCATGGCGGCATGGGCTTCGTCGAGGAGACCGGGGCGGCCCAGCTGATGCGCGATGCCCGCATCCTCGGCATCTACGAGGGCACCAACGGCATCCAGGCCATCGACCTCACCGCCCGCAAGCTGCCGCTCAACGGCGGCGCCACAGCCCGGTCGCAGATCGCCTGGATGCGCCGGGCCGCGGAGGGCCTGCTCAAGGCGGGCGATCCCGCCTTCGGCCATATGGCGGCGCGGCTGCGCGACGGGATCGGCAACCTCGATCGGGCGACCAGCCACCAGCTGGCGGCGCTGACCTCGAACCGCCCGAACGCCGCGCTCGCCGGCGCGACCCCGTATCTGCGCCTGTTCGGCCTCGTGCTGGGCGGCGCCTGCCTGGCGCGCGGCGCGCTCGCGGCCTCCGCGGCCCTGAAGGCCGGCGAGACCGACCCGGACCATGCCGCCCGGATCGCGCTGGCCCGGTTCTACGCCGAGAATCTCCTGGTGGCCGCGGGCGGGCTGGAACAGAGCGTCGTCGCGGGCGGCGCCTTCACGGACAACGCCGCGCTGGCACTGGCGGTTTGAGGGGGGCAGACATGGCCGAGACCGTCACGATCACCGATCTGGAGGGCGGCGTCCGCCTGATCACCCTGAATCGCCCGGAGAAGAAGAACGCGCTGACCGGGGCGATGTACGACGCGATGCGCGCGGCCCTGGCGGGGGCCGACGCCGCGGACCGGACCGGTGCCGTGGTCTTCGCCGGGCAGCCCGGGATGTTCAGCGCCGGCAACGACCTCGCCGACTTCATGGGCGGCGCCGCGGGCGGCTTCAGCGCCTCGCCGGCCCTGGCCTTCATCCGCCAGCTCGCCCGGACCCGCACCCCGATGGTCGCGGCGATCGACGGGATCGCGGTCGGCATCGGGGCGACGCTGAGCCTGCATTGCGACCTCGTCTATGCCAGCCCGGCGGCGCGGCTGCGCATGCCCTTCGTGGAGCTCGGCCTCGTGCCCGAGGCGGCGTCGAGCTACCTGCTGCCCCTGCGGGTCGGGCGGCTCAAGGCGACGGAGCTGCTGCTCCTGTCGCGGCCCCTCGACGCCGACGAGGCGCTGGCCCTGGGCCTCGTCAATGCCGTGCTGCCGGCCGACATGCTGCTGGACCAGGCCATTGCCCAGGCGGCCAAGCTCGCAGCCCTGCCGCGAGGCGCCCTGGCCGCGTCCCGGGCGCTGATCCGCGGCGATCAGGCCCAGGTCGAGGCGGCCCTGGAGGCGGAGGCGCGGGCCTTCGACGCGCAGCTGCGCTCGCCCGAATCCCAGGAGCGGCTCGCCGCCTTCCTGGCGCGCTCGAAACCCGCCTCCTCGGCGTGAGCAGCCCCCCCGATCTGTCCCAAAAAATCTGCCTGGTGGCCGGCGCCTCCCGGGGGGTCGGGCGGGGCCTGGCCCGGGCGCTCGGCGAGGCCGGGGCGACCGTGATCGTCACCGCTCGCTCCAGCGAGACCGGCCCGCGCACCGAGATGCGGCCGGAATCGATCGAGGACACCGCCCGCCTGGTCGACGCGGCTGGGGGGCGCGGCCACCATTACCTCTGCGACCACCGCTCCGAGCGGGCCACGGATTCGCTGGTCCATTGGGTGCTGCGCCGGTTCGGGCGGATCGACGTCGCGGCCTGCAGCGTCTGGGGCGGCAACGAGGGCTATGACGGCGAGCGCTACCCGGACGGGGCCGGCTGGGGCACGCCGTTCTGGCGCCGCTCGGCCGAGCCGTATCTCGGCTTCCTGCAGGCCGGGCCGCTTCCGGCGCTGCTGCTCGCCCGCGCGGTCGCGCCGTCCATGGTGGCGGCGCGGTCCGGCCTGATCGCCCTGGTCTCGTTCGGGACCGAGGATTACCTCGGCGACCTGTTCTACGATTCCGCCAAGGCCGCCACCAACCGGCTGGCGCTGGCCTTCGGGCGGGAACTCGCGCCCTACGGCGTGACCGCGCTCGGCCTCTCGCCGGGCTTCGTCGCCACCGAGCGGGCGCGCGATCTCGGGCAGGACGCGCAGGCCACCGAGGGGCCGCTCTACGCCGGCCGGGCGCTCGCCGCGCTGGCCGCCGATCCAAACGTCGCCGCCCGGGCCGGCGCGGTGCTGCATGCGGGCGATCTGGCCCGGATCTACGGCTTCACCGATGCCGACGGCACCCAGCCGGAGCGCTTCCGCGTCGGGCCCTGACCGCGCCGGAAACCGGTTTGGCGCACTTCGGGAGCGAAAAACGGCCTTAATTGCCCCGCAGGTTGGACCGTAATCGTGTGCTCGGCTCTACGGTGTTTGAGCCGGCTCACTTATGGGCGACGAGGAAAACAAGCATGTCGGATGCGAATATGGCCCCGCGCGTGCTGATGGTATTCCCCAAGTTCTACGAAAACTCGATGTGGAACTTCAAGGAAGCCATGGAGCTGCAGGGCGCCCGCGCACCCGCGCCGCCGCTGGGCCTGATCACGCTCGCCGCGATGCTGCCCCCGGCCTGGCAGGTGACCCTGGTCAACCGCAATTGCGAGGACCTCACCGACGCGCAGATCCTGGCGGCCGACCTGGTGATGACCGGCGGCATGCTGCCCCAGGAGCCGGATTGCCTGGTCGTGATCGACCGGTGCGCGGCGCTCGGCGTCCCGGTCTGCGTCGGCGGCCCGGCGCCGACCTCGACCCCGGAGATCTACGACAAGGCCGATTTCCTCGTGCTGGGCGAGGCCGAGGGCATCCTCGCCACCTTCGTGGAGGCCTGGGAATCCGGCGCCCGCCGCGGCCGGTTCACGGCGGAGAAGTTCAAGGCGGACGTCACCACCAGCCCGATCCCGCGCTTCGAGCTCCTGACCTTCAGCCACTACCTGTATATCGGCGTCCAGTTCTCGCGCGGCTGCCCGTTCACCTGCGAGTTCTGCGACATCATCGAACTCTACGGTCGCGCGCCGCGGACCAAGACCACGCCGCAGATGCTGGCCGAGCTCGACCGGCTCTACGGCCTCGGCTACCGCGGCCATGTCGACTTCGTCGACGACAACCTGATCGGCAACAAGAAGGCGATCAAGCTGTTCCTGCCGCACCTGATCAAGTGGCAGGAGGCGCACGGCTACCCGTTCAAGTTCTCCACCGAGGCCTCGCTGAACCTCGCGGACGACGACGAGCTGCTCGGGATGATGCGGGACGCGAATTTCTTCGCCCTGTTCACCGGGATCGAGACGCCCGACGAGGCGACGCTGATCCAGACCCAGAAGAAGCAGAACACCAAGCGCTCGATCGCCGACAGCGTGCACAAGCTCTACGAGCACGGCATGTTCGTCACGGCCGGGTTCATCGTCGGCTTCGACACCGAGAAGGACAGCATAGCCAAGGCGATGTCCCTGTGCATCAGCCAGACCGGCATCCCGATCGCGATGGTCGGCCTGCTCTACGCGATGCCGAACACGCAGCTCTCGCGCCGCCTGCGCAAGGAGGGCCGCCTGTTCGAGAACTTTGCCTACACCACCGCCGAGCAGGGTGACCATTGCACGCAAGGGCTCAACTTCGTGACCCTGCGCCCGCAGCAGGACGTGCTGGCCGATTACCGGGACGTGCTGGCCGAGATCTACGATCCGCCGAACTTCTTCGCCCGCATCCGCGAGATCGGACGCCGGGTGAAGCGCCCGAAATTCGCCGCGCACAAAGTCAACTGGCGCCACGTTGCCCGCGATCTGGGGTCGCTGCTCCGGATCTGCTGGCGGATGACCGTGCGGCGGCCGGAGCTGGCCAAGCATTTCTGGGGCGCGTTCCTCCAGACCGCCCGCCACAATCCGGCGGCCCTGGAGGCGGTGGTCACCAACATGGTGATCTACCTGCACGTCTACCCGTTCTCGCGCTACGTGATCCGCGAGATCAACGGCCGGATCGCCGAACTCGAGGCCGGCCGCTGGGTGATGCCGCCGATCCTGGCCGCCGACAAGGACGACGGCGGCAAGGCCGCGCCGGTCGGCAAGGTAGTCGCCCGCGCCGAGGTCAAGCACCTCGCCGCGGTGGCCTGACCGGCCGCACCGGGCTCAGGCCGCGCGCACTGTCTGCAGGAAGTCGCCGATCTCCCGGCGCAGGGCCTCGGACTGGGCCGAGAGGCTCTCGGCCGAGGCGAGCATCCTGGTGGCGGCCGAGCCGGTCTCCTCGGCGGCCCGGGCCACCGCGTCGATCGTACCGGTGACCGAACCGGTCCCGGCGGCCGCGTCGGCGATGTTGCGGGCGATCTCCTGGGTCGCCGCGCCCTGCTGCTCCACGGCGGCCGCGATCGAGGTCGCCACCCCATCGATCTCGCGGATCCGGCCGGTGATGCCGTCGATGGCGCCCACGGTCTGGCCGGTCGCGCCCTGGATCCGGCCGACCTGTCCGGTGATCTCGTCGGTCGCCTTGGCGGTCTGCTCGGCGAGCGCCTTCACCTCGGAGGCCACCACGGCGAAGCCCCGGCCCGCCTCGCCGGCCCGCGCAGCCTCGATCGTCGCGTTCAGCGCCAGCAGGTTCGTCTGCCCGGCGATGTCGGAGATCAGACGGACCACGTCGCCGATCCGGCCGGCGGCCTCGCTCAGCTCCTGGACCAAGCCCGCGGTCCGGCCGGCCTGATCCACCGCGCCCCGGGCGAGATCGGCGGAACCGTCGACCTGCCGGCCGATCTCCTGGACCGAGGCGCCGAGTTCCTCGGCCGCCACCGCCACCGTGCCGACATGGGCGGCCGCCTCCTGCGCGGCGCTCGCAACCGCGGCCGAGCGCTCGGCCGTGCGGGTCGCCGTGCTGGTCATCGCCTCGGCATTGGCCCGAAGGTCGAGGGCCGCCTCCGTCACCGCGGCCAGCACGCCGCCGATCGCGGCCTCGAATCCGTCGGCCATCTCCTGGACGGCGCGCCGCCGCTGCGCCTCGGCCCCGGCCCGGGCGAGCGCCGTCTCCTCTTCCAGCGCGCGGGTGTGGATCAGGTTGTCCTTGAACACCTGCACGGCCGCCGCCATGGCGCCGATCTCGTCCCGGCGGCCGGTGCCGGGGATCGCCACGGTCGCGTCGCCCTCGGCCAGGCGGCCCATGGCGCCGGTCATCCGCTGGATCGGGCGGGCGATGCCGAACAGGGCGAACAGCATCGCGGCGGCCGCGACCGCCAGCGCCACCGCGGTGGCGACCAGGGCGGTGAGCTTGGCCGAGGTCGCGTTGTCGGCGGTGGCCATGACGTTCGCGTCGGTCTGCGACCGGGCCAGATCGATCGCCTCGGTGAGGCTGGCGACCGCCGCCTCGTTCTGGGCGCCGGTCTCCGGATCCAGGACCAGCTTGAGGGCGCCGCTCGTGTCGCCGGCGATCATCAGCTCGACCACCTGGAGCTGGATGTTCTGGTAGGCGTTCCAGGCGCCGGTGAAGCGCTCGTAGGTGTCCCGCTGCCGCGGGGTCGACAGGCGGTCCTGATAGGCCTGGCGCAGCTCGGAGAGCGCCCCGAGGCCGTCGGTCAGCGCCGTCTGGTTCTTGTCGAGGGTCGCGAAATCCGGCGAGCCCGCCACCAGCTTGTAGAGCTTCAGCCGCACGTCGCGCACCGCCATGCCGATCGCCTCGGCCTGATTCTGGGCGGGCAGCCAGACCTGCGAGACGGTCTTGGCGTCCCGCTCGATCTCGGTCAGTCGCATGACGCTGACGACACCCTGGCCCGCGGCCGCGAGGGCGAGCAGGCCGATGGCCCCGGAGAGGATCGTCTTCAGGGAGAATCGCATCGGAGCTTCCGTCGTCGCGGACAGGCCGCGCTTCCAGGCTCCAGCATCTCTACGAGAGGTCTTAACGTTCTGCTGCGCGACTATAAATATTGACGACTAGAGCCACTTCTTCCAACGGAAGAAAACGTAGGGCAGGATCGCCGCCACGAACATCATGACTACCGCCATCGGGTAACCATACGGGAGTTCTAGTTCCGGCATGGACTTAAAATTCATGCCGTAGATCGAGGCGATCAGCGTGGGCGGCATGAAGACCACGGCCATGACCGAGAACAGCTTGATGATGTTGTTCTGTTCCAGGTTGACCAAGCCGAGTGTCGCATCGAGCAGGAATTGAATTTTCGTGGAGAGGAACGTGGCGTGCTCCTCCAGCGACTGAAGATCGCGCAGGGTCGAGCGCACATCCTCCCGCAGGTCGCGGGGTGCCTTGTTGGTCCGATAGGTCGCCGACAGCGACAACAGGATCCGCTCCATCGAGACCAGGCTCTCGCGCTGCTTCGAGATCAGATCACCGTGGCGCCCGAGCGCCCGCAACGTGTCCTGCAGGGCGGTGTTGCGGGCGGAGGGATCGGCCTGCACTTCGAAGATCTTGCCCGACAGGCGGTCGATACGCTCGCCCTGGAGCTGGAGCACGTCCGCCGCCCGGTCGATCACCGCCTCGATCAGCCCGGCCAGGATGGTCTCGCCGGAGACGGCGGAGGCGCTGCCGTTGCCCGTCGTGCGGCCGGCCCGCTGGGTGTACATCCGGAAGGCTTGGGGCTCCTCGTAGCGCACGGTCACGAGCCGGCTGCCGCGCAGGATGAAGGTGATGCCGGCCAGTCCCGGCTCCTCGGCGTCGCTGACCTTCGAGAGCACGCGCCCGGTCATGTAGCGGGCGCCCTCCTCGACATAGAGCAGCTCCGACGGCTCGATGTCCTTCATCTCCTCGCGCGTCGGCACCTCGATGCCCGCGAAGGCCTCGACCTTGAGTTCCTCCTCGCGGCTCGGGCGGATCAGGTCGAGCCAGACGGTGTCCTCGGGGATCGTGTCCTGAAGGTCGACGATTCGGCGCTCAAGCAGCGAGGATCCGGCGCCGGTTGCGGGCTGGTGGATGAAAATCACGAAGCGGTCTCGGGTGCGAAACGGTCACAAGTCGGCGCAAGGTCCGGTCCGCATCCGGCACGGCGGCTCCAAGCGCAAGCTGTGCCGCGGGTGTGGCGTTGTTTTCTGACGCTTCCGTGACATCGCGGCCCGCCTCGGCGGCGGGGCGCCGCGCGGTTCCACGCTCAGTTGCAACCTTCGCAGACGCTGTCCTCGATCTTGTCGGTCAGGGCCCGCTCACGGCGCTGCTCCCGCCGCGACGGGACCTCGCCCGGTCCCAGCGACGTGCCCGGGGGCTTGGTCACGCCGAGGCTGTTGGTGTTCGGCGCCGTGATCGTCGAGGTCGGCCCGCCGCCGGTGCCGGTCTGATCGGGCGCGCGCGGCTGCGCCGATAGCGCCGTGGGCAGGGCGACGCTCAGCGCGGCGCAGAGGAGCGTACGGATCGAGGCTGCAATCATGACACCTCCAGTCCGTGGAAGAGGGTCAGATTCTCCGAAAAGTTGCAAGCCTCCAGGTTGCAGGCGTCAGCGCCGGCGCGCGGCCTCGCGCCGGAACACGCCGATCATCTCGACATGGTCCGAGTGCCGGAACTGGTCGACCGGCGTCACCGATTCGAGCCGGTAGCCGCCGGCCGTGAGCGTCGCCGCGTCCCGGGCGAAGGTGCCGGTATCGCAGGCCACGCCGATCACCACCGGGACGCGCGCGGCGGCGAGCTGGCGGGCCTGGGCCTCCGCGCCGGCCCGGGGCGGATCGAACACCACCGCGTCGAACCCGTCGAGCTCCGTGGGCAGCAGCGGCCGGCGGAACAGGTCCCGGCGCTCGGTGGTGATCTGGCGCAGGCCGGTGGCCGCCCGGGCCGACCGGTCGAGGCCGGCCAGGGCTCCCGCATCCGCCTCGACCGCGTGGACGGCGGCGTGGCGCGCCATCGCCAGGGCGAGGGGGCCGCAGCCGGAGAACAGGTCGGCGACCCGCCGCGGACGGCGTCCCAGGGCCGCGACGGTCAGGTCCGTCAGCGTCGCCTGCCCGGCGGCGGTCGCCTGCAGGAAGCCGCCGGGGGCCGGATAGAGGCGGCTGTCGCCGGAGGTCACCGAGACCGGCTCGGCCTCCATCAGGCGCTCGCCGTGGAGCGACAGCCGGGCGAGGCCGAGCTCGCCCGCGATCCGCACCAGCGCGGAGGCGACGCCGCCGCTCACCGGCCCGTGGCCCCGCAGGTCGATGTCGAGGCCCTGGTCGGTGGCGGTCACGGCCACGTCGAGGGGCTTGCGGCCATGGCCCAGCGGAGCCGCGAGGCGCCGCGCCACGGCGGGCGCCGCATGCAGCGCCGGCACGGTGATCGGGCAATGGTCGATCGGCACCAGCGCGTGGCTGCGCGCCGCCATCAGCCCGGCCTCGCCCTGTCCGTCGATCTCCCGGACATGCAGGGTGATGCGGCGCCGCCCGGCCCCGTGCGCGTCGACGGTGGGCCCCGGCTCGACCTCGAGACGGGCCTGCGACAGGGCCTGGGCGACGAGGCCGCGCTTCCAGGACAGTTCCGCGGCCGTCGCGAGATGCTGCGTCCGGCAGCCGCCGCAGCGCATGTAATAGGGGCAGAACGGCTCGACCCGGTCGGGGGAGGGCTGCTCGATGCCGAGCAGCTCCGCCCGCTTGCCCTCCCGGCGGATCGTCGCCCGCTCCCCGGGCAGCGCGTAGGGGACGGGGATCCCGTCCTCCGCGATGCCGTCGCCGCGGGCGCCGAGCTCCCGGATCGTGACCGTTTCGCTCATGGTAGCTTTGCGCCGATCAAGAATTCGGAATTGCCGTCGCCACCCGGCACGGGCGAGTCGATCAGGCCGAGGATCGTGGCGCCGAGCCCTTCCAGCACGCCGCGGATGGTCGCGCAGACCTCCGCGTGGACGGCCGGGTCGCGCACGAGGCCGCCGCGCCCGACGCGCGCGCGCCCGGCCTCGAATTGCGGCTTGATCAGCGCGACGATCCCGGCGCCGGGCGCGAGCAGCGTCGGCAGGGCCGGAAGCACCAGGCGCAGGCCGATGAAGCTCACGTCGACGCTCGCCATCGCGGGCCGCGGCACGAGCCGCGCCGGGTCGAGGGCGCGGATATCGGTGTCCTCCAGGCTGGTGACGCGGGGATCCGCGGCCAGACGCGGATGCAGCTGGCCCCGGCCGACATCGACCGCGTGGACATGGGCCGCGCCCCGGGCGAGCAGGACGTCCGTGAAGCCGCCGGTCGAGGCGCC
The DNA here is from genome assembly GCF_000272495.1 of Methylobacterium sp. GXF4. Lineage (NCBI taxonomy): Bacteria > Pseudomonadati > Pseudomonadota > Alphaproteobacteria > Hyphomicrobiales > Methylobacteriaceae > Methylobacterium > Methylobacterium sp. GXF4. The sequence continues at coordinate 46,475 of NZ_AKFK01000075.1, read as the reverse complement.
GACATCGAGGCAGGCGAGGCCGGCCGGATCCAACCCGAACGCGTCGAGCGCCGCCGCGAGCTTGAGCCCGCCCCGGGAGGCGTAAGGGTGCTCGGGCGCGGCCTCGACCTGCGCGCCCGGCGGGATCGATTCCGAGGCCCGCGCCAGGAGGCGGCCGTCGACCCGAACCAGGCCGGCCCGGATCGCGGCCTGCGCCCGCGCCCGGCTCTCGAAATGGCCGTGCTCGACCAGGAACAGGTCGGCCCGTTTCGGCGCAGGCGCGCGGTGCGCGGACGCTCCGCCGTCCGGTATGGGCCGGTCTCCGGTCATCAAGGCTTTACGGGCTCGGGGCAGGGATACGGCAAAGGTTTCGGGGCCGGCCCTGTCGAAGGGGCGGCCTGTATCCTACCTAGACCGGGCTGGAGAGGAGAGCCACCGTATGACACGCATCCTGCCGCTGCTCGCGCTGCTGGGACCCTTCGCGGCGAGCGGCGCCCTGGCCCAGGAGCCGGCAGCCGCCAAGCCCACCGAGACGTTCCAGGCGCCGGTGAAGAACGCCAAGGGCGACACGATCGGCACGATCGCGATCCGCGACGGCGCCAACAGCCTGGTGCTGCGCGTCGCGATCCAGCCCGGCGGATTGCCGCCCGGCTGGCACGGCATGCATTTCCATGCGGTGGGCGATTGCTCGGATCCGAAATTCCTGAACTCCAAGGCCCATGTGAATCACGACCAGAGCAAGCACGGCCTGCTCAACCCAGACGGGCCGGACGAGGGCGACCTGCCGAACCTCTACGCGAACCAGGACGGCTCGGCGAATGCCGAGGTGACCAGCGAGACGCCGCTCACCGGCGAGGGCGGCCTCAAGGACGGCGACGGCTCGGCGCTGATCGTCCACGCCAACGAGGACGACCACACCAGCCAGCCGATCGGCGGCGCCGGCGACCGGGTCGCCTGCGCGGTGATCAAGTAGCGTCGGTCAGGCCGGGTTGGGCGAGGGCACCAGGGGCGGGATCGGGCGCGGGCGCCCGGCCTCGTCGATCGCCACGAAGGTGAGGGTGGCCTGCGTCACCCGTTCGCGGACCTGGGTGCAGAACCGCCGCGCCCAGGCCTCGACCTCGATCTTCATCGAGGTCCGGCCCACATGCGAGACTCGGGTGTAGACGCACAGGACGTCCCCGACCCGGACCGGCCGGATGAAGGTCATCGCGTCGAGGGCCACGGTGACGACCCGGCCCTGGGCCCGGTCGACCCCCGCGATGCCGCCGGCCTGGTCCATCTGCGTCAGCACCCAGCCGCCGAAGATGTCGCCGTTGGCGTTGGTGTCGGCCGGCATCGCGATGGTCCGAACCGTCAGATCCCCCCGCGGCAGGTCCGCCTCGGGCGCCGGCGCCCGCTCGCCCTCGCCATTCGCGCGTCCGACGTGCTGCATGCCGTCCATCCGCCTGTCTCGCGCGCCGTCAGGGAAGGAGGCCGGCGAGCTTCAGTCCCGCCGCCAGAAAGACGGTGACCGCGCCCAGGATGCATTCGAGCGGGATCGATTGCCAGAGGTCCGGCGTCGCGGCCGTGGACTCGGCGCGCTGCACGATATCGTTCATCGGAACTCCTCCCGGGCGGGCCGGTCCGCCGCAGGCGCCGGTCTTTCCTGCATTATACGGCATGGAGCCCGGCCGCGCATCCCGAATCAGGGCATGAAAAAGCCCGGCGCCTCGTGTGAGCCGCCGGGCCGGTCAGGATCGGGAAGAGCTTAGTAGAAGAACCGACGGCGGTAATACGGACGGCGGTAGAACGGCCGCGGGCCGTAGTAGAACCGGCGGCGGTAGTAGGGGCGGCGGTAGAACGGCCGCGGGCCATAGAACCGACGGCGGTAGTAGTACTGGGCCTTCTGGGCCACGGCCGGCGCGGCATCGGCCGGCAGGGCGATGCCCGGGCCGACCGGCGCGGCCGACGCGCCCTGGGGCGCAGCAGCCGCGAAGCCCAGCACCAGCAGGGCCGCGAGCAGGAATTTCCTCAGCACGGTCTCGACTCCCTTCGCGTGATCACGTCTTGGACGACGGACCGCGAGGCACGAGCAACCTCCCGGCGGTCCGAAACGCTGCAACGCACGGGCGATGGCAAGCGTTGCAGCGTAACCGCTACGGATAGGCGAAAGGGTTTATTTTCGGCAGCGGCCGCCGGCCGGCCTGGCGGCCCGCCGGACTTCGTCGCGCTGCATCAAGAGCTTAGATCCTCAACCGCGCGGACGCTCAGGCGATCTGGGTGGTCATATCGACGAGGCGCGCCTCCGCGCTCTGGCGGACGAGGGCGATGCCGTGCTCGCAATCCTCGCGGCGGAGGTAGCCCTCCCCGGAATCCGCGATCACCTCGCCGTTTTGCGCCCGCAGGCGCCAGCGCCACTCGCCCTTGGCATCCCGATAGAGTTCGAACCGCATGGGGCAGGCTCCTGTCTGACCATCCGGTGAGATGGGATGCCGCGCCCAAAAAAGAAGCCGCCCCGGAAGTCTCCTCCCGGGGCGGCTTTTTGAGGTTCTCAGAAAAACCCTGGTTTCAAAAGGTCCGGGACCTTTTGCGAGTACAGGGCAGCGCCCTGCTTGTCCTCAGGACCGGGGCGACCGCTCCAGCCAGCCGATGTTGCGGCCCTCGCCGGCGCCGCCGGCGCTGCGCGGGCGGGCATCAGCCCGCTGGGGGCGGCTGTCGCGGGCCGGGCGCGCCTGCTGCTGGGCCGGACGCTCGCCCTGCGGACGGGCGGGCCGGTCCGACCGGGCCTCGCGTCCCTGGGGGGCGGGGCCGCGACCGTCCTGCGGACGGCCCTGGCGCGGGGCACCCTGGCCCTGGCCGCCGCCGAAGCCGCGGCCGCCTTCCGGGCGTCCCTGCTGGGGACGGCCCTGCTGCGGACGGGACCGCTGGCCGGGACGGCCGCCGGCCGGACGCTGCTGCTGGCGCTCGGGCCGGCGCTCCTCCTCGCGGGCGATGTCGGCCGCCTCCTGGCGGGACGGGGGCGTGAAGCCCTCCGGGAAGCCCGCCACCGGCACGCTCTGGCGGGTCAGCCGCTCGATGTCGCGCAGGTAGGCCCGCTCCTCGTCGTTGCAGAACGAGATCGCCAGACCGGTCGCCCCGGCGCGCGCGGTGCGGCCGATGCGGTGGACGTAGCTCTCCGGCACGTTCGGCAGGTCGAAATTGACCACGTGGCTGACGCCGTCGACATCGATGCCGCGGGCGGCGATGTCGGTGGCCACCAGCACCCGGCAATCGCCGTCGCGGAAGGCCTGGAGCGCCCGCTCGCGCTGCGGCTGGCTCTTGTTGCCGTGGATCGCGGCACCGGCGATCCCGACCTTGTCGAGGCCGCGCACGACCCGGTCCGCCCCGTGCTTGGTGCGGGTGAAGACCAGGACGCGGTCGATGGCCGGATCCCGCAGGATATGAGCGAGCAACGCCTGCTTCGCGCCGGTATGGGCGAAGATGACCTTCTGCTCGACGCGCTCGGCCGTGGTGGCCACCGGGGTCACGGCGACCTGCACGGGATCCTTCAGGTACTGGCTGGCCAGGCCGGCGATGTTCTTCGGCATGGTGGCCGAGAAGAACAGGCTCTGGCGCTGGGCCGGCAGCATCTTCACGATGCGCTTGAGGGCGTGGATGAAGCCAAGATCCAGCATCTGGTCGGCCTCGTCGAGGACGAGGATCTCGACGCCTTCGAGGGTCAGCGAGCGGCGCTCGATCAGGTCGATGAGCCGGCCCGGGGTGGCGACCAAGATGTCGACGCCGGGGGCCAGGGCCCGCTCCTGGCGGCTGATCGTGACGCCGCCGAACACCACCGTGGTGGTGTAGGACAGGTGCCGACCGTAATCCGCGAAGGACTCGGCGATCTGGTTGGCGAGCTCGCGGGTCGGCGAGAGCACCAGCACCCGGCAGCCGCGGCGCGGGGCCCGGCGATCGGAGAGCGAGAGACGGTGCAGGATCGGCAGCGCGAAGGCCGCGGTCTTGCCGGTGCCGGTCTGGGCGATGCCGCAGAGGTCGCGGCCTTCCATGGCCGGCGGGATCGCCTGGGCCTGGATCGGGGTCGGCGTGACGTAACCAGCCTCGCCGAGCGCCCGGAGCACGGGCTGGGCAAGGCCGAAATCGGTGAATTGGGTCAAAGAGATATCCGATGCAGCAGGGCCGGCCGGGCGCTTCGCGTCGTTTGCGAGCAGCGCGGTATACAGGTCGGTCCGTTGGCAGGGGGCAGCCCGCGTGATGGGGCGGCCCGGGTGCATGCACGTTATGAAGAGGGGGGCCGGATCACGCCGGAAGGCGCCCGATCCGTCACGCAGCCCCCTCAAGCGGGCCATGACGGCCGCTGACGCTGCATCGCCGATATGCGGGTGTGCGGCTGCGAAGTCAATGCATGGCTGCGCCCCGGATGACATGGCACCGATCGCGTGGGTGCACGGCTCGGCGATGCGTCTCTGTCCGCGACGTCCTGACGACGGGCGCGGGCCGGTGTGGTAGATTGAGCTGTGAAGCTGAGGATCCTGCGATGCGGTTCGTGACCGACGCGAAGGTGGCCGCCGACGGCCGCATGGTTCTCCCGCAATCCGTCCGCGAGGCTTTGGGCGTCACGGGCGAGACCCGGCTCGTCGTGACTGTCGACGGCGACGAGGTGCGCCTTTCACCGGTGAGCCGCGCCGTCGCGAAGCTTCAGGCTCTCTACCGCGAGAACGTTCGGCATGATGCCGATTCCTCCGCCTTCCTGAAGGAGCGCCGCGCCGAGGAGGAAAGCCAGGATTCGATCGTGTGAGCGCCGTCGTCTTCGACACCTCGGCCGTCATCGCCCTTCTACGCGATGAGCCCGGAGCCGATTTGGTCGCCCGTTACGTCGGCCAGGCGGCGATGTCCGCAGTGAACCTTCAAGAGCTCATCAAAGCTCTTCTTCTGCGGGGACTGGATCTGCCGGTCATCGAGACATTGCTGCAGAACCTGCGGCTCGACATACATGCGCATGACCGCGAGGCTGCCTTCGCGGCCGCATTGCTGACGGGCGCCACGCGACAGTTCGGGAGCGGGATCGGTGACCTAACCTGCATGGCGCTCGCAGTGAAGCTTCGTTTGCCGGTGCTGACGACCGATAGGGCATGGGCCAAGGTCGGCGTGCCCGGGCTGACGGTCGAACTGGTCCGCTAGCGCCGCGCGATACGAAAGCGGGGCGCCCGGCTCGCGTCAGCCCACCAACCGCCGCGTCTGTCGGTAGAGCCCCGCCGTCAGGCCCGCGAACAGGACCAGACCGCCGATCAGCGCCGGGCCGCCGAAGCCGTCGCCGACCAGTGCCAGGGCGGCATCGTCGCCCGAGACGTAGACGATCAGCGCGAAGGCGACGCCCCAGAGGCTCTCGCCGACGATCAGCCCCGTGGCCGTAAGGGTGCCCAGCCGGATCGCACGCTCCGGGTCGGCCTGGCGGCGCGCCCAGCGCTCGTAGACCGTGCCGATCAATGCGCCGGCCACCAGGGGCGCGATCAGCTTCATGGGCAGGTAGATCCCGAAGGCGGCGGCCAGCGGTGGGATTCGCAGGCGGTTCAGCCGGCCGAGGGTCTCGTCCAGGGCGACCAGCCCCACGCCCGCGGCCGCGCCCCAGCCCAGCATGCGCCAGTTGCCCTCGCCCGAGAGCACGCCCTTGGCGAGGGTCGAGATCAGGCCCGCCTGCGGGGCGGCCAGGGCGTTCGGGCCGGCCCCGGGCGTCCCGACGAAGCCGAAGCTCGTCGCCAGCACGTTCAGCACCGGCGGGATGATCGCCGAGCCGAACACCACGCCGACGATCAGGGCCGTCTGCTGCTTCCACGGGGTCGCCCCGACGAGCTGGCCGGTCTTGAGGTCCTGCAGGTTGTCGTTCGCGATGGTGCAGATGCTGAACACGATGCCGGTGACGGTCAGCACGTAGGCGACGAGCGCCCCGCTGCTCTGCGCATCCGCGTCGCGGCCGAGCAGCCCCAGCAGCATCGCCGAACTCGCCAGCGCGGCCAGGATGCCGATGCCCGACACGGGCGAGTTGGAGGCGCCGATCAGCCCGGCCATGTAGCCGGTCACCGCGGCCACGACGAGCCCGATCACCCCGACGAACAGCAGGCCGCCCGCGACCAGCAGCACGCCGTGACGCTCCAGGCTCGTGCCGGCGAGGACGTCCCACAGAAGCCAGCCGATCGGCAGGAGCAGGCTCACCGAGACCAGGAGGACCACCGTCACCGGCAGGTCGCGCTCCTCCAGCACGAGCGTCGCGCCGGCCTGACGCGCCCGCCCGGCCGCGAGGGCCGAGCGGATGCCGCCCAGCACCGGGCGGGCGATCCGGATCAGCGTCCAGATCGCCGCGACGCCCATCACGCCGGCGCCGAAGAACCGCACCTCCTGCCGGAACACGGCGCCGACCCAGGCCTCGACCGACACGTCCGGCATCGGCTGCTGCGCGGTCAGGATCGGGGCCAGCACGACCCAGGCGATCACCAGCCCGAGCGCCATGGCGGCTCCCACCGACAGGCCGACCAGATGGCCGACGCCGAGCAGCGCGAAGGACAGGTTGCCGGCGATGCCGGTCGCGCCGGCGCCGACGCGGAACCAGGTCGCGGCGCTGTCGAGCACCAGCCGGGTCTGGGCCAGGATCGCGAAGCCGGCCGAGGCCAGGCTGTTCCAGATGAGGATGCGCAGGCCCAGCGCGCTGTCGGCCTGTCCCGCGGCGCCCTGCGTGCCGAGCGCCAGCACCTCGGCGGCGGCGCGCCCCTCCGGATAGGGCAGGTCCGAATCGACCACGAGGGCGCGGCGCAGGGGCACGGAGAACATCACGCCCAGGATCCCGCCCGTCGCGGTGATCCCCGCGGTGGTGAGCCAGGGGAAGCCGTGCCACCAGCCGATCATCACCAGGCCGGGCAGCACGAAGATGATCGCCGAGAGTGTGCCCGCCGCCGACGCGACGGTCTGCACGATGTTGTTCTCCAGCACCGTGGCGCCGGGCAGGTGCCGCAGCACCGCCATGGAGATCACCGCGGCCGGGATCGATGTCGCGAAGGTGAGGCCGACCTTGAGTCCGAGATAGACGTTGGCGGCGGTGAAGAGCAGCGTCAGCGCGCCGCCGAGCAGGAGGCCGCGCCAGGTCAGTTCGGCGGGCGTGGTGCCGCTGGACATGCGAATCGGGCTCCGGGACCTCATCCGCCGAGTTTATCGATAGGCGGCTGAGGGATACAACCGGCGCGCCCGCGTATCATCCCGGTCTAAGTCGGCTTGCGGCCGATGTTTCTATCGACGCGACATCCGCATTCTGGATGAAAAGCTCACCTCAACGATCGTGTTGTTCGGATGTGGATATCTCGGGCCGTGAAACTTGCACGGCTCGCCACCTGCGCTTCAAGCTGGCGGCGATGCAGGCGCGCGATGCTCATATCCGATGATGCAGATCGACGAAGAGCGCATTGACGAGGCGGTGCTCGCCCTTCTGTGGCTGACGCTCCACGGCGAGCGTCGGGCCTGGAAAGGGTTCGACTGGGCGACGCTGGGCCGCCTTCACGCGAAGGGGCTGATCGGCGATCCGGTCGGCCGGGCCAAGTCCGTGGTGCTGACCGAGGAGGGCTTGCGCCGATCGGAAGCTCTGTTCGAAGCCCTGTTCACCCGCAAGGACTGACCGCCCCGGCTTTCGGGGGCTGCCCTGCCGGGCTCCATATCGTGTGATCGAGAGAAGATTGCTTCCCGAACCGATGATCGCGGCCTCACGCCCAACGATCCGTTTCTGAGGAAGAGCACCACATCGAACGTGTGGTGCGGCCAAGAGGACTCGAACCTCCACCCCTCGCGGGACTAGCACCTCAAGCTAGCGCGTCTACCAATTCCGCCATGGCCGCATCGGACGCGAAGATCCGCCCGTTCGCCCCCACGCTGCGACCTCCGGGGAACCCCTCGGGTCGTCGTCATGTCGGGCGGCGCAGCGGATAACAGATCGATCCGCCGCCGACAAGCGCCCCGCTCAAACGGAAGCGTAGTCGTCGTCCAGGAAAGGCGTCGCGCTGTCGCCGATGGTGGTGCCGGGCTCGACGATCGCCGCCGCCTTGCGGATCAGTTCCGTCACCTCGACGGAGATGCGGTCGCCGGTCACGACGATCTGCCCGCGGGCGATCGGGTGATCGTTGGCCAGGATCTCGACCATGTCGCTGTCGCTGGCCTCCAGCTCGATCACAGCGCCGCGGCCCATGCGCAGCAGCATGTGCAGCGGCATCCGCGCCCGGCCGAGCACCACCGTCAGATCGACCTTCAGGGTCTCGAAGACCGCCACCGCTTGCCCATCCCGTCTCGCAGCCGACCCGGAGCACGCAAAACCTTGCCACCGCCGGCCGCGGATGTTGAAGGCTTCGACCATCGACGCAGGATGGTGAACCCTTGGTAAACGCGCCCCGCCTCACGGTCTCGCCCCACGCCTTTCCGAAGCGGCCCGGCTCGGATCCGGCCGCCGGTCCGGTGGGCTGGCGCGTGAGCGACACGCCCGTGGGCTACGCGGAGGCGGTGGCCTGGATGGAGGCGCGCGTGGAGCGGATCGCGCGCGGCGCGGCACCCGAATGCGTCTGGCTGCTCGAGCACCCGCCGCTCTACACGGCCGGCACCTCGGCGAAGCCCGAGGACCTCGTGGCCCCCAGTCGCTTCCCGGTCCACGCCACGGGCCGGGGCGGCCAGTACACCTATCACGGCCCGGGCCAGCGGGTCGCCTACGTGATGCTGGACCTCGACCGCCGGAGCCGGGACCTGCGCGCCTATGTGGCGAGCCTCGAAGGCTGGCTGATCGAGACGCTGGCGGCCTTCAACGTCCGGGCCGAGCGCCGGGAGGACCGGGTCGGCGTCTGGGTGCGCCGCCCCGAGAAGGGGCCCGGGGTGGAGGACAAGATCGCTGCCATCGGCATCCGGGTGCGCCGCTGGGTCAGCTTCCACGGGATCAGCCTGAACGTCGAGCCCGACCTGTCGCATTTCGCCGGCATCGTGCCCTGCGGCGTGCGCGAGCACGGGGTGACGAGCCTGGTCGATCTCGGCCTGCCGGTGAGCCTGGCGGAGGTCGACATGCAGCTGCGCGCCGCCTTCGAGGAGATTTTCGGGGCGACGGCGATCGAGGCCGAGCCGTAAGCGCGCGTCCTCGCGACCTGCACGCTCAACGGAGCCATCGTGTATCCTGCGGTTATGTGAGGGAGCGGCCAATGCGCTCGACGAGATACCCGATGAAATCGCCAGCGCGGACGAGGGCGGCGCTCGCATCGAGCGTCTGAGGATCAGGGCCACCGGGGCCGACGAGATACGCTTCTCCTGGTGGAAGGACGGTCGCTTTCAGGCGCGGCCCCTGGATCTGCCGGAGGACGATCTGCTGCGGCTCCTGCGCAAAGCCATCGATGAGCGCGTGTTCTCCGCCGTGTTCGTCGAAAATCTGCGGCGCATGCTGGATGCCGGCGCATCGACCGTGATCCCGAGCACAGCATGGTCGCTCTATCCCACGACCTGACTCTGAAGGATGGACGCAAGCTGCCGGTCGGTGCCCGGGGTGCGGTCGTGTTCGTCCACGGCGACGGCGAGGCCTATGAGGTGGAATTCGTCGACCCCTTCCACGCCGTGGCAACGGTTCCTGCGCCGAGCCTGTCCCGGGTTTCGGCTGCGTGACCGTCACCGTTCCGCCCCGTAGCGTTCCACCCAGCAAGCTGACCGACTACCTGCTCCGGCCGGATCACCCGGTGGGCGGGTCCAAGGCAGCGTTCTTTCAGGCCTTCGGCTTCTCGCTCGACCGTCCGGACATCATCACGGCGGCCTTCATCGCTCATCCGGACCGCAGTCCCGTTGCCGATACGGAGCACAGCCGCTGGGGTGTGAAATACACCGTCCGCTGTCGCGTCCGGACGCCGGACGGCCGTGACCCCTGCATCCTGACGGTATGGATCGTCCCAACGGGCGAGCGTGGTGCCCGCCTCGTCACCGCCTATCCCGACGACGGGCGCTGACGCCCTCGCTCAGGATCGACCTGCCGGACCGCTCGGGCCGATCAGAAATCCGCGTGCAGCCGCGACGCGAAGAAATGCGCCGGCCCGCGGTCGCGGTTGTAGCCGGGATTGGCCACGAACTGGTAATCGAAGGTCAGAGTCAAGAACTTCGTGAGGTTCAGGGCGTAGTAGGTCTCCACGGCCCGCTCGCTGCCGTAATTGAGCCGCCCGTCGCCGATCAGCAGGCCGTAATAGCCGGCCGCGAAGGCGGCGCGGTGCGAGGGCGAGAGCCGGTTCATCGCCGCGCCGAGGCCGATCGTGTCGTCCGGGCGGTCCCAGGCCTTGCCCTTCAGCGACAGGCCCCCGGAGAAGCTCTGGTCGATATCGGTGAAGGAGATGTTCTCCGTGCGCCCGTCGTTCAGGCTGGCCCGGGCAAACAGGCCGAGCTCGGGGGTCAGCGCCTGCTCCAGGTTGATGTAGCCGCCGGTCTTGCGGCGCGGCTTGCGGGTCGCGAGAGCGGCGTCGCTGCCGTTGTCGAACAGGCCGAGCTGCGTGAGGGTGACGAGCTGCCGGTTGTTGGCCGAGACCCCGACATTCGAGAACAGGCCGATGCGGATCTTGCCGGGCTGCTCCAGCCACGGGAGGATGTGGCGCTCCTCGAACTCGGCGTTCAGGCCGGCGCGCCGGAACACCCGCGGGTCGAGCACGTCGCTCGACGGCTCCTTGGGCACCTGCGTGTAGGCGGCGCGGATCGCGAAGTCCGGCCGGTTGTATTCGGCGTAGACGCCCTGGGTGAAGCCCGGGAGGTTGGCCGGGAAATCCCAGGCCGAGGCGCCCCAGAGCGACCAGTTGAAGAAGTCGACCCGCGGGTCGTGGGCGTAGACGTTGCCGTCGAAGAAGTCGCCCAGCGCGAACTTGCCGGCGATCAGGGTGATCCGCTCCGCATCGTACCGGGTGGCGACCTGGTTCGGCCCGTCCGGCACCTCCACGGTCTCGCCGCCGAGCCCGATCGTCTGCTTCACGTAGTAGCGGTTCGAGCGCAGCTTCGGGAACGGGGCGCCGGCCTTCTGCGCCTCGCCGTTGACGAAGCCCGCGACGCCCAAAGTCCGCGACAGGCCGAAGCCCTGGCTGAATTCGGGATTGTAGTACAGCTCGGTGCTGTCGGTGAGCTTGAGCCCGAGGAAGATCGTGGCCGTGGTGGTCTGCCGGGCCTGGTGCGGGATCAGGCTCTGCGCCCCTTCGTAGGGCGAGCGGAAGCCCGGCACGCCCTGGGCGATCAGCGTCGTCTGCCCGTGCAGCGAGAAGCGCCCGGTATCGCCGTTGTCGGGATCGTGCGGGGCGGTCTCGTCCGGATCGGCCGGCACCTTCAGGCCGTCCGGGAACCACATCAGCCGCGCGAACAGCTGGTTCGAGGTGAAGCTCGCCCGGGACGTGACCGGGCCGCCATTGTCCCCGGGCACGCTGCCCAGCGAGAAGCGCCGGCTGCCGCCGAGATCGATGTAGCGGTAGTCGATCCCGAGCGCGAGCGAATCGCTGATGGCGTACTGGATGCCCGCGCCGAGGGTGAACCCGAGATAGCCGATCTCGCGCCGTGCCGTGTTCTGGCCGCCGGCGTCGAGATCCGGATAGTTCGCCAGGAAGCGGGCATTGGCGCCCGCGAGCCCGAAGGCCCCGTAGACCAGGTACCGGTCGAAGCTGTAGCCGATCCGAGCCCGGAGGGTGCCGTACAGGTCGGTCTTGGCGCGCACGATGTTGAAGGCCGGGTCGACCTCCGCGTAGCCGAAGCCCGCGATAGTCGAAGGCACGGGCCGCTTCAGGTTCGCCGCGTCGAGGGAGGCCTCGACGCCGTAGACCCAGGGGCCGGCCTGCCAGTTCCAGCCGCCGAACACGCCCCCGACCGCCGTGGTGGCGTTGCTTCCCTGGTCGCTGCGGCCAGTCGAATCGCCGCTCTTGAACGAGGGGACCGCGCGGCCGCCGATCGCCGTCGGGCCGAAATTATAGGCGCCGTAGGAGCCGCTGGCGCTGCCCTCGAGGCCGATGAAGCCCCCCGACCAGTCGGTATAGGCGGGGATGTCCGTCGCGGGGCGCCGCGCCGCGGGGTCGGCGGCCGTCGCGGGAACGGACGGGATCAGGGGCGCGGCCAGGACGAGGGCTGTGGCGCGGAGGAGGGGCGCGAAACGGAGGGGCATCGGACTCGCGGAAAAGATATAGCACTTGCTATAATGGGAGTTGCGGACGCGCAAGCCGTTCCAGATCGTCTCGAACACAGACCGCACCGTTTTCTCGTCCTGTGCGACCTTGTCGTCGGCTCGCATGGCAACGACGTGACGATCCCTACATCCATCCACCGGTCAAGATACGCCCGGCCACAGCGGGCGGAATAACTTCCGCCCGCACACCACAACTCGGCAATGTGGCAGGTAAAGACCAAGAACTACCATTCGCGAAGGCTGTAGAGGTATTAGTTTAGAATTGTTATGATTTGATCGGCGGCGGGTTGCCTCTTTGAAACTTCTGCCGAGAGCGTTATGTGCGACGCCATGCGCGCTTCGACTCTCTTCCCGATTCTCCGCGGCCTCGCCGCGGCTGCCCTTCTCGCGACCGCGGGTGCCGCCTCCGCCAAGGAGGTGCCGATCGGTCCGCACGTGACCAAGAACGGCCTGGAGGTCGCGGCCGTGTACCTCCAGCCGATCGAGATGGACCCGCCCGGCATGATGCGCGAGGCCGCGCAGTCGGACCTGCATCTCGAGACGGATATCCGCGCCGCCAAGGACAACCGGAACGGCTTCGCGGAAGGCGATTGGGTGCCCGCGCTCGAGGTCCGTTTCGAGGCGGTGAAGCTCGACGGCGACAAGCCGACGGACCAGAAAGTCTCGGGCATGCTGATGCCGATGGTCGCCAATGACGGCCCGCATTACGGCGACAACGTCAAGCTGTTCGGCCCCGGCCGCTACCGCCTGAAGGTCACGGTCGCACCGCCCGGCAAGGACAGCCATTTCGGCCGCCACGTCGACAAGGAGACCGGGGTCGGCCCGTGGTTCGAGCCCTTCGACGTCACCCAGGATTTCACCTTCGCCGGCGTCGGCAAGAAGGGCGCCTACTGAACCGAAGGGATATCCGTGTCACGCTCGTTGCACCCCCTCCGGCTCGCCGCCGCCGCTCTCCTCGTCGCCTCCTGGGCGGCGACCTCCGCGCGTGCGGACGACATGCCGGTCATCAAGGTCGAGATGCGCGACGGCGTGATCCTGCCGGCGGTCATCGAAGTGCCCGCCAACACGCGGTTCAAGCTGGAGATCTCGAATACCGGCCAATCGCCGGTGGAGTTCGAGAGCACGGAACTCAAGCGCGAGAAGGCGCTGGCGGCGGGCTCGACCTCCGCGATCGTGTTCCGCACCCTCGATCCCGGCACCTACCAGGTGTTCGACGATTTCCATCCCGAGGCGAAAGCCACCCTGGTGGCCAAGTGAGCGCGTCCTGACGGTGGCGTCCCAGACCTTCCTCGCCGAGGCGCCCTCGCGCCGGGACATGATCGACGAGCGGCTCGCCCGCTTCGGCGACTGGCTCCGGCTGCACGGCTGGATGATCCGCGCCGTGCAATGGGTGATCGTCGGAATCTACGGCGTGCTGGTGATCGTGCCCGCGCTGCTGCCGCTGCCCGACAACACCGCGCATATCTGGACCAACCTGACGCTCGCCGCGCAATTCGCGTTCTGGGGCATCTGGTGGCCGTTCGTGCTCCTGAGCATGGTGCTGGTCGGCCGGGCCTGGTGCGGCGTGCTCTGCCCCGAGGGGGCGCTCAGCGAGTTCGCCAGCCGCTGGAGCCGCGGCTACGCCATACCGCGCTGGATCACCTGGCAGGGCTGGCCGTTCCTGGCGTTTGCCGGCACCACGGTCTACGGCCAGATGACCAGCGTCTACGGCTATCCGAAGCCGGTGCTCGCCGTGCTCGGCGGCTCGACCCTCGCGGCGATCGTGGTCGGCCTGCTCTACGGGCGCAACAAGCGGGTTTGGTGCCGCTATCTCTGCCCGGTCAACGGCGTGTTCGCGGTGCTCTCGAAGCTCGCGCCGATCAGCTTCCAGGTGGACCGCGCCGCCTGGGCCGCCTCGCCCAAGCCCGTGCAGGGAACCGAGCATTTCAACTGCGCCCCCCTGGTGCCGGTGAAGGCGATGCGCGGCTCGGGCAGCTGCCACATGTGCGGGCGCTGCAGCGGCCATCGCGGCGCGGTGCGCCTCGCGTTGCGCTCGCCCAACCACGAGATCGTCCACGTCGCCGGCCAGGAGCCGAGCCTGGAACAGACCGTGCTGATCCTGTTCGGCATGCTGGCCCTGGCGGTGGGCGCGTTCCAGTGGTCGTCGAGCCCCTGGTTCGTCGAGGCCAAGCAGGTCGCTGCCACCTGGCTGATCGAGCACGGGGTCACCTGGCCGCTGGAGATGTCCGCGCCGTGGTTCGTGCTGACGAACTATCCCGACCACAGCGACGTGATGACCCTGCTCGACGGCGGGTTGCTGCTGGCCTACATCGGCGCCGCGACCGTCATCCTGGGGCTCGCCCTGTCGGGGATCGTGGCGCTGGCGACCGTGGCGCTCGGCGGCTGGTCGCTCTCGCGCTTCCACCACCTCACGCAGACGCTGATCCCGGTGGCGGGCTGCGGCGTCTTCCTGGGCCTCTCGGCCCTGACGGTCACGTTCCTGCGCGGCGACGGCATCCACATCCCGTATGTGTCGGAGATCCGCGCCGCCATGCTGATCGGCTCCGGCCTGTGGAGCGTGTGGCTCGGGTGGCGCGTCGCCGGCCTGGCGGCGGGCGGCCTGCAGCGGGCCGCCGCCACGGCCTGCATCGCCTCGGCGGTGACCCTCTCGGTCGCCAACTGGGTGCTCCTGTTCTGGGTCTGGTAGCGCGGTCCGCGTTCAACTGAGGAGAACGCCATGATCGGCGCCTTCATCATCGCCTTCCGCGAAGTCATCGAGGCGGGCCTGATCATCTCGATCGTGCTGGCCGCCACCCGGGGCATCCCGGGCCGGATGCGCTGGGTCCTGCTCGGCGTCGCCGGCGGCCTCGCCGGGGCCGGCATCGTGGCCCTGTTCGCGGAATCGATCTCCGACGCGTTCGAGGGCAGCGGTCAGGACATCCTGAACGCCGCCGTGCTGATCGTCGCGGTGCTGCTGCTGATCTGGCACAACACCTGGATGAGCAAGCACGGGAAGGAGCTCGCGGGCGAATTGCGGGCGACGGGCGAGGCCGTGCGCTCGGGCGAGCGCGAGGCCGCCGCCCTCTCGATCGTGGTCGGCGCCGCGATCCTGCGCGAGGGCGCGGAGCTGGTGCTGTTCCTCTACGGTCTCGTGGCGTCGGGCACTTCGGGCGCGGATATCCAGTTCGGCGCCTTCGCGGGCATCGGGGCCGGCATCCTGCTCTCGGCCGTGACCTATTTCGGCCTGGCCGCGATCCCGAGCCGGTACGTGTTCTCGATCACCAGCGCGCTGATCATCTTCCTCGCCGCGGGACTGGCCTCGCAGGCGGCCCAGTTCCTGTCCAATGCCGGCGTCGTCGATATCCTCGGCCAGACCCTGTGGAACAGCTCCGGGGTGATCGCCGAGAATTCCTGGCCGGGCCGGGTGCTCCACGCGCTGGTTGGCTACACCGACCGGCCGACAGCCCTGCAAGGACTGGTCTATGTCGGCACCATCGCGGTGATGGTCGGGCTGATGCAGTGGAGCGCCGCCGACAAGCGCCGCTCGGTGCGCACGGCTTAAGTCAGGGTTTCCAAAGGGCATGCCCTTTGGCGGGTCGTCAGGGCGGAGCCCTGACATGCGCGCCTAAGCGCCCGTCGCGACCGGGCGTGCCGTGTCGGCACCCCATTCCGACCAGGACCCGTCGTAGAGGCCGCGGGCCGGCCGGCCCATCGTCTCCAGCGCCAGGGCGATGATCGCCGCGGTCACGCCCGAGCCGCAGGTGGTCACCACCGGCCGGTCGGGGTCGATGCCGGTCTCCGCGAACAGACGCTCCAGCTCCTCCGGACTCTTCAGGCAGCCGTCGCGCTGAAGGGACGCGTAGTGCAGGTTGCGCGCGCCCGGCATGTGCCCCGGCCGCACGCCCGGGCGCGGTTCCGGCTCCTCGCCGCGGAAGCGGGTGGCTGAGCGGGCATCGACCACCTGGGCCGAGCCGGTCTCCAGGGCCCGGGCGACGTCGTTGGCGTCCGCCACGGCGCCGTGGTCGAGGCGGGCGGTGAAGTGGCGCCGCTCGCGCGGGGCGGGGTCGCCGTCCTCAGTCGGGTAGCCGGCCGCGATCCAGGCGGGCAGGCCGCCATCCAGCACCAGCGCGTCGCGGACCCCGAAGGTCTTGAGCATCCACCAGACCCGGGGGGCCGAGAACAGGCCTTGGCCGTCATAGACGACGATCTGCATGCCGTCGCCGATGCCCAAAGCCCGCATCCGCGAGGCGAACACGTCGGAGCGCGGCAGCATGTGCGGCAGGCTCGATTCGGTGTCGCTCATGGCGTCGAGGTCGAAGCGCAGCGCCCCGGGGATATGGGCGGCCCGGAACTCGGCGGCCGGGTCGCGACCGGCGGCCGGCAGGTACCACGAGGCGTCGAGCACCACGATGTCGGGCGCATCGAGGCGGTCGTGCAGCCATTCGGGGGTCACGAGGGGCGGGTGGGCCATAATCCGCAATCCGGCTCTGTTCGCGTGAGCGCCCACCAAACCACAGCCTAGGGCCGGTTGCACGCCCGGTCGCGGGCTGCGGCGGCGCGTTCCGGCGGTTTGTCAGGCCCTGCGGATCGAGGCCGAAGAGCCGCGACTCTGTGCCCAGCTACGCACCCCGCACCGTGGTCCGATGCAGCGAATGCACGCTGGTCTTGTTTTCAATCGTTGTAACCCCAGTTACGACAACACGATGACGCTCACCGCGCCAGCCGTCGAGGCCGGCTCGGGCGGGTCGCCCCCGATGCCGCTCCGCGAGACGCAAGTCCCGGACACGCGAGACGGGGCCGCCGCCTGAAGGCAGGGCGTTCAACCCTCCCTCACTGCCGAGGCGCCCGCGCCGACCGTGCAGATGCTTATTGAGCCGATCACCGCCATGAATCAACTCGTCCGCATGTCTCAGATCGGCGATGCCGAAGGCGTCCAGGAGCCGTCGGCGGACCTGCGCGTGCCCTTCGCGCAGTCCGGGGCTTTCGTGTGCAAGTACATCATCGGCGAGCCGAACGACCGCGCGATCTGCTGCGGTGCGCCGGTCTCCGACGGCAAGAGCTGGTGCGCCTTCCACCGCCGGATCGTGTTCGAGCCGACCCGTCCCGGCCGCATCCGCTGAGCGGTCACCCGGTCGCGCGCACGGCCGTCACTGCGTGCGCATGACCTGGATGACGGCCGGCGTGATGATGACGACGAACAGCACCGGCAGGAAGAACAGGATCATCGGCACGGTCAGCTTGGGCGGCAGGCTGGCCGCCTTCTTCTCCGCCTCGTTCATGCGCTGGTCGCGGCTCTCCTGGCTCAGCACCCGGAGCGCCTGGCCGATCGGCGTGCCGTAGCGCTCGGCCTGGATCAGCGCGGTCGCCACCGATTTCACCGGCTCGAGCCCGGTCCGCATGACGAGATTCTCGTAGGCCTGGCGACGGTCGGGCAGGAACGACATCTCGGCGGTCATGAGGGCGAGCTCCTCGGCCAGCACCACCGAGGAGGCGGCGATCTCGGTGCTCACCTTCCGGAACGCGTTCTCGATCGCCATGCCGGATTCGACGCAGATCAGCGTCAGGTCGAGGGCGTCCGGCCAGGCCCGGCGGATCTCGGCCTGCCGCTTCTTGGCGGTGTTGACCAGGAACAGCTCCGGCGCCTTGATGCCCGTATAGGCCGCGCCGATCACCATCCCGATCCGCATCAGGTAGGAGGCGTCGATCACCTCTAGCACGAACAGGTAGAACGCGGACCCGATCACCGACGCGACCGGGACGACGAAGCGGAAGAACAGGAACGTGGTCTCCGCGCCCTGACCGCGATAACCCGCCATCATCAGCTTGCGCTTGGCCGTATCGGTGCCGAGCCAGCGGTGCAGCTGGTACCGGTCGACGATCGACTTCATGTAGGCCTTGGGCGCCACGCGCAGGGTCGCCCGCTCGTTCGGCCGGGCCCGGTCCGCCTGGCGCTCCCGCCGCCGGATGAGCTCGCGCTCGTCGCTGACGAGCTTCATCCGCTTGGAAAGCTTGTCCGATTCGAAGAAGGGCTGCGCCACCGCGAAGGCGGTCGCGGCCGCCGCGATGGCGGTCAGCAGCGTGCCCATGAAGCGGGGATCGAACAGCTTCTCCGCGATGGCGTCGATCATGGAACGGGGTCCGAATCCGGGCGGGCTCAGAAGTCGAAGGCGATCATCTTGCGGATCGTGAAGACGCCGAGCGACATCCAGATCGCCGCCCCGACGAGGGCGATCGTGCCGACATCCGTCGTCCAGAGCAGCGAGATGTAATCCGGGCTCGTCAGCGTGGTGATGCCGGCGACGCCGAAGGGGAGGCACGCGATGATCGAGGCCGAGGCCTTGGCCTCCATGCTCATCGCCTGGACCTTGCCGCGCATCTTGGCCCGGTCGCGCAGCACGACCGAGAGGTTGTTCAGCGCCTCCGACAGGTTGCCGCCCGATTGCTGCTGGATGTTGA
Organism: Methylobacterium sp. GXF4; assembly: GCF_000272495.1. Lineage (NCBI taxonomy): Bacteria > Pseudomonadati > Pseudomonadota > Alphaproteobacteria > Hyphomicrobiales > Methylobacteriaceae > Methylobacterium > Methylobacterium sp. GXF4. Next base: position 27,898 of record NZ_AKFK01000075.1, on the reverse strand, counting down.
TCACGATCGCGAAGAAGTTCACCTCGGCGGTCGGCACCCGCTCGAACAGGCGCGAGACGGCCTCGCCCAGCGAGAGGCCCATCGCCTGGGTCTCGATCACCGTCCTGAACTCGCTGCGCACCGGCTCCTCGGCCTCGCGCGAGACCATGCGGAAGCAGTCCCCCACCGGGATGCCGGTGCGGATGCCGCGCACCACCACGTCGACGGCGTTGGGCAGTTCCTTGTTGAACTTCGCGATGCGCCGGATGCGCAGGTGGCGCAGCATCCAGGCGGGCAGGCCGAAGCCGCCCGCGAAGGCGGCGCCGGCCGCCGCCACCGGGCTGTCGGTGATCAGGAACAGCAGCAGGCCGAGGACGCCGCCGCAGCCGCCCGAGATTGTGTAGAAGGTTCGCTTCGTCCAGCTCAGGCCGGCGCGGGCGAGCTTCAGCTCCAGCGTGGCCTTGTTGGCGTTCTTGGCCTTCGCCTCGATCTCGCTCAGCGTCTTGGCGACCTGCTCGCGCCGGTTGACCGCGACGCCGCGCACCGCCGCCCCGGAGGCCGTGACGCCGATCGCTTTCAGCCGCCGGTTCGCCCGGCGCTGGCCGCCCAGCAGCGGCAGCACCGCCACATAGGCGACGGCCGCCACCGCGACGCCGATCAGGCCGGCCGCGAGCGGCATCTGGGACGCATCCGCCACGGTCACGCCCCGTCGACGATTTCGGCGGCGTCGAGCGCCTCGCCGAGGCGGCGCTCCAGGCCGTAATAGCGGGCCCGCTCCCAGAATTTCGGCCGCCCGACCCCGGTCGAGCGATGGCGCCCGATCAGCTTGCCGTTCGGATCCTCGCCGACGATGTCGTAGAGGAACACGTCCTGGGTGGTGATGACGTCGCCCTCCATGCCCAGCACCTCGGTGATGTGGGTGATGCGCCGGGAGCCGTCGCGCAGGCGCATGGCCTGGATCACCACGTCGATCGAGCCGCAGATCATCTCGCGCAGGGTCTTCGACGGCAGCGTGAAGCCGCCCATCGAGATCATCGACTCGATCCGCGACAGGCATTCGCGCGGGCTGTTGGCGTGGAGCGTGCCCATCGAGCCGTCATGGCCGGTATTCATCGCCTGGAGCAGGTCGAAGGCCTCGGGTCCGCGGACCTCGCCGACGATGATCCGCTCGGGCCGCATGCGCAGGCAGTTCTTGACGAGGTCGCGCATGGTGACCTGCCCCTGGCCTTCCATGTTCGGGGGGCGCGTCTCCAGGCGCACGACATGGGGCTGCTGGAGCTGCAGCTCGGCCGCATCCTCGCAGGTGATGACCCGCTCGTCGTGCTCAATGAAGGCGGTGAGGCAGTTCAGCAGCGTGGTCTTGCCCGAGCCGGTGCCGCCCGAGATGACGACGTTGCAGCGGGACTGGCCGATGATCTTCAGGACCTCGGCACCCTCGGGGGAGATCGCCCCGAAGCGCACCAGCTGCTCCAGGGTGAGCTTGTCCTTCTTGAACTTGCGGATCGTGAGCGCCGGCCCGTCGATGGCCAGCGGCGGCGCGATGACGTTGACGCGGGAGCCGTCCGGCAGGCGCGCGTCGCAGATCGGCGAGGCGTCGTCCACGCGTCGCCCGACCTGGCTGACGATCCGCTGGCAGATGTTCATCAGCTGCTGGTTGTCGCGGAAGCGGACATTGGTCAGCTGGATCTTGCCGTCGACCTCGATGAAGGTCCGGTTGGCGCCGTTGACCATGATGTCGGCGATGTCGTCGCGGGCGAGCAGGGGCTCCAGCGGGCCGTAGCCCAGCACGTCGTTGCAGATGTCGTCGAGCAGCTCCTCCTGCTCGGCGATCGACAGGACGATGTTTTTGAGCCCGATGATCTCCGTGACGATGTCGCGGATCTCCTCCCGGGCGGTCTCGGCGTCGAGGCGCGCGAGCTGGGTGAGGTCGATCGCCTCGATCAGGGCGCCGAAGATCAGGCTCTTGGTCCGGTAGTAATCCTCGGAGCGCAGGTTCTCGACCACCACCGGGGCGGCGGGCTTGGGCGGCTTCGGTGCCGGCGCGGCGTCGCGCAGCACCGGCGCGGCCGGCAGGGCGGCCCGCATCTGCGGGACCGGCGCGGGCGCCGTCGGGGCGGCTCCGGATTGTCGCCTACCGAACATGGGTCAGATCCCAGCGGCCCGCGTGAGGCATCGTCCCGGCGAAGGTCCCGCGCATCACGAGGCCTTGCGGCCGGCGAGCTTGGCCAGCAGCGGCTCCAGCAGGCTCGACCGGCTGCGCCGGGTCTCCGGGCGCCCCAGGGTGACCGCCGCCAGGTCGTTGAACAGCTCCGCCACCTTCGAGCCGGCCTGAATCTCGGCGATCATCTGGCCGTTATTGGCGGCTGTGCCGAACAGGGTCGGCTCGAACGGGATCGTGGCCGTGATCGGCGCATCGAGGGCCTTGGCGAACTCGGCCGTGCCGATCTCCGGCCGCTTGGCCATGCCGACGCCGTTGAGCAGGATCCGGGGCGGCTGGTCGTTCGGGCGGCCGTGCTTGAGCGCCCCGAGCAGGTTCTTGGCGTTGCGCAGGCAGGCGAGGTCGGGACCGGCGACGATCAGGATCTCGTCGGCCGCGGTGAGCACGCGCTTCGACCACGCGCTCCACTGGTGCGGAATGTCGAGGACCACGCAGGGCACGCTCGCGCGCAGGTACTCGATCAGGGAATCGAAGGCCGGCTCGGACAGGTCGATGGTCCGGTCGAGGCTCGCCGGGGCCGAGAGCAGGCTGAGGTTGTCGCTGCATTTTGACAGCAGCCGCTCGACCAGGGCCGAATCCAGGCGCTCGGGCGCGAACACCGCCTCGGCGATGCCCTGCGGCGGGTCCTGGTTGAAGTTGAGCGAGGCGGTGCCGAAGGCGATGTCGAGATCGGCGATCACCGTCTGCACGCCCTGGTTCCGGGCCACCGACCAGGCGAAGTTATGCGCCACCGTCGAGGCGCCGATGCCGCCCTTGACCCCGTAGACCGCCACGGTGCGGCCCACCGGCTTGACGCCGGGCGCGGTGAACAGGTCGGAGATCGCCGCGATCAGGGTCAGCGGCGCGACCGGCGCCATCAGGTAGTCGGACACCCCGCGCTGGATCAGCTGCCGGTAGAGGGTCACGTCGTTGACGTGGCCGATCACCAGGACGCGGGTGCCCTCGTCGCAGACCTCGGCCAGGGCATCCAGGCACTCGACCGGCTTCGAGCGGACGCCCTGCGTCTCGATGACGATGACGTTGGGCGTCGGCGCGTGGCGGTAGGCCTCGATCGCCGCGGCGCCGCCGCCCATCCGGACCTTGACCTGCGCCTTCTGCATGCGCCGGTCGAGGGACGCGCCCTCGATCATCGTGGCGGTCTCGCCGGTCTCGCAGAAGGCCTGGATCGTGATCCGGGGCACCGGGGCGATCGTACGCTCGGATGTCTCGGACAGGTCCGCCATGACGACACTTTCGGGTCCGTGCTCGGGTCGCGGCGTGAATGGTGGGGACGGGGGGAGTGGCACCGCCTGTCCTAGTTGCTGACCTGGGACTTGACGGCGTTGGTCCCATCTTGCCGCCATGTGGTTGACGGATCCTTGCCGTCCCGCAACTGGCCGATGTCCCGGACGCGCTTGACCGTGTCGATCCGGCCCTCGGGCCGGCCGCGCACGAGGTCGACCGGGTCGGCCACCTGGGCGGCCACGGTCGCCTGGGTGGCGCAGCCGAGGTTCCAGCTCGGCCGGTTGCCGTAGTCGGAGGCGAAGTTCGAGGTGCCGAGATCCTGGGGCCAGAGCCCGCACTGGTCGGCGACCTTGGCCTGCATGCGCTGGAAGCTCAGCCGGATCGGCGCGGCCAGCCCCGGTGCCGCCACCGGGTAGGGCGACTGGGCGATCTCGCGGGCGCCGACGCCGTCCTCGGCGCCGCGCCGGCCCACGGCCGCGGCGGTGCGCGCCACGGCGGCGGCCTGGGCGGGCGGCAGGCCCTGGGGCACCTCCATCAGGATGCCGCCGCGGCCGTAGCGGCGGTATTCCAGCATGAAGGCGTCGATGTCGCCGGCCTGGCGCGGGTCGAGATGGCCCGGGCCGGTGGCGAACACGTCGAGGCTGCGGGTGCCGTCGGCCAGGACGATCGGGTGCCGGGCGCGGTAATCGGACAGGTCGATGCCGCCCGTGGTGGCGGGCTCGCCCTTGCAGGCAGCGGCCAGCAGGCCGAGCGCGCAGGCGGCCAGGAGGCTGGCTGGCCGGCAGGATGGGGCGGGCGGGTGACGTCGGGTCATGGATCCGGTCCTGGAAGCGCGGCGCTACTCGACGATGAAGCCGACGCGGCCGCGATAGGTGCGCCCGAGCGGGGCGGCGCCGACCTTGCCGTAGAGGCGGTTGACCTGCCCGAGCAGCACCGCCTGCCCGTCGGTGGCGTCGACGAAGTTGTCGTCGGGCCGGGTCACCTGCTTGGGCTCCATCGCCCGGGCGATGTAGGGGGTGCACATGATCATCAGCTCGGTCTCCATGCGCTGGTAGTCCCGGGACCGGAACAGCGCGCCGAGGATCGGCAGATTGATCAGGCCGGGCAGGCCGGAAATCGCCTGCTTGTTCACTTGTTGAATGAGGCCGGCGGTCATCATCACGCCGCCCGAGGGCAGCTCGACGGTGGTCTCGGAGCGGCGCACGCGCGTCCCGGGCACGGCCACCGTGTTGTTTCCGACCGTGTAGTTGAAGCTCTGCTGCGGATCGATCTCGGTCACGTCCGTGGCTACGCGGATCGAGATCCGGTTGTCGGCCAGAACCACGGGCGTGAAAGAGAGCGAGACGCCGTAGGGCTTGAAGGTGATGCCGGGCGTGCAGATGCCGCCGACCACGCAGGACGCCGAGGACGGAACCGGGAATTCACCGCCGGCCAGAAACTTCGCGGCCTCCCCGGAGATCGCGGTCAGCGTCGGCTCGGCCAGGATGCGCGACACGCCCGCCTGTTCGAAGGCTTTCAGCGTCGCCTGCAGCGAGAATCCGGCTCCCTTGACGGAGGCCTGGAGCTGGTTGCCCGAGGGCGTGCCGCCGCCGGTGATCGGGAAGGGCAGGGTGTTGTTGAGTGCCGGCGAGGTCACGAGACCGGTGACCGCGTCGGTCGCCGTGCTCACCGGATTCAACGCCGACCAATTGCCGGTCATGTTGATCCCGAACTGCTTGAGCACGTTGCGGGACACCTCGACCACGGTGACGCGGAGCATCACCTGATCCTTGTTGCGGATCGTCAGGTTGTTGATCACCGCGCCGCGTGCGCCGGCCGAGACGCCACCGCTCGGCGCACCGGTGGCGGCGGCTCCGCCGCCCAGGCCGACGAAGGCGTTGGCGATGTCGATCGCCTGCTGGGCGTCGGAGGACGAGTTCACCGAGCCCGAGAGCAGCACCGAGGCGCCCGAGGAGCGCACGTCGAAGCGGCCGCCCGGGATGCTCTGGCCGAGCAGCTCGCGCAGCGTCCCGAGGTTGAGGTCCCGGGCCACGGTCACGTCGAGGGCGGCGATCTGGCGGCCTTCGGCATCCATGATGAAGATCGAGGTGGCGCCGTCCGCCATGCCGATCACGAACACCTTGCGGGTCGAGCGGACCACCGCGTTGGCCACCGCCGGGTTGGCGACGAACACCTCCTTGGCGTCCCGCGGCAGGTCGACGATCACCGAACGGCCCGCGGTCAGCTCGACCCGGCGGGACGAGGCGGCTTCCGCCGAGCCCACCGTCAGCACCGGGGCTGGGCCGAGGGCCGGACGCTCCTGCGCCAGGAGCGGGCCGGCATGGATCAGCGTGAGAAGCGCCAGCGCGCGCGCCGGGCGGAGGAAACGCGGCAGGGCAATCATGGGGATCACGGCGTCTGCTGCCGCGCGACGCCGAAGCGCACGACGGTCAATCCGGGTTCGGGCATCTGCGCCATCGCGGCATCGACCGGCTGGGCCTCGACCGGTCGCCCCGCATCCGCGAGGCTGCGCAGCGAGAGCGACAGCGAGCCGACCTTCTGGGCGAGCGTTAGGGTCTCCGCCTGGGCGGGGGTGACGGCGAGCGTCGCGGTCTCGCCGGTGACGACGTTGGTGCCGTTCTTCTCCTGGATCAGCTGACCGATCGCGAGGACGCGGATGTCGGTCAGGATGGTCTGGGAGAGCTGCACCTCGCTGTTGTTGGCGCGGGAATTGGCATCGTCCCGGAAGGTGCGGATTACGTCGACGCGGTCGTTGGGCAGGATGAAGCCGCCGGCCGAGTTGGTGCCGCGGCTGTCGGTGACGATGGCGACCGCGCGCATCCCGGCGGGCAGGATCGCGGCCATGAAGCCGCTGTCGGGCCGGACCAGCTTCTGCGCCCGGATCGGCTCGCCCGCGAGGAAGCCCGAGCGCACGGAGGCGCCGACGGTCTCGTCCAGCGCCTTCGCGTTGTCCTTGCGGCTGATGTAGCCCGCCGTCATGGCGCCGTCCGGCCAGGGCTGCCAGCGCAGGTCGGCGGCCCGCAGGACCTGGCCCATCGGCATGTCGGCGGCGGCCACCAGCACCTCGGTCATCGGAGGCGGCGGCAGCTCGGCCTTGGGGGCCGGCGGCGGCGGGGGCGGATCGCCACCGCTCATCAGGAACGCCGCCCCGCCGCCCGCTGCGAGGGCGATGCCGAGGACGGCGAGACGGGCTGGATTCATCGCATCGCCACGCGCCGGAGACGGCCGAATTGCCGTCCATCACCAGACCCTGCGCGGCCATTCGTGTACTTATGGTTAAGGTATTATAACTGCGCCGGCTGGATACGGTCCGGAAACGGGGCGGTTGCCGGGACGCGTCACAACCGGCGCAATCTCTCAATCTCGACCCAATCCTGGCCGTGGCGCGGGATCCGCACCTGCAATATTCTGCCCCCGAACCCGCGTCAGAATCGGGTGCTCGGATCATCCGGGCAAAACATGCCGGGGAGTGACATGATCAGACGAATTGGCGGTGCGGTGCTGGCCACCGCCCTGGCGGGCACGGTGCTGAGCTCGGGCCCGGCCTCCGCCCAAGGTGCCGCGTCCGGCGCTTTCTCCGGCAACGCCCTGCGCATCGGCGTGCTTAACGACCAGTCCGGCCTCTATGCCGAGTTCGGCGGCCAGGGCTCCATCGAGGCCGCGAAGATGGCGGTGGAGGATATGGGCGGCAAGATCGACGGCGTCCCGATCGAGATCCTCTCGGCCGACCACCAGAACAAGCCCGACATCGCCTCGGCCATCGCCCGGCAATGGTACGACCGCGACGGCGTCGACGCGATCATGGAGCTGACCACCTCCTCCGTGGCTTTGGCGGTCCAGGGCCTGTCCAAGGAAAAGAAGAAGATCACGATCACCACCGGGGCGGCTTCCAGCGACCTCACCGGCAAGGCCTGCACGCCCTACGGCTACCACTGGGCCTACGACACGCGGGCGCTCGCGGTCGGCACCGGCGGCGCGCTGACCCGGGCCGGGGGCGACACCTGGTACTTCCTCACCGCCGACTACGCCTTCGGCTCGGCCCTCGAGGCCGATACCAGCCGCGTGGTGCTCGCCAATAACGGCAAGGTGCTGGGCAGCGTCCGCCACCCGCTCTCGAACCAGGACTTCTCCTCGTTCCTGCTCCAGGCGCAGGGCTCGAAGGCCAAGGTGATCGGGCTCGCCAATGCCGGCCTCGACACCTCCAACTCGATCAAGCAGGCGGCCGAGTACGGCATCGTCGAGGGCGGCCAGAAGCTCGCGGCGCTGCTGTTCACCCTCTCGGAGGTGCACGGGCTCGGGCTCAAGGTGGCGCAGGGCCTGACGCTCACCGAGGGCTGGTACTGGGACGCCAACGACGAGACCCGGGCTTTCGGGCAGCGCTACATGAAGCGCACCGGCCGCATGCCGAACATGATCCAGGCCGGCACCTACTCGGCGGTCCTGTCCTACCTGAAGGCCGTGAAGGCCGCGGGCACCGACGAGACCGAGGCGGTCAACGCCAAGCTCAAGGCGCTCCCGGTGGACGACGTCTTCGCCCATGGCGGCATCGTCCAGCCGAACGGACGCATGGTGCACGACATGTACCTGTTCGAGGTCAAGAAGCCGGCCGAGTCGAAGGGCCCCTGGGACCTCTACCGGCAGCTCGCGACCATCCCGGGCAAGGAAGCCTACGCCACCGCGGCCGAGAGCGGCTGCCCGCTGACGGCGGCGGCGAAGTAACAAGCGCTCGCCTCGCAAGGCGACGGCTGTCACGGGGTTGAAGGGCCATCGCTTTTGCCGCGCGCTACGCGCTCCCTCTCCCACACGGGGAGAGGGGACCCGCGCCTTTAACGGGCGATGGTTACGCCGCCCAGACCCGCCGATACAAAGCCTGGATCTCCTCGGCCGTCGGCTCGACCGGGTTGTTGGCCGGGGACCCGGAGGCCAAAGCCTGGGCGGCCATGGTCGGGAGCAGCGCTTCCCAGCGGGCCGGGTCGATCCCGTATTCCCGGGGGCCGGGCACGTCGAGATCGTCGTTGAGGGCTTCGAGTTCCGCCACCAGGGCGTTGACGGCGGCCCGGTCGTCGCCGTCGACGCCGGGGATGCCCATGGCCCGGGCGCAGGCGGCGTAGCGCGCCACCGCGGCGGGGGCCGAGAAGGCGGTGACCACCGGCAGCAGCATCGCGTTCGAGAGCCCGTGCGCCACGTGGAAATGCGCGCCGATCGGCCGGCTCATGCCGTGGACCAGCGCCACCGAAGCGTTCGAGAAGGCGATGCCGGCCTGGGTCGCCCCCAGCATCATCGCCTCGCGGGCCGCCCGGTCGCTGGGATCGGTCCAGACCCGGCGCAGGTTCGGGGCGATCAGGTGCATCGCCTGGAGGGCGAGCCCGTCCGAGAACAGGTTGGACTTGCGCGAGACATAGGCCTCGATGGCGTGGGTGAGCGCATCGATGCCGGTATCGGCGCTGAGGCGCTTGGGCTTGGTCAAGGTCAGCTCGTAATCGACCAGAGCCGCCACCGGCAGGTAGGCCAGCCCGATGCAGAGCATCTTCTCGTCCGAGGCCTCGTCGGTGACGATGGTGAAGCGGGTCGCCTCCGAGCCGGTGCCGGCGGTGGTGGGGATCGCCACGATCGGCAGGCCGGGCTCGTCCTGCAGGCGGGGCGCCTTGTAGTCGCGCATGTGGCCGCCGTGGCGGGCGAGAACCGCCACCGCCTTGGCGGTGTCCATCGGGCTGCCGCCGCCGAAGCCGACCACGCAGTCGAACTCGCCGGCCTGGAGCGCGGCCAGCGCCGCCTCCACGGAGGCCACGGTCGGGTCCGGCACGGTCTCGGAGAAGATTGTTCCGCGGGCGCCCGCGCTGTTGAGCCGCTCGAGCAATGTGTCGGTGCGGCCGCTGCTGACCAGGTACGGGTCGGTGACCACGAAGGGGCGCGACAGGCCGAGCTGGCCCAGGATCTCCGGCAGCAGCCGCGAGGCGCCGGCGCCGATGCGCATCAGCCGGGGCAGGGCGATCGAGGCGACCATCTGTTGATCCTCCCACCCGGCGCTTTGTCTCGTCGGCCGGTCTCCGCCGATCTTAGGCCACGGCGCCGGCCCGCGAAACCGCCGCCGCTTACACCGCCGGCCCGGCGAACAGCGCGCCCGCCGCCTCGACCTCGCCGGCGATGAAGCCTGCCACCGCCCGGATATGGGCCGCCTTCCGGTGGTCCTCGTGGATGTGCATGTGGAACGAGCGCGTCAGCGACACCGCCCCGGGCAGGACCGGCGCCAGCCCGGGATGGGCCGCCGCGATGAAGGCCGGCAGGATGCACAGGCCGGCGCCGTTCAGGGTCGCGTGGACCTGGGCCAGCAGGTTGGTCGAGCGCAGCCGCGCGGAGACCGCGGGCTCCAGCGCGCCGAGATAGTTCAGCTCGCGCGCGAACAGCATGTCCTCGATATAGCCGACGAAGGGATGCGCCGTGAGGTCCGAGACGGCGGTGATCGGCGCCGCCGCGGCGAGGTAGGCTTCGGCCCCGTAGACGAACAGCCGGTAATCGGTGAGCCGGCGCGCCACCACCCGGGCCTGCTGCGGGGTCGAGAGGCCGATCACGATGTCGGCCTCGCGCTTCGACAGGCTGAAGATCCGGGCGGTCGCCATGATCTCGACCTCCAGCCCCGGATGGCGCTCGGTCAGCCGGTGCATCCGCGAGGCCAGGAACACGCTGCCGAACCCGTCCGGGGCGCCGATCCGCACCGTGCCGGAGACGGATTGCGCGCCGGCCTGCGCGGCGGCGCTGGCCGACAGGAAGGCGCTCTCCATGGTCTCGGCCACGGCCAGCAGGTTGGCGCCGTCCTCCGTGAGCGCGTAGCCGAGGTTGCTGCGGTGGAACAGGCGGGCGCCGAGCCCCTCCTCCAGGGCGCGGATCCGGCGCCCGACCGTGGTGTGCTCGGTGCCGGTCCGCGCTGCCGCGGCGCTCAGGGTGCCGGTGCGCGCCACTGCCAGGAAGAAGCGCAGGTCGTCCCAGTTGCGCCCCGTCCGGCTCATGATCGCAAACCCGCTGTGCATCGATGCACGGCGGCTGTAAGCGCATCCGGCTTTATCGTTCAAGCGATCCTGTTAGGCTGCGCCAAAACCAAATCGATAACGACAACAGGGAGGCGCTCATGCGCACGATCGGACACTTCATCGGCGGCCGTCTCGTCGGCGGCGAGAGCGGGCGCTTCGCCGACGTGTTCCACCCCTCGACCGGCGAGGTCCAGGCCAAGGTCGCGCTCGCCAGCAAGGCCGAGATGCGCGCCGCGGTCGAGAACGCCGCGGCGGCCCAGCCGGCCTGGGCCGCCACCAATCCGCAGAAGCGCGCCCGGGTGATGATGCGCTTCCTCGAGCTCATCCGCGGCGAGAACGATTCCCTGGCCGAGCTGCTCGCCTCGGAGCACGGCAAGACCGTGCCGGACGCCAAGGGCGACATCCAGCGCGGCGTCGAGGTGGTAGAGTTCGCCTGCGGCATCCCGCACCTGCTCAAGGGCGAGTACACCGAGGGCGCCGGGCCCGGGATCGACGTCTATTCCCTGCGCCAGCCGCTCGGCGTGGTCGCCGGCATCACGCCGTTCAACTTCCCGGCCATGATCCCGCTGTGGAAATGCGCCCCGGCCATCGCCTGCGGCAACGCCTTCATCCTGAAGCCGTCCGAGCGAGACCCGAGCGTGCCGCTGCGCATCGCCGAGATCTTTCTCGAGGCCGGCCTGCCGCAGGGCATCCTCAACGTCGTCAACGGCGACAAGGAAGCGGTCGACGCGATCCTCGACGACGAGGACATCAAGGCGGTGGGCTTCGTCGGCTCCTCGCAGATCGCCGAGTACATCTACGTGCGTGCCGCCCAGACGGGGAAGCGCGCCCAGTGCTTCGGCGGCGCCAAGAACCACATGATCATCATGCCGGACGCCGATATGGGCCAGGCGGTCGATGCGCTGATCGGCGCCGGCTACGGCTCGGCCGGCGAGCGCTGCATGGCGATCTCGGTGGCGGTGCCGGTGGGCGAGGCCACGGCCGACCGGCTCATGGAGAAGCTGATCCCGCGGGTCGAGTCGCTCAAGATCGGCCCGTCGCATGACGGCTCGGCCGATTACGGGCCGCTGGTCACCGCCGAGGCGGTCCGGAAGGTCGCGGGCTATATCGACCAGGGTGTCGCCGAGGGCGCGCATCTCGCCGTCGACGGCCGCGGCTTCAAGCTCCAGGGCTACGAGAACGGCTTCTACATGGGCGGCTCGCTGTTCGACCGCGTGACCCCCGACATGACCATCTACAAGGAAGAGATTTTTGGCCCCGTCCTGTCGGTGGTGCGGGCCCAGAACTACGAGGAGGCGCTCGCGCTGCCCTCGACCCACCAATACGGCAACGGCGTCGCGATCTTCACCCAGGACGGCGACGCGGCCCGCGACTTCACCGCCCGGGTCAATGTCGGCATGGTCGGCGTCAACGTGCCGATCCCGGTGCCGATCGCCTACCACACCTTCGGCGGCTGGAAGCGCTCCGGCTTCGGCGACCTGAACCAGCACGGGCCGGACTCGATCCGCTTCTACACCAAGACCAAGACCGTCACGCAGCGCTGGCCGAGCGGCATCAAGAGCGGGGCGGAGTTCTCCATCCCGACGATGCGGTAGGGCCTTTTCAACCCTCCCCCCTCTGCGGGGGAGGGTGCCGCGCGGGGGCGCGGCGGGAGAGGGGCAGCGCGACGGTGCAGGATCTTGCGCCCATCACGACCTTTCCGGAAGCGTCGCTCCCCTCTCCCGACCCCCTTCGGGGGCCACCCTCCCCCGCAAAGGGGGGAGGGAACGCGCCAGTTCTGATCTATTGGAGCTACGCCCATGAGTTTCGGGCTCGATGAGGATCGAACCGCGATCCGCGACATGGCGCTCGGCTTCGCGGCCGAGCATATCGCCCCGCACGCTCTCGACTGGGACCGGGACAAGACCTTCCCGGTGGAGACCCTGCGGGCGGCCGCGGCGCTCGGCATGGCCGGCATCTACGTGCGCGAGGATGTCGGCGGCTCGGGCCTGTCGCGGCTCGACGCCGCCCTGATCTTCGAGGCGCTGAGCACCGGCTGCCCGACCGTGGCGGCGTTCCTGTCGATCCACAACATGTGCGCCTGGATGATCGACGCCTACGGTGACGCGGATCAGCGCCAGCGCTGGATCCCGGCCCTGATGGGCATGGAGACGATCGCCAGCTACTGCCTGACCGAGCCGGGCTCGGGCTCCGACGCGGCGGCGCTGCGCACCCGCGCCGAGCGCGACGGCGACCATTACGTGCTCACCGGCGAGAAGCAGTTCATCTCCGGCGCCGGCGTCAGCGACCTCTACGTCTGCATGGTCCGCACCGGCGCGGCGGGACCGAAGGGCATCTCGGCGATCGTGGTCGAGAAGGGGACGCCCGGCCTCTCCTTCGGCGCGGAAGAGCGCAAGATGGGCTGGAACGCGCAGCCGACCCGCTCCGTGCGGTTCGACGGCTGCCGTGTGCCGGTGGCGAACCGCCTGGGCGAGGAGGGCCAGGGCTTCCGCATCGCCATGAGCGGCCTTGATGGCGGCCGGCTCAACATCGCCGCCTGCGCGCTGGGCGGTGCCCAATCGGCCCTCGACAAGACGCTGGCCTATATGGGTGATCGGCGCGCCTTCGGGTCCCGGCTCAGCGACTTCCAGGCGCTGCAGTTCCGGCTGGCCGACATGGCCACGTCCTTGGAGGTGTCGCGCACCTTCCTGCGCCACGCCGCGTCAGCGCTCGACGCCAAGGACCCGGCGGCCACGCAGCTCTGCGCCATGGCCAAGCGCCACGTCACCGACGCCGCCTTCGAGGTCGCCAACCAGGCCCTGCAGCTCCACGGCGGCTACGGCTATCTCGCCGAGTACGGGATCGAGAAGATCGTCCGCGACCTGCGCGTGCACCAGATCCTCGAAGGCACCAACGAGATCATGCGGGTGATCATCGCCCGCGCGCTGACCGGGGGACGCTGATGGCGGATGTGATCGTCGAGCGCGTCGGCGCCCTGGGGCGCCTGCGCCTCGACCGGCCCAAGGCCCTGAACGCCCTGACCCACGGCATGGTCCGGGAGATCGACGCGGCCCTGAACCAGTTCTCCGCCGATCCCGGCCTCGCCGCGGTGCTGCTCACCGGCGAGGGCGAGCGCGGCCTCTGCGCCGGCGGCGACCTGCGCGGCCTGTACGACAACCCCGGCACCGCCTTCGCGGAAACCTTCTGGCGGGACGAGTACCGGCTGGATTCGCGGATCGCGGCTTACGAAAAACCGTTCGTGGCGGTGATGGACGGCATCACCATGGGCGGCGGCGTCGGCCTCGCGGGGCATGCCGCCCACCGGATCGTCACCGAGCGCTCGCGCGTCGCCATGCCGGAGACCGGCATCGGCTACCTGCCGGATGTCGGCGGCACCTGGCTGCTGCCGCGGGCGCCCGGCCAGGTCGGCACCTATCTCGGCCTCACCGGCGAGCCGGTCGGCGCCGCCGACGCGCTCTATTGCGGGCTCGCCGACGTGATGGTGCCGTCCCAGTCCCTGCCGGACCTGATCGACGCGCTCTCGGCGCTGCCGCCCGATGCCGGGGATGCCGGCGTGCGGGAGGCGATCGACCGATTGGCGCGCGATCCCGGCGCGCCGCCCCTGGCACAGCATCGCGAGACCATCGATCGCTGCTTCGCCTTCGACATGATCGACGAGATCCTGTCCGCCCTGGCGGCGGACGGCTCCGAGTTCGCGGCGGCGACCCGCAAGACGCTGCTGACGAAATCCCCGTCGAGCCTGGTCCTGACCCTGTGCCTGCTGCGCCTCGGCCGGCGCTCGCCCAACCTCGAAGCCTGCCTGGAGCGCGAGTTCCACGCCTCGCTGGCGCTGCTGGAGGAAGGCGATTTCCGCGAGGGCATCCGGGCGGCGGTGATCGACAAGGACAAGAGCCCGCGCTGGAACCCGCCGAGCCTCGACGCTGTCGACCCGGCCAGGATCGCCCGCTGGCTTGAGCCACGGGCGGAGCCGGTTTTCTCGCAAGGCCGAACGGGGCCGGTGTGATGTGAGCGGCGTCTCCCGACCACGCCCTCATCCTGAGGTGCCCGGCGATCCATAGGATCGGCGGGCCTCGAAGGAGCCCTCCAGTCGCCGCGCGATCCCTGGAGCCCTCCTTCGAGGCGGCTTCGCCGCACCTCAGGATGAGGGGATGGTTGGGAGGGGCACGAACAAGCGAATGGGAGGGGTATGATGGCACAGACCATCGGGTTCATCGGTCTCGGCAACATGGGCGGCCCCATGGCGGCCAACCTCGTGAAGGCGGGGCACACGGTGCGCGGGTTCGACCTGGCGCCGGCCTCCCTGGAGGCGGCCCGGGAAGCGGGGGTCGCGGTGGCGGGCTCGGCCCTTGAGGCGGCCGAGGGCGCGGAGGTGGTGGTCACCATGCTGCCCGCCGGCCGGCACGTGGTCGAGGTCTGGACCCAGCTCGCCGATGCGCTGCCCGCCGGCACCCTGCTGATCGATTCCTCGACCGTGGATGTCGAGTCTTCGCGCAAGGCCCACAACCTCGCCGAGGCGCGGGGCTGCCTGTCGGTCGATGCGCCGGTCTCCGGCGGAACCGGCGGCGCCAAGGCCGGGACGCTGACCTTCATGGCCGGCGGCACCGAGGCCGCCTTCGGACGCGCCGAGCCCCTGCTGAAGGCCATGGGCAAGAACATGTTCCATTGCGGCGCGGCCGGTGCCGGGCAGGCGGCCAAGATCTGCAACAACATGATCCTCGGGATCTCGATGATCGGCGTCAGCGAGGCCTTCGCGCTGGGCGAGAAGCTCGGCCTGTCACACCAGGCGCTCTACGACGTCGCCTCGGTCTCCTCGGGCCAGTGCTGGTCGCTCACCACCTACTGCCCGGTGCCGGGCCCGGTGCCGACCTCGCCGGCCAATGCCGGCTACAAGCCGGGTTTCGCCGCCGCGCTGATGCTCAAGGACCTCCGGCTGGCGCAGGCCGCCGCCCTCGCCTCGGGGGCTGCGACGCCGCTGGGCGCGGAGGCCGCGCAGATCTACGGGCTGTTCGAGGGCCTCGGCCATGGGGGAGAGGACTTTTCCGCGATCATCCGTATGCTTCGCGGCCCAGGGAGTGAGTCGTGATGGATGCGTACGAGACGATCCTGACGGAGACGCGCGGGCGCGTCCTGCTGATCACCCTGAACCGCCCGAAGGCGCTCAACGCCATCAACGCGCAGCTCACCCGCGAGGTGATCCAGGCGGCGACCGAGGCGGATGCCGATCCGGGCATCGGCTGCATCGTCATCACCGGCTCGGCCAAGGCCTTCGCGGCCGGGGCCGACATCAAGGAGATGCAGCACGCGACCTACGCGGAGATGTATGCGCAAGACCGCTTCGCCGACTGGGAGCGGTTCACGGGGGTGCGCACGCCGATCATCGCCGCGGTGGCGGGCTACGCGCTCGGCGGCGGCTGCGAGCTCGCCATGATGTGCGACTTCATCCTGGCCGCCGACACGGCGCAGTTCGGCCAGCCCGAGATCAAGCTCGGCGTCATGCCGGGGATCGGCGGCAGCCAGCGCCTCACCCGTTTCGTCGGCAAGTCGAAGGCCATGGAGATGTGCCTGACCGGCCGGATGATGGATTCCGCCGAGGCGGAGCGCGCCGGCCTGGTCTCCCGGGTGATCCCGGCGGACCAGCTTCTCGACGAAGCGCTGAAGGCCGCCGAGACCATCGCGTCCATGTCGCTGCCGATCGCCATGATGACCAAGGAGGCGGTCAACCGCTCCTACGAGACCACCCTCGCCGAGGGCGTGCGCTTCGAGCGCCGGGTCTTCCACGCGATGTTCGCCACCAAGGACCAGAAGGAGGGGATGGCCGCTTTCGTGGAGAAGCGGCCGGCCCGGTTCGAGAACACCTGAGCTGGGGCATGGGCGATGGACGTCCTGGACCGCGATAGCGAAGCCCGCTTCGAGATGGCCTTCCCGCGCGCGATTGTGGCCCAGAAGGCGCGCGGCCGAGAGGAGACCATCAACGCGCATCTCGTGACGCTGCTGGCCTTCGACGTGGCCCCGGAGACGCGTGCGGTCTGGCGCAAGGAATTGCGCCGCCACGTCCGGTTCCTGGCGGCTTTGCGGGTCAAGCCCGGCGCAAGCCTCGTCCCGGCCCGAGACTGGTGGACCTGGCTCTACGCCGACCCATTCGAGAACAACGAGACCGGCTACACCGCCGGCCTGATCGGGCTCAACGCCGACGACTTCCCCCGCAACGGCCGCGCGGTGGAGGCGATCGCCGACGAGATCCGCCATTTCCACGCCGGCATGGTGCAGCGCCTCGCGCGCGGCGCGGCCGGCGAGGATCTGATTCCCGCCTGAGGGCGGGATGGGCCGGGTCTTCCGGCCGGACAAGAACGACGGGGGGAACGACCATGCCCAGCTTCCGGGAGGCCCGCGATCTGCTGCTGGCCCATCGCACAGACTACGCGGCGGCGGTTTCGGCCTTCACCTGGCCGGACCCGGTGCCGTTCAACTGGGCGCTCGACTGGTTCGACGCCGAGCTCGCCGGCCCGGAGAGCCGCGACCGCACCGCGCTCCACATCGTCGAGGCCGCCAGCGGCGCCGAGCAGAGCCTGACCTTCGAGCAGATGGCGCGGCGGTCCAACCAGGTCGCCAACCACCTGCGCGGGCTCGGGCTGAAGCGCGGCGACCACCTGCTCCTGCTGCTCGGCAACGTCCCGGCCCTGTGGGAGACCATGCTGGCGGCGATGAAGCTCGGGGCGGTGGTCATCCCGGCCACCACCCTGCTCACCGCGGACGAGCTCGGCGACCGCCTGGCCCGCGGCCGGCCCCGGGCGATCGTCGCCGGCCCGGAGCAGCTCGGGCGCTTCTCCGGCCTCGAGACCGGCGGCGCGATCCGCATCGTCACCGGCCCGGCGACGGAGGGCTGGAGCGCCTACGATGACGCGTTCGGCGCCTCCGAGACCTTCACGCCCGACGGGCCGACCGCGGCCGACGACCCGCTGCTCCTCTACTTCACCTCCGGCACGACCGCGAAGCCGAAGCTGGTGCGCCACAGCCACCGCTCCTATCCGGTGGGGGCGCTCTCGACCATGTACTGGCTTGGGCTGCAGCCCGGGGACGTGCATTGCAACGTGTCCTCGCCCGGCTGGGCCAAGCACGCCTGGTCGTCGTTCTTCGCCCCCTGGAATGCCGGCGCGACCATCCTGGTGATCAACCAGGCGCCGTTCAACGCGGCGGCGCTGCTCACGCAGCTGGAGCGCACCCGCGCCACCACGCTCTGCGCGCCGCCCACCGTCTGGCGGATGATCATCCAGGAGGACCTGACCGGCCGGACGCTGGCTCTGCGCGAGGTCTGCGCCGCCGGCGAGCCGCTGAATCCCGAGGTGATCGAGCGCGTGAAGGACGCCTGGGGCGTCACGATCCGCGACGGCTACGGCCAGACCGAGACCACGGCCCTGATGGCCAACACGCCTGGCCAGCCGGTGGTGCCCGGCGCCCTCGGCCGGCCGCTGCCGGGTTATCGCGTGCGCGTGCTCGACGCTGACGGCGAGCCGGCGAGCGAGGGCGAGGTCTGCCTCGAACTCGGCGCCCACCGCCCCGCCGGCCTGATGCAGGGCTACGACGACGGCAGCGGCAACCTGTCGGGCGCGGACGGCGCGCTCTACCACACCGGCGACGTCGCCTTCGTGGACGATCAGGGTTGCTACACCTTCGTCGGCCGCGCCGACGACGTGTTCAAGTCGTCGGGCTACCGGATCAGCCCGTTCGAGCTGGAGAGCGTGCTGATCGAGCATCCGGCGGTGGCCGAAGCCGCGGTGGTGCCGATCCCCGATCCGATGCGCCACACGATTCCGAAAGCCTATGTCTCGCTGGTGGCCGGCGCCTCGGCCGGCCCCGAGACGGCGCTCGACATCTTCCGCTTCACCAATGCGCGGCTGGCGACGTTCAAGCGCCTGCGCGGCCTCGAATTCGTCACCGAACTGCCCAAGACCATCTCGGGCAAGATCCGCCGGGTCCAGCTGCGCCGCCTGGAGCACGACGGCGTGACCGAGGATCCGCACCGGGGCCGGGCCTACACGCAGTCGGATTTCCCCGAGCTGAAGGGCGAGACGGAGCGCAAGCTCGATCAGACGGCGGGGTGATCCGGACGGCTCGGGACCCGTAAGGCGCCCTCAAGGTTTCCGGTTTCCGAACCGGAAGCCGCGGATTTGCCGGGGTTCCCAAGCCCCCCGTCGACGTTGTCGCGCTAGACGCCGCCGCCATCGGCGAATCGATAAAATTGCGCCGATCCGCTTCAGCGCCGCGGAGGCTCTGCGGCGCAATCCTGTCCTCAACAACGAGGACGGTTCGATGGGCGCGGGGCTTCTCAAGACGGTTCGGGTAACGCTCGCCGGCGCGCTGGTGCTGCTCGGCCTCGCGGCGACCGCCGAGGCCCAGACCCTGGCGAGCCTGCCCACCGAGGTCGGCGCCAAGGTGCTCGGCGATGCCCGCCCGATCGCGGCCTGGGTGACGTTCTGCCAGGCCTACGCGGCCGAATGCGCGGTGGACCGGAGCGAGCCGGCCCGCATCAGCCTCAACCCCACGATCTGGGCGACGATCGTCTCGGTCAACCGCCGGGTGAACAAGTCGGTCGAGCCGATGACCGACATGGAGCATCTCCGCGTCGCCGACCGCTGGGACCTTGCCGAGGACGGCATCGGCGATTGCGAGGATTTTCAGCTGCTCAAGCGCCACCTGCTGGCCGAGGCCGGCCTGCCTCGCCGGGCGATGCGCATGACCGTGGTGATCGACGAGAAGGGTGAGGGCCACGCGGTGCTGACCCTGATCACCGACCGGGGCGACCTGATCCTCGACAACAAGACCAACGTGATCGAGGCCTGGCACAAGACCGGCTACGTGTTCATCAAGCGCGAGAGCCAGGACGCCACGGCCTGGGTCTCCCTCGGCGGCGTCACCTCGCCGGTCACCACCGCCAACCGCTGATCCGGTCCTCGATCTTCAACCGATCACGGTTTTCGAGAAGGCTCGACCTTTTGGCGGGCGAGGAAGCGGGAGACGCGTCGCAAAGCGATCCTCCCACCATAGCAGCCTCCACCCTGGGGCGCTGAAGGCGAGCCCGGGATCCAGAGCCGCCGACAGCGCAAAATCCTGATGCCACGGTGGTTCTGGATCCCGGGCTCCGCTGCGCGGCCCCGGGATGACGGGATTAGTGTCAGATAGCCTTCGCGAAGGCCGCGCGTCGTCGCGCAGGCGGGACAGTGAACTGCCCGCCGCCTCCCTCAAAACCTCGAAAGGTTCAGGCTCCGGACCTTGAAACCCCGCTTCCGCGAAGCCTGTTCAGGCGGCGCGGCTCAGCGACGGCTGCGCGAGGTTCGCCACGAAGGTCTCGACCCGGCCGATGAAGCCGGCGAGGTGCGGGGCGATGCCCCGGAGGCTGGCGAGGTCGCGGACCAGGATGTCGCGCGACAGGGCGCGGTCGCCCTCGGTGGGCGAGCCGGCGAGATAGGCTTCCACGGCGTGCTCGGCGATGCCGATTGCACCGGCCCGACCATCCTCGGCGAGCGCTCTGATCACCTGCTGGATGGCGGGCTGCATCGTGAAATCCTTCTCTGGCCTGAGGCAATCCCGCGCGGGGATGGCCGGGTTCTTGCGAAATGATCGATCGACCCGCGAATCCACGCGCGGGCATCCCCTGTCTCAAGCCGGCAAAGCTGGTTCGAATCAAGCTCTTCCGTGAGCGGGCAGGGCGGGCATTCCGCCAGCGCATACGCCGAGCGGCAGCAACGCGGATGCAACACTCCTTTAAAGCGGAACCGATACGCGGCCTCGGGCGTTTCTTCCACCCTCCGTGCCATTGTGCGTCGCACGCCTGCGTGTCACCTTCCCGTCATCATCGGTCGATGGGGCGTGATCCATGCGGCACGCGGATGGTGGGATTCCGGCTCTCGCGCTCGTGGCGCCGCACTGGCGCGGATGGGCCACGCCGCTGCGCCGAGCCCGACAGGCCGCGAGCCTCGCCCTAGTCGGCACGATCCTGATGCTGGGCGGCGCCAACACCCACGCCCATGCCCGCTTGACCCTGCCCGATGGGGCGCCGGCCCACGAAGCCAACGGCCCGATCAGCCCGATTGCCGGCTGGACCGCGTTCTGCGCGCGCATGCCCGAGGAATGCGCGCTCGATGTCGCGGAGCCCGCCGTGATCCCGCTGACCGTGGCGGTGTGGCGGACGCTGCGGAGCGTCAACCACCGGGTCAACACCCGCATCCGGCCGATCACCGACCAGGCGCATTGGGGCGTCGTCGACCGCTGGGACTTTCCCGATGACGGGTTCGGCGATTGCGAGGATTACCAGCTGCTCAAGCGCCGGATGCTGGCCGAGCGCGGGCTGCCCCGGCGGGCCCTGCTGATGACCGTCGTGATCGACGAGACCAATGCCGGCCACGCGGTGCTGACGGTGCGCACCGACCATGGCGACTTCATCCTCGACAACAAGACCGACGCGATCCGCCCGTGGCGGCGCACCGGCTACAGCTTCATCAAGCGCGCCGGCCAGGACGGCCAGGCCTGGGTCTCCCTGGAGGGCCGGGACGGCGCTGCCCAGGTGGCGACCGCGGAGCCCTGATGGGACGTCAGGCGCCGACCAGCATCGCCGCGAGGTCGAGGGCGACCCGGCCCGAGAGCAGGCCCCAGCCGCAGGCGATGACGGTGGCCAGCATCACGAACGGCATCGGGCGGCCCTCGATCTTGCGGCCGCGCAGGGTGTTGCGCAGGATGATGAACGGGGCCGAGAAGGCCAGCATCGGCAGGGCCGCCACCGCCGGCAGGCCGCCCCGCTCCAGCAGGCTGAAGCTCGCGCGGCGCGCGGCGAACAGCTCGAACGCGCTGGCGATCAGCCCCGAGAGCGCCAGACCGATGCACAGGGTCCGGATGGATTCGAGGGCGGCGGGCGTGAGGACCATTATTCGCGCTCCAAAAAAGGTTGGGCGCAGTTTAGCCACACGATTTACCGGTTGTTAAGCAATCACGCCGGTTAGCCTTAACCCGTGCACAGGCGCGGGCCGGCGGAACCCGGCCCGCGATGAACGCGTCAGGCTTCTTCCTCGAGGTCGATGTCGAGGATCGCCATGCGGAAGACGAAGGAATCGTCGCCGTCCTCCTTGTCGTCGGCGATGACGCCGATCGACTCCTCGCCGATGAACACCTCGGCGGAATCGCCGGTCTTCATCGCGGTCAGGCGGATGTTGTTGTTGGCGAACTTGCGGCGCAGGTAGTCCTGCAGCTTCGCGGTCTCGGCTTTGGTCACGCTGTCTGGCCTCCCCTGTCGGCGCTGACGCCCGGATCGGCGGAGGGCTTGCCACGCCCACGGCGGAGCGGCAAGCGCGGCGGCGTCGGGGTCAGATCCCGTCGCCCACATGGATGAACTGGTCGAGGGCGACCAGCTGATCCATCGCGCGGGCCGGATCGTCGCAGCCCGCGGTGCCGACGACCCGCGCCGGGACACCAACCACCGTGGTGTTGGCCGGGACGGGCCGCAGCACCACCGAGCCCGCCGCCACCCGGGCGCAGGCACCGACCTCGATATTGCCCAGGATCTTGGCGCCGGCGCCGATCATCACGCCCCGGCGGATCTTAGGATGCCGGTCGCCGCGCTGCTTGCCGGTGCCCCCCAGCGTCACCGCGTGGAGGATCGACACGTCGTCCTCGATCACCGCGGTCGACCCGACCACCAGGCCGGTGGCGTGGTCGAGGAACACCCCCCGGCCGATGCGGGCGGCCGGGTGGATGTCGCACTGGAACACCTCGGAGACCCGGCTCTGCAGGTAGAGCGCGAGGTCGCGCCGGCCCCGGGTCCAGACGTGGTGGGCGAGGCGGTAGGCCTGGAGCGCGTGGAAACCCTTGAAGTACAGGACCGGCTCCAGCGCCCGCAGGGTCGCGGGATCCCGGTCGATCACCGCGCCGATATCGGCCCGGAACGCCTGCCCGATGGCAGGATCGGCGCCGATCGCCTCGTGGAACGCGTGGGCGACGAGCTCGGCCGGCAGCGACGGATGGCCCAGCCGCGCCGCGACCCGGTGGGCGACCGCGCCCTCGAGAGTGGCGTGGTTGAGGATCGTCGCGACGATGAAGGAGGCGAGTTGCGGCTCGGTGCGCAGCACGTCCTCGGCCTCGGCGCGCAGCCGCGACCAGACCGGATCGCAGACCGAGAGGTCGGCCGAATCGTGGTTGAAGGCAGGGCTGAGGGCTGGACTGGCGCTCATGGACGATGGCTCATGATCGAGTTGTCGGGCTCGCACCGCGCTGTTCCGACGACGGGTCCGGCCGGCGCTGCAGCAAAGCTCCGGTGCAGCCGCCAGCGAGGTGAAGGACCCCGCCGTCGCGGGTCATCCTAGCACATCGTCCTACACGCGAAGCCATGCGCGAGGCGCTTGGTCTCATGCATCGTGCGTTCCGCAGCCCGGCTGGCCCCGTCGGGATGAGGCCATAGCGTGGTGCGCCGCAATGCGACGATCAAGGGTATGGGGGGCTGCCGGGGATGCCGCACCGGCGGCGCTGTCACCGGTTCCGGGCGCGGTTCAGCCCGCGACCGCCGTCTCGCCGAACCGCGCCTCGATCGCCGCGGTGAGCCGGTCGACCATGGTCTGGAGCGGGATGTCGGAGGTGTCGACCGTGGCCGAGGCCCGGGCGTAGAGCGGTTCCCGGCTCGCCAGCACGGCGCGCAATTCCTGCATCGCCGAGGCATGGTCGCCCGTGGTGGCCAGGTGGCCCTGCTCGCGCACCCGGCTCATATGCTCTTCCGGGCGGGCGCGGAGCCAGATCGTGTAGAACGCCTGGAGCAGCAGGTCGTAGGTCAGCGGCTCGGCCACGATGCCGCCGCTGGTCGCCAGGATCAGCGGGCCCGGATGCTCGGTGAGGCGGCGCAGGGCCGCCTGCTCCAGCCGGCGGTAGCCCTCCTGGCCGTAGATCGCGAAGATCTCCTGGACCGACAGGGCGTTCTCGCGCTCGATCTCGGCGTTCAGCTCGACGAAGGTCCAGCCCAGGCGCTCGGCGGCGAGCTTGCCCAGGGTCGACTTGCCGGCGCCGCGCAGGCCGATCAGCGCCACGCGCAGGCGGCCGCTCGATTCCGGTCGGCTGCCGCCGGACAGAGCTTCCTTGGCGGCGGCGATCTGGGCCGGCGTCGCCTGGCCGAGCAGGTCGCGCACCACCGGCCAGTCGGGCAGGCCGTCATTGCCGGTGATCAGGTCGTCGAGGCGCACGCCCATCGCGTTGGCGACCCGCCGGAGCAGGATGATGGACACGTTGCCCTGACCGCCCTCGAGCTGCGCGATGTAGCGCTCGGACAGGCCCGAGGTCTGGGACAGGACCTTGCGCGACAGACCGCGCACGGTGCGGGCGTGCCTGACGCGGCGCCCGAGATCCGTGAGAAAGAGTGATTCCTGTTCCAACACGCCGGTCATGGCGTCGTCCGCTTTCCTGCCAGCCCGAAAGCAGAGTGCTTGCCCTGCATGTCTGCCACTTCAAGATGAATTCTGCTTCGCAACCTGGGATCGAGCGGGTGCTTGCCCGACCGTTCGTGTGAAGCCTGGCGAGTCCTGCCCTGAAGTCTGTATTGCGCCGCCTGTGTCCGGCCGCCTCGACCGATCGACGGACCGTTGCGGCGGCGATCCAACCCTGTTGCTGGCGTGGCGCCTATGTGTTGCGGAACGGCCCGGTGGTCAAGCCTTGAGCAGGATCCTCGTGTGGGCAGATGTTGGACAAGCGGTGGTTGTCCGATGGCCCATCTGCCGCGTGCGGCATCACTCGACGGGAATCGCCGTGGCCTCGCGGACCGGCGCGGCCGCCGGGGCCCGGCGCGGCGCGGCGGCGGCGAGCAGCTGGATCGACGGCCGGCGCGGCGGCAGCGGCACCTCGACGGTTTCGGAGATCGGGGCGGCCTGCGGTGCCGCGGCGGCCTCCGGCTGCGACGTCAGGCGCAGCTCGGCGAGCTGGGCCGGGGCGGCCTCCGCGACGGCGGTGCCGAGGCCGGCCGGGCGACGCGGCGGCAGCGGCACCTCCACGGTCTCGACCGCGGCACTCTGCGCGGCGGCGCTCGGCGCCGGGCTCGCGGAGGCGGGCTCGACGGAGAGGCTCGCGTAATCGACCGCCGCGCCGAGGGCGGCGGGACGCCGGGGCGGCAGCGGAACCTCGACCGTCTCGGTCGGCGCGGCGGCCACCGTGGCGGCGGTGGGCGCGTAGGCCAGGGCCGTCGAGGCGGCGCTGGAATCCGTGACGCCGCCGCTGAACAGGCTGGCCAGGGCGCTGGCCGAGGCCGCCACGGGGGCCACCACCGAGGCGACCTCGCTGGAGATGCCCCGGCGCTTGGCGGCGTAGTAATAGCCGCGGTTGTAGTACTGGTACGCCTGGCTGACGTTGCCCTGCGCGGTGCGATAGGCCCCCGCCAGATAGGCGACGCCGTAGCGCAGGTTGGTCGCGGGATCGAGGAGCCCGGCGGCGTCGCCGGTATAGCCGAGGCTGCGCGCCGTCGCGTGCTTGATCTGCATCAGGCCGAGTGCGCTGCCGCCCTTGGCGTTCGGGTTGTAGTTGCTCTCGCGCTTGACCACCGCGTGGACGAAGCTCGCCGGGACACCGTTCGCCTTGGCCTGCTGCTCGATCAGCGCGTCGATGTTGTCGCGCGGGGCCTGCCCGAAGGCGGCGACGGGCGCGACCGCGAGAGCGGCAGCCAGGAGAAGGCGATGCATTCCGAGACCCGGTCCTGCTTGTTCTGTGGTCAAGCTAGGTCGCGGGGAAATGAGGCCGGAAAGCGGCCCGGATTCGGCAGCCTGTGGGCGACCGCCGCCCGGCGCGCATCTGTGCCTCGCGGGCCACAGGCGCGCGCCGTCGGTTAACCATCCCGGTTATCCACAGGACGCTGCGGGGTCGGACCCGTCAGGGCAGGATGAATCGCGCGATCCCGTGGGCGAAGCCGTCGGCACCGTTGCTCTCCGTGACGGCGCTGGCTGCGGCCTTCACGGCATCCTCGGCATTGCCCATCGCCACCGAGAAGCCGCTGCGGGCGAACATCGGCCGGTCGTTGCCGGCATCCCCGAAGGTCGCGATCCGCTCGGGCGGGATGCCGAGATGGCGGCTCATCCAGGTCACGAACTGTCCCTTGTCGAGGCCGGGGGGCGTCACGTCGAGGTAATAGGCCTGGGAGCGGTGCACCGTGGCCCGCTCGGCGAGGGCCGCGCCGATCCGCGCCTCGCAGGCGGCGAGATGGGCGTGATCGCGGCTGACCCCGACGATCTTCGAGGCCGCGCCCATGAGCGTGCCGAGATCGGCGACCACGCGGGGCTCGGCGTCGATCGTCCGGCGCTCGAGGTCGGTGTAGGGGCCGTCCGGGTCACGCAGGAACCAGGCCCCCTCGGCGAAGACCCAGGCGTCGAGGCCCTCGGCCTCCAGGCGCTGCAAGGCCTCGCGGGCGGCGGCCTCCGGGATCAGCCGCTCCTCGATCGTCGAGAGGTCCGGCCGGACCACGCTGGCGCCGTTGAACGCCCCCATCGGCAGGTCGAGCGCGAGTTCGGCGGCGAGGGCCCTCAGGCCGATCGGCGGGCGCGCCGACGCGATGCTGAACCCGATCCCGGCCGCCCGCAGCCGCTTCACCGCCGCGATGGTCGAGGCGGCAAGGCTCTTGTCGTCGGTCACCAGCGTGCCGTCGACGTCGGAGATCACCAGGGCGATCCCCGAGGCTTTGCGCGATCCCGCATCCATGGCTCAGGTCCTTCCGGCGGTGGTGCGGGCTTCTTCGGCGAGCTGCGCCACGACGCGATCGGCGATCGCGTCCGGCGGTTCATCGATCCCCACGACGATCGGGCGCTCATCGGGGCCGGGGGCTTCGAGGGTCGCGAACTGGCTGTCGAGCAGGCGGGGCGACATGAAATGGCCGTGGCGCTCGGTGAGGCGCTTGGCGATCAGGGCCCTGTCGCCCTCGAGATAGACGATGCGCACGCGCCGGCTGCCGCGGGTGAGCACGTCCCGGTATGCCCGGCGCAGGGCCGAGCAGACCACCACCCCAGATTCCCCGGCCTCGAGCCGGTGCTGGATCCAGGTCGCGATCCGGGCGAGCCACGGCGCGCGGTCCTCGTCGTCGAGGGCGTGGCCCGCATGCATCTTCGCGATGTGCTCGGGGGTGTGGAAGCTGTCGCCGTCGACGAAGATCCAGCCGAGCCGTTCGGCGATCAGCGCGCCGACCGTGCTCTTGCCGGAGCCCGAGACCCCCATCACCACAAGCACCTGCGCCGTGCGGGCGGCCGCGCCCGCCCCTTTATGAATCCGCCTCTCCGAGGTCATCCGGATCACCGTGTTCAGGGGCGCAACCGTGCGCCGGCGCCTCATCAATAGGATCGGGGATCGGGAAGAAAAGGTTTCTGGGGAACACCGGGCCGCACCCCGACATCGCCCGGAACCCCGGGAGAGGGCGCCGCGTTCTCGATAGCGAAGACGGAACATTTCAGGAACGGGAATCCCATGGCCAAGGCAGCCGACAAGCACGACACCACCCAGGAGAACCCGAAGACCGATCCGAAGGACGTGTCGAACCAGATCAAGGATCCGGATCAGTGGACCACCGGCGGCGAGCCGATGACCGGAGCGCAGGCCTCGTATCTCAAGACCCTGTCGGAGGAGGCCAAGGAGCCGGAGGCGTTCGACGCCGATCTCGACAAGGCCGAGGCCTCCAAGCGGATCGACGACCTGCGGCACAAGGCCGGCCACGCCTGAGGTTTCTCCAGGGTCTCGCCGTTCGGCGGGGTTAGGTTCACGCCGATGCATCCGCGAGGGTCGGGACCTGTCCAGGTTCCGGCCCTTCGCCGCTTCGGGGCCGGGCGCCGCATGCGCCGCGTTTCGGAGATTCCATTAAGCCGGCGGCAATGGGACCGGGCTAGACTTGAAGCCAGCGCGTAAGGGCCGGCCGGACGCGGCGGATGTCGGAGTCACGGATGGGCGAGCCGAGCTGCGACAGGTCTGGGGCGCCCGACGGACGATCCCGCCTCCGCGCGACCGGCCGGGCCATGGGGTTCGCCCGCGATGCGAACGGCTCCACGGCGATGGAATACGCGCTGATCGGCGCGCTGATCTTCATCGTCGCGGCCGGCAGCATCCGCTATTACGGCTCCCGGATGATCCCGATCTACAACCAGATCAGCGCCACCGTCACGCAAGCCGACTGAATGGGGCGATCCGGGGCCGCCTCGATCGGTCGCCGCCGCGGCGCGCCGGCGGGCCGTTTGCCGAACGCACCAGGCACGTTTCCCTGATTCGCCTCGAAAAAGCTGTGCTTAGCGAGGATGAAACCGTCCTCTCGCCCGTCGCGGGCGAAGTGTGGCCCACCCGCTACGGACACCCTAGCCGCTATGGGCTAGGCACGGGCTCGGCAAAACCGATGGGCAACATCTGGATGCGCAAACTCCCCCTCGCTCTGCTCGCCATGACGGCGATCTCGGGCTGCACGTATCTGCCCGCG
>NZ_AKFK01000074.1:0-13547 GCF_000272495.1 Methylobacterium sp. GXF4 | reverse complement strand
TGGGGTGGGGTAGGCGCCCAACGGGGGGTGGGGAGGGCGGTGTGCTTTTGTGGGTGGTTGGCAAATACCCAGGACCAGAAACCAAGCCTCTGATTCCCCGACCCCACCCTCCAAAATCGATCCCGAAAAATACCAGGTCCCCAAAAACCAATCCGTTTAAATTCCTAACACCCAACCCGCCCCCTCTGCGCCGCGCCGACCTTTCCACACCCATCCACAGAACCGCCTCGACCCGTTGACCCACCACAACCAAAAAGAGAACAATACGGGAACAGAGCCACCGGGCTCCCCGTTTCACCTTCGAACCGCATCCATGCCAAAATCGAATCGACCAAGCACTATCGAGTCAAAAACAGACTCGACCGATCACGAAACCTTTCAGTTAGGAAACAATAGCTCACGCTTACCACCCTAGACTGTGCTCGTGCAGGCACGCGGTTGCATCAAAAATCCAACTTTCAACTTGTGGGGTTGACGATCTAAGACCCCGAAGTCATATGCCTGAAACCGCCTGTTCACCGGAACAATTCCCGCCATGTCCCAAGCTCACGAAGTCGGACGTACTTCCTACGAAACGTATTGCGCATGTAGTGCCGGGTCTAAAACCGCGAAGACCTGGGCGGATCTTCCTGCCGGTACTCGCGAGACCTGGCGGAAGGTCGAGGTTGCCGGCCTCAAGGCGTCGGCCGCCGCGCTTTCCGGTTCCGCGGAACAACATCCGGAACTCGCATCCGCCAGCTCGATAGCCAGATAGGGGGCGACCCCTATTTCATTTGCGAACTCGATTGTTCCTAGGAACAACATGAGCACCCGTCCCGCCACAGCAACTCAGGCCGAGATCGCCCGAGCCATCCGCGCACTCGTGGAGGCGGGGTTCACGCATCCGCGGATCGTTTACACGCGGGACGGTGTGGTCATTGAGCCTGGCCCTGCGCCGCGCCACTACCTTGACACCGTCCCGCAGGAAGACGACGAGCCGGAAAAGATCCACGTCTTTTGAGAACGGGATGCCAAAATCCAAACAGCTCCATCTGCGCAGCGAACGCACGCGCCACGGCAAGCTGGTCTGGTACGTCCGCGTTGGGCACGAGCCCCGCATCCGCATCAAGGAAGAGTACGGCACGACCGAGTTCTGGCGTGCGTATCGGCTTGCCGTAGAGGGCGCTCCGAAACCAGTAGCTAACCCACGCAATGCCAAGGGCACGATGGCCTGGCTCATCGCCAAGTTCATGGCGAGCGGGGAGTGGAAAGCGTTGGCGCATAAGACGCGCGCAAACCACGAGACTCAGTACCGCGCTGCGGAGAAAGGCGTGGGGCACCTGCCGATCAAGGAGATCGGGCGGGGGAGCATCATGGCCAGCCGCGATGCTCGCAAAGACAAACCCTCCGCGGCCAACCAGTTCATCACCTCAATGCGCGTACTGTTCGACTGGGCGCTCGCTCAGCACGATGTACTGCCGGCAGGGATCACCGTGAACCCTGCCACGGGAATCAAACCGTTCAGGCGCGTCAACAGACAGGATGGGCACCTCCCGTGGACCGAGGAGGAGGTGGCTCAGTACCAGGCATTCTGGCCTGTCGGCACAAGGCAGCGGGTAGCCATGGACGTGCTGCTATATACCGGCCTGCGGCGGGTGGATGCGGTGCGTCTGGGCAGGCAGCACCTGCACGCTGGGCCTGACGGGCATGAGTTCACCATCCGCACCCAGAAGACCGGCATCGTCGTGACGGCCCCTGTGCTGCCCGCCCTGGCCGCTACACTGGTAACTGGGCCGACCGGAGACCTGGCGTTCATCGTCCGCCAGAACTTGATGCCCTACACCCTTGGATCGTTCGGTGAATGGTTCAAGCACGCATGTCAGGCTGCCGGGGTGCCGGGTCGTGCCCATGGTCTGCGCAAGATCGGCGCCGCGATGGCGGCCGAAGCGGGGGCTTCAGAATCGCAGCTCAACGCGCTATTCGGTTGGGCAGATGGGTCACGCGAGAGTGCCGTCTACGTGCGCAGTGCGAACCGCGCCAAACTGGCCCGAGCGGCACGTCGGAACAGCGAACAGAACAAGCCCACCGGTCCCGCACCGGTCGCTTCAGAGTCCCGCACCTAAAATTTTCCATAACAATTACAATACTTTACGTCTGCCAAAAACGAATATTCACCTTCAGCATGAAGGAGGAGAAGTCGCCGCCCGGGAAGGGGTGGCGCGAGACGCCCAGAACCTTGCCGCCCTCGGCCTCCACCACCGCGGAGGCGTCCTTCTCGAGGGAATGGCCGAAGGTGTAGTCGGCGGTCACGAAGTACCAGGTCTTGCGGCCGGTCTTCAGCAGCGCCTTGGCGGTGCCGGCCGCGAGCGCGTAGGTGTTGACCATCCACTGCGCGTTGAGCGGCGAGCACTTCTCGTTGATCGCCGCCATGGCGACCCCGGCCGAGAGCATCGTCACCCGGTTCTTCTGCTTGGCGATCTCCATCACGGCGAGCGCCGTCGAGGAGGTCGGGAAGTCGGCGATCATGTCGACCTTGCCCTGGTCGAACCATTCCCGGGCGAGGTTGGCGGCGATGTCGGGCTTGTTCTGGTGGTCGGCCGCGATGAGCTCGACCGGGGCGTTCAGCACCTTGCCGCCCATCTCGTCGATGGCGATCTGCGCCGCCACGGCCGAGCCGCGCCCGGTGAAGTCGGAATAGATCCCCGACAGGTCGTTGAGGATGCCGATCTTGACGACGCCGTCGCTGACCGCCTCGGCGGCAAGCGCCGGCAGGGCGGCCGACGCGAGCGACGCGCCGAGCACGCAACCGATGAACCGTGACCGCATGTTCCCGCCTCCTGTTCGTCCCGCCAATTCTTCCCCGCCGGGGGTTTGACTGTGCATCGTCTTGGTCCGAAAGCCCGCAGCCACCTTTCGGGACGATGCTCTAGACGCCGAGCAGGCGCCCGACCTCGGCCTCCCTGGCCGCCACCTCGCCCGCCGGGATTTCGGCCGCGACGCGGCCGTTCTCGATCACGTAATGGCGGTCGGCGAGGTGGCGGGCGAAGTGGAAGTTCTGCTCCACCAGCACGATGGTGAAGCCGCGGCTCTTGAGCAGGGCCACCGCCCGCCCGAGCGCCTCGACGATGACCGGGGCGAGCCCCTCGGTGATCTCGTCGAGCAGCAGGATGCGGGCGCCCGTGGTCAGGATGCGGCCGAGGGCCAGCATCTGCTGCTCGCCCCCCGAGAGCCGGCCGCCGCCGCTCTCGGCCCGCTCGGCGAGGTTCGGGAACATCGCCAGCACCTCGGCCACCGACATCCCGTCGGGCCCGAGGCGGGGCAGGAGGGTGAGGTTCTCCTGCGTCGTGAGCGAGCGGTAGATGCCGCGCTCCTCCGGGCAGTAGCCGAGGCCGAGCCGGGCGATCCGGTGCGTGCTAAGCCGGATCGTCTCCTGCCCGCGCACCCGCACCGAGCCGGCGCGGCGGTCGGTCAGGCCGAGGATCGCCTTGAGGGTGGTGCTGCGCCCGGCGCCGTTGCGCCCGAGCAGGGTCACGCACTCGCCCTCGCGCACGGTGAGGTCGATCCCGTGCAGAACGTGGCTCTCGCCGTACCAGGCTTCGAGCCCGCTTATATCCAGGGCGGCGGCGGATCCGGGCAAGTCCATCTCAGGCATGCCCGCCCCCGAGATAGGCCGCCTTCACCCCGGGATCGGCGGAGACCTCGTCGTAGCGGCCCTGGGCCAGGATCTCGCCGCGCTGGAGCACGGTGATCGCGTCGCAGAGGTCGGCTACCACCGACATGTTGTGCTCGACCATCAGGATGGTGCGGCCCACGGCGATCCGCCGGATCAGGCGCTTGATCCGGTCGACATCGTCGATGGCCATGCCCTGGGTCGGCTCGTCGAGGAGCAGCAGGGGCGGATCCAGCGCCAGCGTCGTGGCGATCTCCAGGGTGCGCTTGCGCCCGTAGGACAGATCGGCGGCATTCGCCTCGGCGTAGTCGGCGAGCCCCACATCGGACAGGAGCGCCATGGCCTCGTCGTCCAGCACCGACAGCGACCGGATCGAGCGCCAGAACGCATATTGCGTCCCGAGGCGCCGCTGCAGCGCGACCCGGACATTGTCGCGCACGCTCATGTGCGGGAAGGTCGCCGAGATCTGGAACGAGCGCACGATCCCCCGCCGGGCGATCGCCGCCGCGCTGTCGTGGGTGATGTCGGCGCCTTCGTAGAGGATGCGCCCGCCGGTCGGCGTGTGGACCTTCGTCAGCAGGTTGAAGAACGTGGTCTTGCCGGCGCCGTTCGGGCCGATGAGCGCGTGAATTGCATGGCGCCGGACTGCGAAGTCGACGTTGCGCACGGCCGTGAAGCCTCCGAACGCCTTGGTCAGCCCCTCTGTCACCAATGCGTGCTCGGCCACGGCGCCCTCACCGGTTCATGCTTGTAGATTGTATAAAATCTGCGGACGCGTCAAGGCCCTCGTTTCGAGGCGTGTGAAGGGTGTCGCTCACCCGGCATGAGCCTGCCGATAGATCGCCACGAGCGAGACGGCGGCGTGCGCGATATGGGCCTGCAAGAGTGCGGCCGCCTCGTTGATTCGGCCGACCTCGCAGAGTGCCACGATCTGCGTGTGCTCGTGGTCGGCGCGCGCGGTATCCCCCGAGGCCGAGAGCTGCAGCCGGGTCGGGCGATCGCAATCCTGGAGCAGGCTAGAGACGATGCTCAAGGAGCGGGGGCGGTCGGCGTAGCGCAGGAGATCCAGGTGGAAGCTCCGGTTCAGCTCGCCCCATCGCTCGACCTGGCCGGCCTCGAGCGCCGCGCCGTACTCATCGGTCAGGCTGCGCAGCCGCCGGTAATCCGCCGCCGCGAATCGGCGGGCGGAGAGCGCCAGCAGCGGCGGCTCGAGCTGCTCGCGCAGGCGGAAGATGTCTTCGACCTCCTCCACGGACAGGCCGGTGACCACGGCCCCGCGATGCGGGACGATCTTGACCAGGCCCTGCGCCTCCAGCTGCAGCAGCGCCTCCCGGACCGGGATGCGGCTGATGCCGAACTCCTCCGCGAGCGCATCCTGGCGCAGCTGGATTCCCGGCGCGAACTCGCCGTTCAGGATGCGCTGACGGAGCGATTCGGTGACGGCCGCCGAGACCGTCTTGTGACGCAGGCGATCGGGGGCGGGCGGCGGAGCAGCCGAAGCGGACATGGGCACCTCAGGAGAATGGTAGATTTTATCCAGAAATCTGGCGCCGGGACAAACCCTGGTGTCCGCGAGGCCTACGACCGGGCACCTCCGGACCAAGCGGATCGCCTCGTTGCGGGGACCGGCCGCCATCGCTGGGGTGGTCGGGCGCGCATGCCCGGTTCAACCGCCACCGCCGCCGGCCCGGCCATCACGCGTGCTGACCAGGCTCGCTCGAAGCCGTGCCGCCCTCGATCCCGTCGAGGAGGCTCTTCAGCAGATCCATACCCCGCTCTCGACACGCCAAAGTCGCAGGCCTCATGCGACGGACGCACCCTTCAGGGGAGGGCGTGCTCGCGTTGCGCGATGCAGCCGTGCAGCACCATGTTCGTGTGAAGATCGACGATCTCGGACTTGGATAGTCTTCCCTCGGGCTTGTACCACGTACACACCCCGGTCAGCATCGCGAGGATGCTGTAGGCGGTGATCCGCGTGTCGTGGATGTCGAACTCGCCCGTGGCGACGCCGGCATCGAGCACCGCCATCAGCTTCCCCTCATAGGCGCGCCGCATGGCGACGATCGTCGCGTAATGCGGCGCATCCAGGGAGCGCAGCTCGAAATTGGCGATGAAGACGTCCTGCTTCTTTTCGAGGTGGTAGACGATGTGATGGCGGATGAAGGTGCGGAGGCGGTCGGTGGCCGTGTCCGGCGCCGCCGCGAGGGCCGCATCGGTCTGCGCCAGCAGGGCCTCCATGTGCTCGCGGATGAGATCGAACAGGAGATCCTGTTTGGTGCGGATGTGGTTGTAGAGCGACGACGCCTGTATCCCCACCTCGGATGCCAGGTCGCGCAGGCTCATCGCGCCGAAGCCGTGGCGATAGATGAGCTTCAACCCGGCACGCCGGATCGCCGCGGCGGTGCGCAGCCCCTTGGGTCCAGCGATGCGACTCATCAAACCCTTTCCGGCAAACCGCCCGCCACCCGGCTCGGGCCGTATAGAGGCTGGGAAGACCAGTCAAACAAAACGAACGGCCGATCGTTTGTAAACCCTTGCCGGCGGGCAAAAACTAACGTACGTACGTTTGCAACGAGGGCACGCAGCCGGCCCCGCGGGAGGACGCTCATGCTGAACGGCCTGAAGGGCTTCGATTTCGGCCTCGGCGAGACGGCCGACGCCCTGCGCGCCGAGGTCGCCCGGTTCGCATCCGTCGAGATCGCGCCGCGGGCCGCCGAGATCGACCGGTGCAACGACTTCCCCGCCGATCTCTGGCGCAAGTTCGGGGATCTCGGCGTGCTCGGCGTCACCGTCGGCGAGGAATATGGCGGCGCCGGCATGGGCTACCTCGATCACGTGGTGATCATGGAGGAGATCAGCCGAGCCTCGGCCTCCGTGGGCCTCTCCTACGGCGCGCACTCGAACCTGTGCGTCAACCAGATCCACCGCAACGGCACCGAAGACCAGAAGCGCCGATACCTGCCGAAGCTCGTCTCGGGCGCGCATGTCGGCGCCCTGGCCATGTCGGAGCCGGGCTCGGGCTCGGACGTGGTGTCCATGCGCCTGCGCGCGGACAAGCGCGGTGACCGCTACGTCCTCAACGGCACCAAGATGTGGATCACCAATGGTCCCGACGCGGATGTCCTCGTCGTCTACGCCAAGACGGATGCCGAAGCGGGGCCGCGCGGGATCACCGCCTTCCTGATCGAGAAGACGTTCCCGGGCTTCTCCACCGCCCAGAAGCTCGACAAGCTCGGCATGCGCGGCTCCAATACCTGCGAGCTGGTGTTTCAGGACTGCGAGGTCCCGGAGGAGAACGTGCTCGGGCAGGTCGGGCGCGGCGTCAACGTGCTGATGAGCGGGCTCGACTACGAGCGGGCCGTGCTCGCGGCCGGCCCCCTCGGCATCATGCAGGCCTGCCTGGATGTCGTGCTGCCGTACATCCACGAGCGCAAGCAGTTCGGCCAGCCCATCGGCACGTTCCAGCTGATGCAGGGCAAGATCGCCGACATGTACACGACCGCCAATGCGGCGCGGGCCTATGTCTACGCCGTCGCGAAAGCCTGCGACCGGGGCCAGACGACCCGCAAGGACGCGGCCGGAGCGATCCTCTTCGCCGCCGAGAAGGCGACCTGGATGGCGCTCGAGGCGATCCAGGCGCTCGGCGGCAACGGCTACATCAACGATTACCCGACGGGACGGCTGCTGCGCGACGCCAAGCTCTACGAGATCGGCGCCGGCACCAGCGAGATCCGCCGCATGCTGATCGGTCGCGAGCTGTTCAACGAGACCGCCTGACCGAACCCCGGGCTTCGACGTCCCGCGCCGTTCCGGCTCGACCGTCGAAGGTCAGGGTTTCAAACGGTGATCGACCGTTCGCGGGTGCGGGGCGGTGCCCCGCGGGAGCGCGCACCTCTGAGGTGTAAGGGACATGCCGACGCTGGACACCACGCTGGATCTCCGCTCCGCCGAGGCCCGGACCAACGACGCGCATATGCGCGGGCTGGTGGCGGATCTCCGCGCGACCGCGGCGCGGGTCCGCCTCGGCGGCGGGCAGACGGCGCGCGAGCGGCACCTGTCGCGCGGCAAGCTGCTGCCGCGGGATCGCATCGCGGCCCTGATCGACCCCTTCTCGCCGTTCCTCGAAGTCGGCCAGCTCGCCGCGCACGGCCTGTACGGGGGCGAGATTCCCGCGGCCGGGATCATCACCGGGATCGGCCGGGTCAGCGGGCGCGAGTGCATGATCGTCGCCAACGACGCCACCGTGAAGGGCGGGACCTATTTTCCGCTGACGGTGCAGAAGCACCTGCGCGCGCAGGAGATCGCGCAGCAGAACCGGCTGCCCTGCCTCTACCTGGTCGATAGCGGCGGCGCCAACCTGCCCAACCAGGACGAGGTCTTCCCCGGCCGCGACCATTTCGGACGGATCTTCTTCAACCAGGCCACCATGTCGGCCGAGGGGATCGCGCAGATCGCCGTGGTGATGGGCTCCTGCACCGCCGGCGGCGCCTACGTGCCGGCGATGTGCGACGAGTCGATCATCGTGCGCAATCAGGGCACGATCTTCCTCGCCGGACCGCCCCTGGTGAAGGCCGCCACCGGCGAGGTGGTCAGCGCCGAGGATCTCGGCGGCGCGGACGTCCACAGCCGAACCTCGGGGGTCACCGACCATTACGCCGAGACCGACGCGCATGCGCTCGGCATCGCCCGGAGCATCGTCGCGAGCCTGAACACCGTGAAGCGGCCCTCGATCGCCCTGCGCAAGCCCGTGCCGCCGCGCTACGCCGCGGAGGAGCTCTACGCGGTCGTGCCGTCGAACCTGCGCACGCCCTACGACGTGCGCGAGGTCATCGCCCGGCTGGTGGACGACAGCGCGTTCGACGAGTTCAAGCGGCTCTACGGCCAGACCCTGGTCTGCGGCTTCGCGCATGTCTGGGGCTACCCGGTGGGCATCGTCGCCAATAACGGCATCCTGTTCTCGGAGAGCGCGCAGAAGGGCGCGCATTTCATCCAGCTCTGCGCGCAGCGCGGCATCCCCCTGGTATTCCTCCAGAACATCACCGGCTTCATGGTGGGCAAGCGGTACGAGGCCGGCGGCATCGCCAAGGACGGCGCCAAGATGGTCACCGCCGTCGCCACGGCCGCGGTGCCGAAGTTCACGATCATCATCGGCGGCAGCTTCGGGGCCGGCAATTACGGCATGTGCGGCCGCGCCTACGCGCCGCGCTTCCTGTGGATGTGGCCGAACGCCCGCATCGGCGTGATGGGCGGCGAGCAGGCGGCCGCGGTCCTGGCCACGGTGCGGCGGGACGGTCTCGAAGGCCGCGGCGAGAGCTGGTCGCAAGAGGACGAGGAGGCCTTCAAGGCGCCGATCCGCGACCAGTACGAGCGGCAGGGCCACCCGTATTATTCGAGCGCCCGGCTCTGGGACGACGGCGTGATCGATCCAGCCGACACGCGGCGCGTGCTGGCGCTGGGCCTCTCCGCCAGCCTGAACGCGCCGATCGCCCAGTCCCGCTTCGGCCTGTTCCGGATGTGAGCGCGACGATGACCGAGACCATCCTGGAGGCGGTGGATGCGCGCGGCGTCGCCACCCTGACCCTCAATCGCCCGGATCGGCACAACGCCTTCGACGACGCCCTGATCGCGGATCTCACCGCGGCCCTGCACCGCCTGGGCGACGAGCCCGGGATCCGGGCCGTGGTCCTGGCGAGCCGCGGCCGCAGCTTCTCCGCCGGGGCCGACCTCGACTGGATGCGCCGGATCGCCCGCCAGTCTCCCGACGCCAACCGCGCCGACGCGGCCGGGCTCGCGCGCCTGATGCACACGCTGGACCGGCTGCCCAAGCCGACCCTGGCCCTGGTGCAGGGCGCGGCCTACGGGGGCGGCGTCGGCCTGGTCGCGTGCTGCGACGTGGCGATCGCCTCCGAGCGGGCGAGCTTCTGCCTCAGCGAGGTGAAGCTCGGCCTGACCCCGGCGACCATCAGCCCCTACGTGGTGAACGCCATCGGCCCGCGCTGGGCCCGCCGCCTGTTCCAGACCGCCGAACTCGTCCCGGCCGCGCGGGCGCGGGAGATCGGTCTCGTGCACGAGGTGGTCGCCGAGGAGGAGCTGACGGCGGCGGGCGCGGCCGTGCTCCAGGCCGCCCTGCAGGGTGCGCCCGGGGCTCAGGCGGACGCCAAGGATCTCGTCTTCCTCTGCGAGGGCCGGCCGATCGACGCCGATCTCATGGGCGAGACCGGGCGGCGCATCGCGCTGCGCCGCGCCTCGGCCGAAGGGCAGGAGGGTATCGCGGCCTTCCTCGAGAAGCGCCCGCCGGCCTGGCGGCAGGATTGAGGAGCCGCACGATGTTCCGCAAGATCCTCGTCGCCAACCGGGGGGAGATCGCCTGCCGGGTGATCGACACCGCCCGGCGGCTCGGCATCGCCACGGTGGCCGTCTATTCCGAGGCGGATGCCGGGGCCCGGCACACGCGGCTCGCCGACGAGGCCTGGCCGATCGGTCCGGCCCCGGCGCGCCAGAGCTATCTGGTGGCCGACACCATCCTCGAGGCCGCCCGGCGCTCCGGTGCGGAGGCGATCCATCCCGGCTACGGCTTCCTGTCCGAGAACGCCGCGTTCGCGCAAGCCTGCGCCGAGGCCGGCCTCGTCTTCATCGGGCCGCCCCCGGCCGCGATCCGGGCCATGGGTTCCAAGGCCGAATCCAAGGCCCTGATGGAGCGGGCCGGCGTGCCGCTGGTGCCCGGCTACCACGGCGAAGCGCAGGACATCCCGGTGCTGCGGGAGGCTGCGGCGCGGATCGGCTACCCGGTGCTGATCAAGGCCTCGGCCGGCGGCGGCGGCAAGGGCATGCGCATCGTCGCGTCGGCGGATGACATCGCGGCCGCGATCGAGGGGGCCAAGCGCGAGGCGGCGGCCTCCTTCGGCGACGACCGGGTGCTGATCGAGAAGTACCTCACCCGCCCCCGGCATATTGAGATCCAGGTCTTCGCCGACACCCAGGGCCGGACCGTCTCGCTGTTCGAGCGCGACTGCTCGATCCAGCGGCGGCACCAGAAGGTCCTGGAGGAGGCGCCAGCCCCGGGGATGGACCCGCTGCGCCGCAAGCAGATGGGCGAGGCCGCCGTCGCCGCGGCCCGGGCGGTCGGGTACGTCGGCGCCGGAACGGTGGAGTTCATCGCGGAGGGCGACGCCTTCTACTTCATGGAGATGAACACCCGCCTGCAGGTCGAGCATCCCGTCACCGAGATGGTCACGGGGCTGGATCTGGTCGAGTGGCAGCTGCGCGTGGCGGCGGGCGAGCCGCTGCCCCTCGGGGAAGACCGCCTCGCCCTGCGTGGCCACGCCATCGAGGCACGCATCTACGCCGAGGACCCGGACCGGGATTTCCTGCCCGCCGTCGGCACGCTCGTCCATCTGCGCCAGCCGCAGGACGTGCCCGGCCGGGTGCGGGTGGATACCGGGATCGTGCAGGGCGACCAGATCACCGCGCATTACGATCCGATGATCGCCAAGCTGATCGTCTGGGGCGAGGATCGCCCGGCCGCTCTCCGGCGCCTGGGCGCGGCCCTGGCCGAATACGCGGTGGTCGGCGTCACGACCAATCTCGGCCTGCTGCGAGCCATCGCCGGCCACGACGCCTTCGCGGCCGCGGAGCTGGATACCGGCTTCATCGCGCGCCACGCGCCCGACCTCCTCGGGGGAGCTTCGGCCGCCCCGGATTCCGACGGTTCGGAGACCGCCGCTCTGGCGGCCGCGGCCCTGTCGGTGGTGCGCGACCGGGCGGCGGAGAATGCCGGGCAGGCACAGGCCACCGGTGATCCCTGGTCCCCCTGGGCCGCGCCGGATGCCTGGCGGATGAACGGGGAGGCCGCTCAGGACCTGCGCTTCCGCCAGGATGACGCGCCCGCGATCACCCTGCGCGTCCATCCCCTGGCCGACGGGTCTTACCGTCTCGCCTGGCCGGGCCGCTCCGTGCAGGCGGCGCTGACGGCCGACGCGGCGGGGCCGCTTCTGGCGATCGACGGCGTGTCGCGGCGGTTGCGGGTGGTCTGGCACGGCGCGGAATGCACGGTGATCCTGGCGGGGCGGAACCACACCTTCGTCGTCGAGGATCCGCTGGCGCCACCCCGGACCGAAGCGGCCGGCAGCGATCGCGTGACGGCCCCGGTTCCGGGCCGCGTGACCCACGTTCTGGTGCGGCCGGGCGATGTCGTGGAGAGGAACGCGCCGCTGGTGATCGTCGAGGCGATGAAGATGGAGATCACCCTGCGGGCACCGCAGCGGGGCACCGTCGCGCAGGTTCGTCACGCCGTGGACGACATGGTCGAGGAGGGAACGGAGCTCGTCACCTTCGCGGCCGGGGAACCGGGGCCGTGACCTATCCGGAGCGCGTGCGCATCGTCGAGGTCGGCCCGCGGGACGGGCTGCAGAACGAGCCGACCACCATACCCACGGCTGCCAAGGTCGCGCTGATCGAGGCGCTGGCCGATGCCGGCCTGACCAGCATCGAGGCCGGAAGCTTCGTGTCGCCCCGATGGGTGCCCCAGATGGCCGACACCGCGGCGGTGCTGGCGCAGCTTCGGCCCCGGCCGGGACTCCGCTACCCGGTGCTGGTGCCCAATCTCCAGGGCCTGGAGCGCGCGCGCGCCTGCGGAGTCCGTGAGGTCGCCGTCTTCGCCGCCGCCTCGGAGAGCTTTTCCCGCCGCAACATCAATTGCTCGATCGCGGAGAGCCTCGAGCGC
This sequence comes from Methylobacterium sp. GXF4, assembly GCF_000272495.1. Classification (NCBI taxonomy): domain Bacteria; kingdom Pseudomonadati; phylum Pseudomonadota; class Alphaproteobacteria; order Hyphomicrobiales; family Methylobacteriaceae; genus Methylobacterium; species Methylobacterium sp. GXF4. Next base: position 1,176 of record NZ_AKFK01000074.1, on the reverse strand, counting down.
TTCGCCCCGGTCGTCGAGACGGCGCGGGCCGCCGGCCTCCGGGTACGCGGCTACGTCTCCTGCGTGCTGGGCTGCCCGTACGAGGGGGCGGTCGCGGCGGCGGCCGTCGCGCGGGTCGCCGAGGCTCTTCTGGGCCTGGGCTGCTACGAGATCTCGCTCGGCGACACGATCGGCACCGGGACTCCGCTGGCCGCGCGGCGGCTGGTGGAGGGCGTCGCGGCGGCCGTGCCGCTGGAACGGATCGCCCTGCATTTCCACGACACCTACGGCCAGGCGCTGGCGAACCTCCTCGCCTGCCTCGATCTGGGCGTGTCCGTGATCGACAGCGCGGTGGCGGGCCTCGGCGGCTGTCCCTATGCGCGGGGCGCCACCGGCAACGTCGCCACGGAAGACGTCGCCTACATGCTCCGCGGCATGGGGATCGAGACCGGCATCGACTTGGAAGCCCTGGTCGATGCGGGGCTCTCGATCACCCGTCACCTGAACCGGGAGCCGGCGTCGAAGGCCGCACGCGCCATCCTGTCCCGGCGGCAGGCCGCGGCCTGATCGAGCGGCCGAACCGTGATGGCGCCCCGGCGCGCCCCGGACCATGATGCGGACCCGCCGAATCGGATCCCGTCGAGGCAAGCAGACCAAGAAACGACGCAGCGCATACGGTCGTGACCGCGCAAGACGGCACGACCCGCGAAATGGGGAGGATGGAATGACCGACCAAGTGTTGAGTTATGTCCATGGTGCGGCCGATGCGCCGCTGCTCGGCCAGACGATCGGCCAGGCCCTCGCGCGCGCGGCTGCGGACTGGGCGGACCAGCCGGCCCTGATCGCGCCCGCCCAGGGCATCCGATGGACCTGGCGGGAGCTGAGCGATCGCGCCGATGCCTTCGCGGCAGGCCTGCTCGCCCTCGGCCTGCAACCCGGCGATCGGATCGGCATCTGGTCGCTCAACCGCGCCGAGTGGACACTCACCCAATTCGCCGCCGCGCGGGCGGGCCTGATCCTGGTCACGATCAATCCGGCCTATCGCCTGTCCGAGCTGGAATTCGCGCTCAACAAGGTCGGCTGCGCAGCCCTGGTGACGGCGACCGCGTTCAAGACCAGCGACTATCTCGGCATGATCGGCAGTCTCGCCCCCGAGCTCGCCGCCTCGGTTCCGGGCCGGCTCGCCGCCGCCCGCCT
>NZ_AKFK01000073.1:0-26171 GCF_000272495.1 Methylobacterium sp. GXF4 | reverse complement strand
GGCCTCGAAGGAGCCTTCCAGCCTGCCGCGCGATCCCTGGAGGGCTCCTTCGAGGCTCGCTGCGCTCGCGCCTCAGGATGAGGGGGTGGGGAGAGTAGGAGGAGCCGGGGGTAAGGCCGACCGAGGTGTCAGCCCCGCTCCCGAGGGGCGCCCGGCGGAAACAGCACGATCAGCATCATCGCGAACTTCGCGAGCATCGTGGTCTTCCCGGCCAGCCCCTCGAAGGTGTTGACCAGGATGACGAAGGTCAGGATCGGCAGCCAGACGCCGCGGCGGCACTGGCGGGCGATCTCGCCGAGATAGAGGCCCACCGCCACCACCAGCAGCGTCGTCACCAGGATGCCGTGGTAGAGCACGTCGGAGACGATCGAGTTCTCGATACCCCATTCCAGGCCGTAGATCCGCCGCAGGGTGCTCACCTGCAGGAGGTCCGGGGCCAGCAGCAATTGCCGGAACGGGATCGCGTCGAAGATCGCCAGCATGTCGACCCGGGCCTGGGCGCTGCCGCCGTCGGAGACGAACCGGCTCAGCAACGTGTCGAAGAAGCCCACCGCGGCCAGGACGGCGACCATCACGGGCAGCGCCGTCAGCACGAAGCAGGCGCAGGCCGCCCCGATCAGGGGAATCCGGTTGCTCCGCAGGGTCCGGTTGAGGGCGAACAGCCCGACGAGGCCGCCGAGCGCCAGGGTGGTCACGGTGGCCGAGCGGCCGCCGAAGGTCACCAGGGCGACGAGTTGCACGGCGATCATTCCGGCCCGGAGCGCAGGGCTCAGCCGGCCGCCGCCCTTGGCGAGCGCCAGGATGTAGCAGGCGGTGAGCGTCGCATTGACCAGCGGATGGCCCTGGAGCGCGGCCGAGCGCGTATCGGTCTCGAACGCCATGCCGTCGAACCGGAACGGGAAGAAGCGCTGGCCGCTGGCGAACTCGAACAGGCCGAGCATCGCGTTGGCGAGCATCATCAGGTGGAAGACGGTCTCGATCCGCCGCAGGGTCGCGGCGTCGCGATCCATCAGCAGGATCGGGATCAGGCCGGCCAGCACGAAGGTGTCGATCGAACCGGCCAGTCCCGTGCCGCCGCGGGCGGCGATCAGCACGAGGAGCAGCACGCCGCAGGTCGCGAGCAGCACGCAGGCCGGGCGGCGGTTGAGCGCCTGCGCCACCGGGATCACCGGGTTGCCGGCGCGCAGCATCGTCCAGCCGACGAGCGCCACCGCCATGTAGGTCGCCGGATGGATTTTCGACGGCGCCGAGCCGCTGATCCCGTCGTAATTGAGACCGAGCGCCCAGAGCAGGCCGCCCGACACGCCGACCAGAACCACGGTCAGCAGCACGAAGGCGAGCGATTCCGCGCGGGCCAGGCCAGCGCCGGGCCGCGACCGCGCGGCGAGCCGGTGCGCGAAGCCCGCGGGCCGCGCCGTGCTCACGCGCTGCGCCGGTCGAGCAGCAGGGAGCCCGAGACCGGCCGGCCCAGGGCCTGGGAGGTGTCGACGAGATCGATCAGGTCGCGCTGGCGGGTGGCGCCGTTGCAGACGACCAGCAGCAGCCGGTCCGCCGCCGCCGCGATCGGGCCGAGCCGCAGGTTCTCCGACAGGACGCCGCCATCGATCAGGACCAGCTCGAACCGGCCTTTCACGCCGGCCAGGAAGCGCTCGATATTGGCCGGCACCAGTGCGTCGCGGATCGGCTTCTGGGTGTCGCCGAGCCCGATCCGCCGCGCGCCGGTCTTCGGATCGACCTGCGTCACCGCGTTGAGGCTCTGCTCGCCGCGCAGCACGTCGAGCAGGCCGGCCGAGCCGCCGCCGTCGGCGCGCAGATCCGCATCGACCAGAAGAACCCGGTCACCGCGCGCCACCGCCACCGAGGCCAGCAGCGCGATCACGGCCCGGCGCTCCGCCGCCTCGGTCTCGCCGGAGGTCACCAGCAGCGCCAGCGACCGGCCGCGCGTTCCCTCTGCGGTGGCGAGATGGTCCAGGGTGAAGCTCGCGGCCGCGGTGCTGGCCCCACCCGGCTGCAGGCCCGGGATCACCGCGACGACGGGGGCGTTCGACAGCCGCTCCAGCTGGCGCGGCGACAGCACCGTCGGCTCCAGATATTCCCGGGTGAGCGCGATGCCGGCGCCGAGGCCGAGGCCGCCGGCGAGGGCGGCGGCGACCAGGATCAGGCGCGGCGGCCAGCTCGCATCCTGCGGCGGACGGGCCGAGGTGATGATCCGGGCGTTCGAGCTGTCGATGCCGGACTGCTCCTTGATCTCGCGGGTGCGGACCAGGAACGTGTTGTAGACCGTGCGGGCCGCCTCGACCTCCCGCTCCAGCTCGCGCAGCTGGACGGAGGATTGCGAGGTCACCGCGGATTGCCGCTGCAGCTTCTCCAGATCGGCGGCGAGCGAGCGCTCGTTGGCCTGGGCGCGCTGGTACTCGGTCTCGGCCGCGCCGGCGATGCGGTTCAGCTCGGCATCGATCAGCCGGCGGACATCCTGCATCTGCGTGCGCACGGCGGCGATGTAGGGATGGCGCTCGCCGAGATTGGTGCGCAGGTCCGCTTCCTTGGCGGCGAGCTCGGCATACTGGCCGCGCAGCCGGTCCACCGCCGAGGACTGGATGGCCTCCGGCATCGCGCCGGAGCCGATCGCCTGGCCGCGTGCGTCCTTGATCCCCTGCAGGCGCGCCTTCGCTTCGGCGGTGCGGGCCCGGGCGGCGACCAGGCGGGCGTTCGAATCGGTGAGCTGCTGCTCGTTCACCAGCCGGCCGCTCGACGCGATCAGGCCGTTCTTGGCCTTGTAATCCTCGAGCTTCTTGTCGGCGGCGTTGACGGTGTTGCGCAACTCGTCGAGGCGGCCGCGCAGGTCGCCCGCGGCGCGCTTGGCGGCGTCGGAACGGGCCTCGGTCTGGTCGGCGAGGTACGCGTTGGCGATGGCGTTGACGATCCGGGCCGAGAGATCCGGATCCGCCGTGGTGACGACGACGTCGATCACGAACACCTTGTCGGCGCGCTTGACCGCGAGCTTGCGCCGCAACTGGTCGAGGGCCCGGCCGCGCGCATCCACCGGGCGCTCCGCCTTCGGGCCCAGCACCATCTCCCGCAGCGAGGCGACGGTGCGGGAGATCAGCCCGGCGTGCGCAACCCCGAATCCCGGCTCGCTCTCGAGCCCCGCCTGCGCCACCGCCCGGCCCAGGACCGCGTCCGACTCGATCACCTTCACCTGGCTCTCGACCTGGGCGATGCCGCCATCCGGCGAGAGGGCGGCGGGATTGACGTCGTTGAGCACCACCTGCCGGTCGCGCGGGTCGATCAGGATCTGCGCGGTCGCCGTGTAGAGGGACGGGGTGATCAGGGCATAGGCCAGGACCAGCAGGCCGAGCACCAGGGCGGTGCCCAGCACGGTGCGCTTGCGCCGCCACAGGATGCGCCACAGGTCGCCGAACTCGGCGGTGGTGTCGGGCCGGGTCGGACCCGTCCGCTCCGGTTGTGCCGGATGGACCGGTGCGAGCCAGGTCGCGACGGCAATGTTACGGTCGATCTGTGCCACGATCGGTCACCATCGTCTCGAACTCGGTCGGTCCCTCGCGGGCCCCATCTCCTACTGCAAGAGTCGCGCAGACTGCTGACAATCCCTCAAGACTGCCGAGGGTCATCGGCGCAACCACCAATTACTCGGCGTCTGGTAAACGCCGTCAACCAAAGTCCGCTGCCTATAGGGTTATCGGTCTCGTTACCGTTTGGGAATTAGATCGGATCTGCGGCCGTTATCCGGCAGACCATCGACGGGGCGAAGGCGCTCATCATGCATGTGAGAGTTCGTCTCGACGGGGCCGAGCCGCGCCGCTGGCAGATCGCCCTGCTGCAGCGGCTCGCCGGCACGCCCGGCATCCGGACTGTGAGCATCGACGCGGCCGTCGTGCCGGACGGGTGGCCCGACACGATCGAGCTGCTGTTCCGGCTCGAGGCGCTGATCCACCGCCTGCCGCGCCTCGGCTCCGAGCGCCTGCCGCCGACCGCCCTCGACCCGTGGCGGCGGACCGACGCGAAGCCGGACGTGATCCTCGACCTGTGCGGCGATCTCCCGGCCGGCCCGGCAACCTGGCAGCTCGCCTATGACGGACGACGCGGCGACGACGCCCTCCTGGCGAGCCTGCTTGCCGGGGCGGTCCCCCGGCTGACCCTCGTCGCGGCGGGGACCATCGTGGCCGAGGGCCGGCTCGGCACCGACCGGCCGGGCATCCTGCTCGCCGGCGTCGACGACGCGCTCGCCCGGACGGTGACGCTGATCGCGGCCGCCCTCCGACGCCGCGCCGCCGGGCGCAGCGAACCGCCCTCGGTCGCGCCCTTGCCGCCCTCCGAGCCGGGGCGGACCCTGTCGGGCGGCGAGCTCGGGACCCGGGCCGCGCGGATGATCGCGGGCGCTGTCGTCCACCGCCTGTACCATCTCTGCTACCGCGCCCCGCACTGGCGCTGCGGCTGGCGGCGCCTCGACGGGCCGGACCTGATCGACCTCGGGCGCCATCCCGATGCCGGCTGGACCGACCTGCCGGATGACGGCCACCGCTTCTACGCCGACCCGTTCCCGCTGGCCTTCGGCGGAAGCACGCACGTCTTCGTCGAGGAATTCCCGCACGCCACCGGCAAGGCGATCATCTCCGCGGTCCGCTTCGGCCCGGACGGCCCCGAGGGCACGCCCGTCCCGGTGCTGGAGGAGCCCCATCACCTGTCCTACCCGTTCGTGTTCGAGCGCGACGGCGAGGCCTGGATGGTGCCGGAAAGCTCCGCCTCCGGCACGGTGGATCTCTACCGCGCCACCCGCTACCCCGGCGGCTGGGTGAAGGAGGCGACGCTGCTCTCGGGCGTGGTCGCCAGCGACGCGACCCTCCTCGAACAGGGCGGCCGCTGGTGGATCTTCGCCACCCTGCGCGATGCCGTCCCCGAGGCGCCCGCCGGGTCCGGATCCTACCACGACGCGCTCTGTCTCTGGTCGGCCCCCGATTTCCGCGGCCCTTATACGCCGCATCCGGCCAATCCGGTGCTGATCGATCCCGCGACCGCGCGGCCCGCAGGGCGCATCGTCGAGCGCGGCGGACACTTCATCCGCCCGGTCCAGGATTGCGCGACGGGCTATGGCCGCGCTCTCGGGCTGGCGCGGATCGACCGCCTCGACCCGGAAGGTTTTTCGCAGACCCTGATCGGCCGCATCGAGCCCGGCCCGGCCTGGCCCGGGTCTCGGCTCCATACCGTGAACACGGGCGGCGGCATCGAGTGCATCGACGGCTCGGCGCGGGCCCCGCGGATCCGGTTGCCCGGCCGCGTCTGACCCTGCACGCGAGCACTGCCTCCGCTGCCGGCGGCCACGGTACAGCCTGAGGCGTGGGCGGCTTTAGCCGCCAAAACGGTATCCGGCCCTCGACGCCGACCCGTTCTGGTGGATAACGCAACTTATACCTGATTTAATTCGCCGGAACTAATTGCATAGATTGTATTTTGGCTAGAGCGTCTCTGATATCGAAGGCTCCCGACCGATCGGAGTAGCGATTTCATGAGTGTGAGCGCGACGATCCAGTCCGACACGCACGCGCGCAGCGCCCTGAATGCCCGGCTCGTCCGGATCGCCGCGGTCGCGGGCATTCCGGTGGAGGCGTTCTTCTCCGAGCCGACCTCGGTGGCGCAGGCCGGTCTGATCGAGCTGATCCGGCTGTGGGACGCCGCTCCGACGGAAACCGTGCGGGCCGAGATCCTGGCCGGTACCCGCGCCGTCGTCGCCGGGGCGGCCGACCGGACGCGCTGACGGCCTGCGCCGGATCCAGGCCACCGGGCCGGTCCCGGCCTCGATATTTCGGTTCGCCGGGCTCTGGCAGGAACCCCACGAGATCGCTACATTGCGAAGGCGGGGCTGCAGAGTTCGTCAGGAGCACTTTCCCCGGGGCCTTATCGACTCCCTCGGGAGCTGTCCCTGGCCTCGTCCCTGGACTTGGCCAACACGGCGCCCACCTACTCTGTAGGTTTCCCGGGATCGATCCTCCAACGGCTCACGTGGCTCCGCACTCTCCTTCTCCTGAAGCCGACCCCGCCAAGACGGATGCGGCGCTCAAAGCCCGGCTGCGCGGCGCGGCGCTCGCCGCCCGGGACGCGCTGGAGCCCGCCGCCCGGCACGCGGCGTCCGCTCGGATCGTGCAGGCGCTCCTCACCCTGCCGGAGCTGGCCGAGGCCCGGCTGGTCGGCGCCTTCTGGCCGATCCGCAGCGAGGTCGATCCGCGCCCGGCCGCCGAGGGCCTGCTCGCCCGGGGCCAGCGGGTCGCGCTGCCGCACGTCACCCCCGAAGGCCTGATTTTCCGCGAATGGCGGGCCGGAGATACGTTGGTCGCCGGCCGCTTCGGCCTCAGCGAGCCCGACCCGTCTTTGCCGCCCGTGGAGCCGGACGCCCTGATCGTGCCGCTCGCCGCCTTCGACGGGACCGGCCAGCGCATCGGCTACGGCCGCGGCTACTATGACGGCGCGATCGCGCGCCTGTCCCGCACCCGGCCCGTCCTGACCGTCGGGGTCGGATTTTCCGTGCAACGGGTTGATCGCGTGCCGGCCGAGCCGCATGACCGACCGCTCCAGTTCGTGATCACCGAAGCGGGCGTGATCCGGTTCGACAGGAAGTCCTGATCCATGCGGCTGCTTTTTCTCGGCGACGTGATCGGTCGCCCGGGCCGTAGCGTCGTCTGCGAGCGCCTGCCCAAGCTGCGCGAGCGCTGGCGTCTCGACTGCGTCGTCGTGAACGGCGAGAATTCAGCCGGCGGCTTCGGCATCTCGGAGACGATCTGCGACGAGCTGATCCAGGCCGGTGCCGATGCCGTGACGCTCGGCAATCACAGTTTCGACCAGCGCGAGGCGCTGGTCTTCATCGCCCGCCAGCCGCGCCTGGTGCGGCCGGCGAACTACCCGCCCGGCACGCCCGGCCGCGGCGCCACCGTGGTGGAGACGCAGGGCGGCGCCCGGGTGCTCGTGGTCAACGTGATGGGGCGGGTCTTCCTCGACGCCATGGACGACCCGTTCACCGCGGTGGAGCGCGAGCTCTCGGCCTGTCCCCTCGGGGCCGCCGCCGACGCCGTGGTCGTCGACGTGCACGCGGAGGCGACCAGCGAGAAGCAGGCCTTCGGCCATTACCTCGACGGCCGCGCGAGCCTCGTGGTCGGGACCCACACCCACACGCCCACGGCCGACCACCGGATCCTGCCCGGGGGCACCGCCTACATGTCGGATGCCGGCATGTGCGGCGACTACGATTCGGTCATCGGCATGCAGAAGGACGAGCCGATCCGCCGGATGATCCAGAAGACGCCGGGCTCCCGCTGGGAGGTGGCTGGGGGCGAGGCCACACTGTGCGGCGTCGCGGTGGAAACCCAGGCGGACGGCCTCGCCACCCGGGTCGCGGCGGTTCGCCTCGGTCCGAATCTCGAAGAGAGCTGGCCGCGGTTCTGGGAGTAGAGGCGGATCGACGGCAGCCCGCGCAGGGTGCCGGGTGTCCCGGCATGGCACAGGTCCGGAACTTCGGCGGTCCGCATCCGTAGATTGCAGAGACCCCCGAACCCAGGGACCTCGCCAAGGGACCGCGCCATGCCGCAGATGTTCGACTGGATCTTCTTCGCCATCATGCTCCCGTTCCCGGCCTTCCTGGTCTGGGATTGGTACCAGCACCGCTAGCTCGCGCGGTCCGAGGCCCTTCGGCGCCGCGCCTCGGTGGCGTGCTACGCCGGATAGGCGGCTTGCGCGGGGCGTGAGCCGGCGCGGGTCGGACGATCGGAGCCGTCACCCCTTCCGGGGGGCTCGATCGCCGCACAAGCGTGACCGTGGAGAGACTTGATCGCGTGCGGGGCTACCCCCACAGTGGCCGCGACGGATCCCGCCCGCCGGCGGCTTCATGGTGAGATCAGGCTAGAGCGACCGATGGCCGCCCGCGACGACAACGAGAATAAAATACAGCCGCTGGCACGGCCCGGGATCTATCTCGGGCGGATGGTGATCTTCCTGATCCTGGTGGGCTTCCTCGCCTTCATCCTGTTCAAGCAGATCACGCCCGCCTTCCTGGCCAATCCGGGACTGAACGGGCTGATCCTCGGTGTGCTGCTGATCGCGGTGCTGATCGCCTTCGGGCAGGTTTTTCGGCTGTACCGCGAGGTCAGCTACGTCAACGCGGTGGCGAGCGGCGGCCAGGCCAAGAAGCCGCCGGCCCTGCTGGCGCCCATGGTGCCGATGATCGCCGCTCGGAAAACCGGGGCGCTTCTGCCGGGGACCTCGGGCTATCTCGACACGATCGCGGCGCGCCTCGACGAGGATCGCGAGATCCTGCGCTACATCGCGGGCATCCTGATCCTGCTCGGCCTGCTCGGCACGTTCTGGGGCCTGATCGACACCCTCTCGGCGGTGGGCGGGGTGATCAAGGGCATGCGCGGCGGCGGCGATGCCGGGGTGATGTTCGACGAGCTGAAATCGGGCCTGGCGGTACCGCTCTCGGGAATCGGCCTCGCCTTCTCGGCCTCGCTGTTCGGCCTCGCCTCCTCGCTGATCACCGGCTTCCTGGAGCTGCAGGCCAGCCAGGCTCATGCCCGTTTCCATAACGAATTGCAGGATTGGCTGCTGTCCGGCGCGTTGGCGGCCGAGACCGATGGCGCCGCCGCGATCCGGCCGGCCGCCGGCACCCAGGATCTCAAGGAGGCGATCGAGCGGTTGACCGCGATCGTCTCGGAGGGTGGGGGCGGCCGGGCCGCGACGCTCGCCATGACCAACCTCGCCGAGGGCATCCAGGGCCTCGTCCAGCATATGCGGGCCGAGCAGCAGATGATCCGCGACTGGGTCGAGGCGCAGGCGAGCCGTGAGCGCGAGCTGAAGCAGGTGCTCGACCGGCTGGGCCGGGAGCGGGTGTAGTGGCCTCGACCGCGGCCCGCTCCCGACGCTCCGTCAATGTCTGGCCGGGCTATGTCGACGCCCTGGCGACGCTTCTGCTGGCGGTGGTCTTTCTCCTCACGGTCTTCGTGGTCGGGCAGTTCTTCCTGTCGCAGGAGCTGACCGGGCGAGACGCGACTCTGGTCAAACTCAACCGGCAGATCGCCGACCTCACCGACCTCCTGGCCCTCGAGCGATCGAACCGCCGCAGCCAGGAGGACGAGGTCCGCAGCCTCCGCACCACCCTGGCCGGCGTCGAGGCCGAGCGCGATCAGGCGAAGTCCCAGGCCGAGGCCGCGACCGTCAGCCAGGGCGCCGCGGGCGCCCTCGACAAGCAGCTGGAGGCTGAACGCGGCGCGACCAAGCGGGCCCTGTCCCAGGTCGATCTGCTGAACGAGCAGATCAGCGCCATGCGCAGGCAGCTCGCCGCCCTCGAGGATGCGCTTGCCGCCTCCGAGACCCGGGACCGGGAATCCCAGGTGCGCATCGCCGAGCTCGGCAGCCGGCTGAACGTCGCCCTGGCCCAGAAGGTCCAGGAATTGGCCCGCTACCGCTCGGATTTCTTCGGGCGCCTGCGCCAGATCCTCGGCAACCGCCCCGACATCCGGGTGGTCGGCGACCGCTTCGTGCTGCAATCCGAGGTGCTGTTTCCCGGCGGCTCGGCGACGCTCAAGCCCGAGGCCGGCCCCGAGCTCGACCGGATCGCCGGGGCCATCGCCGACCTCGCCCGGCAAATCCCGGCGGACCTGCCCTGGGTCCTGCGGGTCGACGGCCACACCGATGCGCGGCCGATCAACACGTCGCAATTCCCGTCGAACTGGGCGCTCTCGGCGGCCCGGGCCATCGCGGTAGTGCAGTACCTCGCCGGCAAGGGCATCCCGCCGCAGCATCTCCTGGCCGGCGCCTTCGGCGAGTTCCAGCCCCTCGACGCCGGTACGACCGAGGAGGCCTACGCCAAGAACCGCCGGATCGAGATGAAGCTCACGGAGCGGTAGGGTCGGCGGCCCGACGCTTTCCATCGACCGCCCTGGTGCCCGGTGAGGTCAGGCGCCGGGCGGGGAGCGGCCCTCGCGGCATCCGCATTTCGGGATCCTTGTCCGAGTCTTGGACCTCCGATTCTGCGTCCAGGATAGTCGTGCGATCATCGTGCCTCACCCGATATTTAATCCGGGCTCGCAAATCTATTGTTTATTCGATTGCCGATCGTGAATAATGATTGGTCGAATTTGACCGACGGTCAGATCATTTAACGGCGGATTAGCCATTTCGACGCACCGTTGACGGCGAGGCGGGGATGGTTCCACCGATGTCCAAGCTGACCCTTTTCAGATGCGCGTCTCTCGTCGCGATCTTCGCGGTGCTCGGCGCGCTGCTCGCCGCCGGGCCCGGCTGGGGGCGGCCATCACCGTCCGCAGCAGCGACGTTCGAGCCGGGAGTCCTTGCCGGCCTGGTCGCTCTGGCCCTGGCGATGATCGGCGGCTGGTGGCTGGCGCGGTCCCGGTCAGCCGCCCCCCGGGGCTCTGAATCCGCCGGCCGGCACGGCCTGCGCTTGGACGCGTCCGGGGCGGCGATCGCATTCCGGCAGGCCGGGGAGGCCGACGCGATCGCAGAGGCGGTACGGATCTTCCAGCACGGGCTGGTCGCTCTGAGCGTTCAACCGGCCCAGCCGACATCCGCCGACACGATCGGGTCGCTCGCCGAGATGACCGCCCAGGCGAGTGTGATGGCGCTGAGAGCCACCCTCGCGGCCGCCCAGGCAGGTGGGGGTTTCGCGGCGGCTGCCGCCCGGGCGAGGGAACTGTCCGAGCAGGCCGCGGCGGTATCGGACGTGATCGCGGCTCAGGCGCAGCGGGTCGCGGGTGCGCCCGATCAGGACCTGTCCGGTATCGACGGTATCGCGGAACCGATCCGGGCGCTCCGCGCGGCCTCGGCCTCGATGGCGGCCACGGCGGCGCGGCCGGACTCGCCCGGGGTCGAACCGTCACCCGGCCGGACCCACAGCCTCGGCCGCAGTACTCGCGCCGCCTGAGCTCTCGAGGGCCGGGGCCGTATCAGGCTCAACGACCCGCCAGCGTGTCCTTGTCGGCGAAGATCCCGGGCGTGCCGCCGGTCATCAGGAACAGCACCGAAGATCCCGCCGGGTACAGACCGGCGCGCACGCCGTTCAGCCGCCGCCAAGGCGGGGCATCAGCCCGTCCAGGGGTTCGATCGGGGTCGGCTGCGCGAGGAACGGCAGGCGGGGAAGCGCGCGAGGTCCAAGTGGAGGCGGATCATCGCGGGCTTCTCCACCGCGCCCCCATTCCTGCCCCTCGCCGGCGCGGCGCACATCCGTCATCCGCGCCCGAGACCCGCGGGGACGGCCTCCGCGCCGCTTATTCGGCGGCGGGGATACGCTCGCCGCGGATGCGCAGACCCTTGCCGCGGGCGGTCTCGTCCAGGGCGTCGGTGAATTGCAGGCTCGCGAGCTGCGCGTAGAGCGCGCCCTGGGCCAGCAGGCTCTCGTGGGTGCCGGTCTCGACGATGCGGCCGTCGTCGAGGACCAGGATGCGGTCGGCTGCACGGATCGTGGCGAGCCGATGGGCGATCACCAGGGTGGTGCGTCCGCGCATCAGCGTGTCCAGGGCGGCCTGGACCGCGCGCTCGGATTCCGCGTCCAGCGCCGAGGTCGCCTCGTCGAGGAGCAGGATCGGGGCGTCCTTGAGGATCGCCCGGGCGATGGCGATGCGCTGGCGCTGACCGCCGGAGAGGGTGACACCGCGCTCGCCGACCTGGGTGTCGTAGCCCTGCGGCAGGGCGGTGACGAAGCCGTGCGCGTTGGCGAGCTCGGCAGCGCGCCGCACCTCGGCCTCGCCGGCCTCCGGGCGTCCGTAGCGGATGTTCTCGGACACGGTCCCGGAGAACACCACCGGATCCTGCGGCACCAGGGCGATGCGGGCGCGCAGGGCCTCCGGGTCGACCTGGGCGATGTCGGTGCCGTCGACCAGAACGCGGCCGCTCTGCGGATCGTAGAAGCGCAGGAGCAGCTGCAGCACCGTCGACTTGCCGGCGCCGGACGGGCCCACAATGGCGATGCGCTCGCCGGGAGCGGCCGCGAAGCTCAGCCCGTCGAGGGCGGCGTGGCCGGGGCGGGTCGGATAGGCGAAGCGCACGGCCTCGAAGGTCACGGCGCCGCGCGCCGGCTCGGGCAGCCGCGACGCCGGGACGGGCGTGCGGATCGCCGGCTCGGCCGCCAGGATCTCGGTGAGCCGCTCAGCCGCGCCCGCCGACATGGCGAGGTCGCCGTAGACCTCGGAGAGCTGGCCGAGCGCGCCCGCGCCGAACACCGCGTAGAGCACGAATTGCGAGAGCTCACCGCCGGTCATGGTGTGGTTGAGGACGCCCTGCGCGCCGTACCACATCACCCCGACCACCGAGGCGGAGATCAGGAAGATCGCCACGCCGGTCAGAAGCGCGCGGGCCCGGATCGAATCGCGGGCGGCGGCATAGGCCTCCTCGGAGGCGGCGGCGAACTTCGCGGCCGTCGTGCCCGAGCGCCCGAAGGCCTGCATGGTCCGCACCGCCCCGACCGCCTCGGCGGCGTAGGCGGAGGCGTCCGCCAGACGGTCCTGCGCGGCCCGGGAGCGCCGCCGTACGCCGCGGCCCGAGACGATCAGCGGGAACACGATGACGGGAATCGCCGCCAGCACCATCACGGAGAGCCGCGGGCTGGTGATCACCATCATGGCGGTCGCGCCGACGAACAGGAACAGGTTGCGCAGCAGGATCGAGACGGAGACGCCGAAGGCCGACTTGATCTGCGTCGCGTCGGCGGTGAGCCGCGAGACGATCTCACCGGATTGCGAGCGGTCGAAGAAGGCGGGATCGAGGATCGTCAGCCGGGCGAAGACGGCGCTGCGCAGGTCCGCGACCACGCGCTCGCCGAGGGTGACCACGGTATAGACCCGGGCCGCGCTCGACAGCGCGAAGGCCGCCACGACCCCGAGCAGGGCCAGGAAATAGGCATCGATGACGTTGGCGCCGTCGGCCGTGAAGCCGTGGTCGATCACCCGCCGCATGGCGATCGGCACCACCAGGGTCGAGGCCGAGGCGCAGATCAGGGCGAGGATTCCGGCGGCGATCCGCCCGCGGTAGCGCAGGGCGAAGGGCAGGAGCGGCCGGAGCGCGCTCAGCGGTGCCTTGGGCCGGCCGGAAGCGGCCGCTTTCGTCTTACGGGCCATCACGCCTCACGCGTCTCTTCCCACCCGGTCCACGGCGCTTGTTCCGGGAGAGAGCCTGCGATATACGCCGCCCCTCATCCGATTGCGCGTGTTCAATGGCCGCGGGCCGCCACCACGGTCGGCTTGGACGTGCCGTTGCCACGAACCTACGGTTCGGTGCAACCGCTGACACCTTCCGCATTCCGGGCCGGGCGGCGCCTCCTGCGCTCCCCGCCGGCGTGCCAGAACAGGAACGACAGGTCATGGCGAAGGACGCGGCCGCAAAGGCCAAGGGGACCGAGCACCCCGACTACCACTTCATCAAGGTCGTGATGACGGACGGCACCGAGTACCGGACCCGTTCGACCTACGGCAAGGAGGGCGACACCCTCAACCTCGACATCGATCCGCTCACCCACCCGGCCTGGACCGGCGGCGAGCAGAAGATGCTCGATCGCGCCGGGCGCGTCTCGCGCTTCAACTCGCGGTTCGGCAACCTCGGCAAGCGCTGATCCCCGACGGATCAGGCGGACCCGAATCAGAACGGGCGGTCCCTCGCGGGGCCGCCCGTTTCTGCTTGCGCGCTTGTCACGCCGCCCCGTCTGGGGCGGGTTTTTCCCGAGAAATCCTATGGCAAATTTTCCGGCCAGGCGGCGGGTTTGGTCCACATGATCACCCGCCGAAGAAAATAGTCTTTTGATAAGACGCGCCGCGACGGATCTTGCCGGGTTGGCCTGCGCCCGGGGGCCTCTTTTCCGGCCAAGCCGCGCCGTCGTAATGTCCGCTTCCGTCGATGATCGAACCGCGCAACGATCATCGGCCGTCCCGATCGCATATCGATCCGGTCGCGGGCGTTCTTCCCGGGTGATCGTCGGACGGTCTTCGAAGCGTCCGCCGAGAGACCCAAAACCATCTCAGGCGCTCGAAAGCTGCGAGCGCCGTTTTCGGGGTCGTCTTCCATGAAACGCTGGCTGTCGTCCGCCCTCGCCATCCTGCTCACCTTTGCCGCCCCGGCCTTCGCGGCCGAGAAGATCAAGGTCGGCATCATGAGCGATTCCGAGGATGTCTGGGCGAAGGTGAAGGCGATCGCCGCCAAGGACGGGCTCGACCTCGACCTCGTCGTGTTCTCCGACTACCTCGTGCCGAACGCCGCCCTCGATGCCGGGGACATCCAGGCCAACGCCTTCCAGCACAAGCCTTTCCTGGAGAACCAGATCAAGGCCAAGGGCTACAAGATCGTCCCGGTCGCCGACACGATCGTCTCGCCGATCGGCCTCTATTCCCGAAAGGTGAAGGCGGTCGGCGACCTGAAGACCGGCGCCGCGATCGGCATCCCGAACGACCCGTCCAACGGTGGTCGCGCCCTGCTGCTGCTGCAGGCCCAGAAGCTGATCACGCTGAAGGACGGCGTCGGCATCCTGCCCACGGTGCTCGACGTCACCGCCAATCCGAAGAAGCTGCAGTTCCGCGAGATCGACGCGGCCCAGCTGGCGCGCAGCCTCGACGATCTGGACGCCGCGGTGATCAACACGAACTACGCCGTCGAAGCCGGCCTGAAGCCGGGCAAGGACTCGATCGCGATCGAGTCGTCGGTCAACAACCCCTACAACAACTTCATCGCTGTGCGAGAGGCGGACAAGAACGCCCCCTGGGTGCCCAAGCTCGTCCACGCCTACCAGAACGACACGATCCGGGCCTACATCACGCAGAACCGGCCGGGCGAATTGCCGGCCTTCTGAGCCCCGCGCCCGCGGTCGGCCCCCCCCCGGGTCCGGCCGCGCGGCCGCGCTCAGCCCTCGCCCAGGCGGAACGCCATGCGCAGCAGGCCCTGCTGGGCCGCCACCGGGCTCTCGACCGGTGCCGGCGTCGGGCGGTCGTCCGCGATCAGCGAGTCGAGGTGGAGGATGCGGGCGTGCAGGCGCCGCGCCCGCATGATCAGCTGCTGCAGGCGCACCGGCAGCAGGTTGAAATCCGACTGCTTCGGCGGCTCGGCCTTGCCGAGCTTGACCCGGTGCTTCTCCTGCAGCGCCTCCGCCGGGGTCATCTCGCCCTCGGCGACCGCGCGCTGGACCAGCAGCCACGACGCGATCTGCATGAGCAGCGTGGTCAAACGCATGCTCTCCGCGGCGTAGCTCAGCGTCGCGTCCCGGGAGACGAGGCGCGACTCGTCCCGGCCCTCGCCGTCGAGATAGGCCGCCGTCTCCTCCACGAGCAGCATGCCGTCGCGGAACAGCGTCTTGAACGCCACGGAATTGACGTAGGTCTTGCCGAAATCGACCCAGTCCCGATCGTCCCGGAACGTGACATCGAAGCCGTTCATGTGCCTCTCCTGTGCCGCCGACGGGCCTAGCCGTCCCGGACCGGGACATTCCGGCCATGGCTCCCGGACGACGCAGCAATCCTAGCGCCGAACCGCGGCCGCATCAGGGTTAGATCTTTTTTAACCTTAACGACCGGGCCGATGGTTAAGATATGGCGCTCGTCGTCGCGTGCAAGCATTCGAAAGGAGACCTCGACACCGCCGAATACGCGGTGCCTCCGGCCGATCTTGGAACCGCTTGCGTGCAGGGCCTGCCCGCCCTCAACTGCTGGGCGAGGGCGGGCCAGATCAAGCGCCGTGGACTGTCCCGAAACACGCGCAGCGTGTCCCGGACTGCGGCGCGATCGACGTCTGCTAGTGGTGATGCTGGTGGCCGCCGCCCGGTGCGCTCGCGCCGATCGGCGCCACCGAGAACGTGACCGGCACGGTGCCGGCGCGCTGGAATGTCAGCGTCCCGGCCACGGTATCGCCGGCCTTGGGCGCGCCGGTCAGGCCCTCGAACATCAGGTGATAGCCGCCGGGCTTCAGCTCGACCGTCTCGCCGGGCTTGATCGTCAGGCCGCCCGAAACCGGGGCCATCTTCATCACGCCGCCCTCCATCGACATGGAGTGGATCTCGCCGGAGGTCGCGAACGGCACCGAGGCGCCCGTGAGCGTGTCGGGGGCCGAGCCGGTGTTGACGATCCGCACGTAGCCGCCCGCGACCTTGGCGCCGTTCGGCGTGGCGCGCAGCCAAGGCGTGTCGATCGTGAGATCGCCGGCCTTGACCGGCGCCGCCTCTGGGGCCGCCTGCGCCGTGCTCGCGAACAGGCCGAGGCCCAGCAGGGCCGTGCAAAGGATCTTCATGGGCATGCTTCCGTCCTGACTCGTCTAGCAATCGGTCCGCCCGCGACCGCGGCGGCGACCTGAGGCGCGGGCCGTGGGCGCCCGGCGCGGCCAGCCCGGACCGCCCGACGGTGGCATCTCTGCCACACCGTCCCGCGGGTGACAGTTGTCGCCGCGCCGCAGCCAGTCGTCAGGTGCGTTGGCGCACGCCGATGCCACAATCCGGCCCCTTCGATAGGGAGTCTTAAGGCCATCCCGACACCGTGGCGACCGGGTAGACCCGCTCTCGCCATGAACTGACGAACTCCGGACAAGAGCCAGCGACTGATGCGCACCAAGGCAACAAACCGGTTCACCGCCATCCTGGGCGTCGCCGCGCTCGGCACGCTCGGGCTCGGCGCCGCCGAGGCCCGAGACCAGGGCAACTACGCCCAGGCCGAGTGGGCGCAGGATTACGCCTCGCCTGCCGGCATGCAGGTGCAGCGCGAGACCGTGCCGATCCTGTCGCCCCAGACCGTGGCGGCCACCGAGCAGATGGTCGAGCGCTACCGGGAGATCGTCAACCGCGGCGGCTGGCGTCCGGTCTCGGGCGCCGAGCGCCTGCGCGTCGGCGCGAAGGGGCCGGCGGTGGCCGCGGTGCGCCAGCGCCTGATCGTCACCGGCGACCTCGATCCGGCCGCCGGCGGCTCGGGCGTGTACGATTCCTACGTCGCGGCCGGCGTGAAGCGCTTCCAGGCCCGTCACGGCCTCAGCCAGACCGGCGCGATGAGCCTCGCCACCCAGCAGGCGATGAACGTGCCCGCCGACGTGCGGCTGCACCAGCTCGAGACCAACGTCGTCCGCCTGCGCTCCTATTCGGGCGATCTCGGCCGCCGCTTCGTGATCATGAACATCCCGGCCGCCCTGGTGGAGACCGTGGAGAACGGCCAGGTCGTCACGCTGCACGCCGCCGGCGTCGGCAAGATCGACCGCCAGTCGCCGATCATGAACACCAAGGCGACGCAGATCAACTTCAACCCGACTTGGACGGTCCCGGCTTCCATCGTGAAGAAGGACCTGATCCCGAAGATGCAGAAGGATCCGAACTACCTCACCGACAATAAGATCCACATCCTGTCGGGCAATGGCGAGGTCTCGCCGCGCTCGATCAACTGGAACTCGGATGAGGGCACGCGCTACACCTACCGGCAGGAATCGGGTGCCGATTTCAACTCGATGGGTATCGTCCGCATCAACATCCCGAACCCCTACGGCGTGTTCATGCACGACACGAACACCAAGGGCGTGTTCGGCGACGATTTCCGCTTCATCTCGTCGGGCTGCGTGCGCGTGCAGAACGTGCGCGAGTACATCACCTGGCTGCTGAAGGAGACCCCCGGCTGGGGCCGTGAGCAGGTCGAGCAGGCGATCGAGAGCGGCAAGCGCGTCGACGCCAACATCGCCCAGCCCGTGCCGGTCTACTGGACCTACATCACCGCCTGGGCGACCCCGGACGGCCTCGTGCAGTTCCGCGACGACATCTACAAGCGCGACGGCGTGAACGTGCCCTCGACCATCGGGGCGCCGACCCCGGTCGCCAGCGCCGAGCCGCTGCCCCAGACCTTCGAGCCCGGCGACGAGGAGTAAGCGCTCCGCGCCTCGGCCCGACGGCTTCATCCGAGGCCCGCATCCCATCCGGGGTGCGGGCCTCGTGCGTTTCGGGGCCGCGCTGTCATCGGGCGGTCAAACGCCTCTGCTTGGCCTTTGCCGCCGAGCAGGAGCCCCCGATGTCGCGCGATTCCAATCCCGCACCCGCACGCCTCACCCGCCGGGAGACCGTGGCCGGCGCCGCCGCCCTCGGCCTCATCGCCGGCCGCGCCGGGGCGCAGGAATCCGGGGAGGCCACCGGCATCGTCTATGCCGTCCCGGCGCCCGGCGCCGACCGCGCGCCGCTGCCGGGCGTGCTGGTCTCGAACGGCCGCGAGGTCGCGCGCACGGACGGGCAGGGGCGTTATCGCCTGCCGATGCCCGGGGACGGCGCGGTCTTCGTGATCAAGCCGCCCGGCTACGCCCTGCCGCGCGATGCCGACAACGTGCCCCGGCACTCCTACATCCACCAGCCCAACGGCACGCCGGCGAGCCTCGGCCTGCACTACCGGGGCCTCGCACCCACCGGCCCGCTTCCGGCCTCGATCGACTTCACCCTGACCCGGGTCGACGAGCCCGCGGATTTCGACGTGATCCTGTTCACCGATCCGCAGCCCGAGAGCCGGTTCGAGCTCGACCATGTGCGCGACACCGCGGTCGCCCGGGCGATGACCATCCCGGCGGCGTTCGGCCTCACCACCGGCGACGTGCTGTTCGACGACCTCTCGCTCTACGGCCGCTCCAACCGCATCGTCGGCCGGATCGGGCTGCCCTGGTACAGCCTGCCCGGCAACCACGACCTCAACATGCAGGCCCCGGACGCGCGCTACAGCCGCGAGACCTGGAAGCGCGTGTTCGGCGCGCCGAGCTACGCGTTCCGGCACGGGCGGGTGCTGTTCGTCATGCTCGACAACGTGGAGTGGATGGGGCCGCCGGTCCCGGTCGGTGCCAACACCTACCGGGGCCATATCGGCGAGCGGACGCTCGCCTTCCTGAAGAACCTCCTGGCCGAGATCCCGCCGGACGACCTGATCGTGCTGGCGACCCACATCCCGCTGCTCACCGATACCGGCGACGACCCGCGCAGCGCGACGATCGACCGGGCGGCGCTGCTCGACGTGCTGGCCGGCCGCAAGGTGCTCAGCCTCGCCGGCCACACCCACACCACCGAGCATCACTACCCGGCGGACGGGCACCACCACCACGTCATGACGGCCGTGTCGGGCTCGTGGTGGAGCGGGCCGGATACCCGGACCGGCATCCCCTCGGCCGACAGCCGCGACGGCACGCCGAACGGCTTCCACGTGCTCTCGATCCGCGGCACCGACTACACGACCCGCTTCGTCCCCGCCCAGGGCGAGCCGGACGCGACGATGCGCATCGCCTTCGAGAGCGAGTTGCGTCCCGCCGCCCCGGAGATCGTCCGGGCGAGCCATCCGATGCAGGGCCTGCGCCCGCCGGTCCCGCAGGAGGCGCTGGCCTCGACCAACCTCGTGGTCAACGTGTTCGACGGCGGCCCGCGCACGACCCTGACCGTGGGGATCGGCGACCGGGCGCCGGAGCCGATGGTCCGCACCCGGCGGCTCGACCCGTTCGTGACCGAGCTCTACGCGCGGTACCCCGAGACCAAGAAGAGCTGGGTCCAGGCGACGCCCTCGACCCATATCTGGACCGCCCGCCTGCCGGACGACCTCCCGCCCGGCGCCCACCGGGTCACCGTGGCGGGGACGGACGAGTATGGCCGTCCGATCCGCGCCTGCGCCGTCCTCGAGGTGACCGGCGACGGCGCGCGCGGCTGACAGTTCACGTCGGCGCGGCCCGGGCGGGCGATCGCGATGTCTGCATCGCGGTCGAGGCGGCTTCGATCGCCGTCGCGATCGCGGCGATCAGGGCGGCGGTGACGAGCGCGGCCTGCGCCAGGCCCTGGACCGGGTGGCCGAACAGGGTCCGGCACGTGAACAGCGCCAGGTTCGAGGCGACCAGGTAGATCAGGACATGCCGCCCTGGGCTCGTCATAAAGCGGGGGAGGGCGACGCGCCGGACGATCGCCATGCTGGCCGCCCGATAGAGCAGGAGGAACAGGGCCGGTCCCACGACCCACAGGGTCGAGGGCGGGAAGCGGGCGGGCGGACGCTCAGCCGTCATCGCCACGGCGAGAAACCCGTAGGTCGCCAGGGCGGCAAGGCACAGCGCGAGGCGGCCGAACGGTTCCGGCTTCCCGGCATAGAAGGCTCCGAGAAACAGCCACATCGCGTAGGGCGCGAGCGGGAAATACGTGGTGTTCGGCGCGCTGAACAGGATCCTCAGCCAGGGCAGATCGAAGGCCTCGATCTGGACGCATCCGGACAGGGCCGAGAGGGCCAGGCCCAGGGCCAGGATCGCTGGCTGCGCGGCGAGCGGGCCGAGCCATCGCCCGATCCCGATCATCGCGAGGCTCAGGACGAAGAACGAGGCCAGGAACTCACTGTGGCCGGGCAGGTCGGTCAGCGTCACCACACCCAGGATCCGCGTGCCGGACCAGCCGGTTCGCTCGATCAGCAGCAGATGCGCGATGCCCGACAGGTAGAAGGCCAGCAGGATTTGCGCGGGGCCCTTGAGCCGGGCCCAAACCGTCCCGGCCCTATCCCTGCGGCGGGACAGGGCCGTTCCCCACCCGAACGCGAACAGGAAACCCGAGAAGCTGATGAGATTGATGACGTTCGACAGGCCTTCCGCCAGCCTGTCGCCCGGCGCCTGAACGATCTGGACGACGTGGGCGAAGACCATGCCGGTGACGAGAAGCGTCTTGAACACATCCAGATCGAGGCACCGATCCCGGCGTTCATTCCTGCTGGACAAGCGGGCCCCTCGGACGGCGGCGGACGCCGTGATGCGCTGCCGTGAGCGTCGCCGCCCCGTGTAAAGATGACGTGTCCGAACGGAGCGGCCTGCTTCGTGCCGGAGTACGATCGGTTGACGACCGCGCACCCTGCTCTTCCGCGCCCGCCTCGCCGGCAGGCTCCTCCGAGGGGGGGCTCCCCGGACCGGGCGGAGCCGATCCGGGGCGGATGCGTAGAGCGGATGTCAGGCGGCGAGCTGCCGGGTGCCGTGGCCGCCCTCCTGCACCTCCTCGACGATCTTGGCGCAGAAGGCGTCGAGATCGCCCGGGTTGCGGCTGGTGATGATGCCCTGGTCGGTCACCACGGCCTCGTCGTGCCAGCGGCCGCCGGCATTGATCACATCGGTGCGGATCGAGGCGAACGACGTGAGGTCGCGGCCCTTGGCCGCGCCGGCCTCGATCAGCAGCCACGGCGCGTGGCAGATCGCGGCGACAACCTTGCCGGAGGTCAGGAAGCTCCTGATCACCTCCAGGGCCTTCGGCTCGAGCCGGAGCTTGTCCGGGTTGATCTGGCCGCCCGGCAGGACCAGCGCATCGTATTCGGCGGGGTCGACGCGCTCGAGATCGATGTCGACCGCGACTTCCTTGCCCCAGTCGGTCTTGTCCCAGCCGCGGATCGTGCCCTTGCTCTCGCGCGATTGCGGCGCGGCCACCGACACGGTGGCGCCGGCCTCGGCGAGCTGGGTGTGCGGGACGGTGAGTTCGCTTTCCTCGAAGCCGTCGGTGGCGAGGATCAGGATCTTGGCTTGGCGGATATCGGGCATGGCGGGCCTCCTTGATGGGCGGTCTGCCCGGTCAACGGAGGTACCTGGG
Source organism: Methylobacterium sp. GXF4 (assembly GCF_000272495.1). Classification (NCBI taxonomy): domain Bacteria; kingdom Pseudomonadati; phylum Pseudomonadota; class Alphaproteobacteria; order Hyphomicrobiales; family Methylobacteriaceae; genus Methylobacterium; species Methylobacterium sp. GXF4. The sequence continues at coordinate 4,600 of NZ_AKFK01000073.1, read as the reverse complement.
CGCTGTTCCGCGCCGCACCGGATCCGGGCTTTACCTGCGGAACCCCCGGAGGGGCGGCCCGTTGATCCGGCATCCCGAACACCAGCAGGAGACGCGCCATGGCCAATCCCGGCGTTCCCGATCCCACGCCCGGCGATCTGCCGCCGCCGCCCCCCTTGCCCGAGGACGAGCCCGATGTCGGACCGACCGGACCGCGCACGCCCTATCCGGTGAACGATCCCGGCGTCGGCGAGCCCGGCGGCCCGGGCTCCGAGCCCGACGTCTTCCCCGGATCGCCGACCGATCCCGGCACGCGGATGTGATCCGGCGGGTTCAGTGACCGCCGTGCGAGGTGCGTACGTCGCGCGGCGCGCTGAGGATTTCAGAGAGGCTCGTCACCACGTGGCGGGCCTCTTCGTCCGTCAGGCGCAGCTGGAACGGCGGCAGCGCGCCGGCCTGGAGCGCGACCACGGCCTGGCCTTCCTCGTCGGTGCCGATCTCGATCGCCGAGGACGTGACGTCGAGCATCGCGACCTCCTCGTCGCCCAGGCCCTCGGTCAGGTCGGGCTCGTCGGTGTCGTCGATCGCCGTGAGGAGCTGCCCGACGGCCCGCACCAGAGCGCGGGCGGCGCGGGCATCCATCACCACTGCCGTCGCCTGATCGTCCTTCTGGAAGGAGAGCTGGATGTTCGCACCGTCCAGCGAGACCGAAATGCCTGCCATGTATCGTCCGGGAGCCACGCGCCTTAACTGTCTGTCCGCGTTCCGTATATGCAACGAGAACGCCGGAAATCACAGGGGGCGTCGCGCCGCTACGGTTGGCCCGCCGGGCCTGCGACCGAGAGGCCGCGCCCGAAACGCCTTGTTGCCGCCGCAGCCAGCGCCTAAATAGAGCCTCGGGGGGCTTTCCCATCGAGACCGGCGCTTTCCAACGCCCGGCGTCTCGCGCCCTGCCACACTGGCCAACCCAGCAAGACCGTGGTGCATCGCGCGGCTTTTTCGCCGTGCGCATGACCTATGGACGAACGAGGTACCCTACGTGAATACCGGCACTGTGAAGTGGTATAACGAGACCAAGGGCTACGGCTTCATTCAGCCCGATGACGGCGGCAAGGACGTTTTCGTTCACATCTCCGCCGTAGAGCGGGCTGGCATGCGTAACTTGGTCGAGGGCCAGCGGCTCTCGTACGAGATCCTGACGGACAAGCGCAGCGGCAAGGACGCCGCCGGCAACCTTCAGGCCGCCTGAACCCGCGAACGGGATTGAACCGGCCGCACCAGGCGGCTCCCCCTTCCGACGCTTCCATCCGGGCGATCGCCCGGGCCGCGGGGGCGTCGGAGGCAACCAGCAGAAACGACGCCGGGCGCGCACAGACGTCCGGTCCAGAAAAGAAAAGACACACGCGATAATGATGTTCGAATACACGCGGCGCCGCGGCGTCCGCTCCCCCGTCACCGATGCGTCGACCTTCCGGGTCGGTCGGCTGGCGCGGGCCAATTCCGCGAACGAGGCCGGGACCGATCTCAGCAACCTGATCGATCGGTCCTACAACTACCATTCCCCCCGGGAACTGCGCTGGCATCTCGCCGAGCGCTTCGGGCTCGCGCCCAACGCCGTGGTCATCCGCGAGGCGGCGGCGGCCTGAGGGCCGATCCGGCCCGATAGGGTCCCCGCACGTTCAGAGCGTCTGGAGCCGCGTTCGATCGATGATCGAGCACGGCTTTTGCGTGGGTGCGAGCCGACGCGCGTCGCCCGCTTGCGCCCCGGCGCGGCCCTATCGATCCCAGGCCGCCAGAACCAAGTCGCGCAGGGCGACCGGTGTCGCCAGCAACTCGCCATGGACCGGGTCGGGCCGGTTGTAGGTGGTCGCCTGACCCTTGAGGTCGCAGACCACGCCGCCGGCCTCACGCAGGATCAGGTCGGCCGCCGCGATATCCCAGTCGCGGGCATTGCCGGAGATCAGCCCGACATCGACCGAGCCTTCCGCCACCCGGGCGAGCCGCAGGGCCAGCGACGGGATGCGGTCGATCCGCTCGAAATCGACATCGGCGCCGGCGCCCCGGGACAGGCGGTCGAGCATCGGCTTCGGCCCGGTGATCCGCGCGCCGGGCAGCGTCTCCTTGGCATCGACCCGGATCGGCTCGCCGTTCCGCGTGGCGCCGTGTCCCAGCACCGCCTCGTAATCGGCATTGCCGACGGGGGCGTGGACGAAGCCGATCCGCGGCTGGCCGCCGGCCAGCAGCGCGACCGCGATCGACCAGTCGGGATGGCCCGACAGGAACGCCCGGGTGCCGTCGATCGGGTCGACGATCCAGACGAGGTCGTGGCCGATGCGCGACGGGTCGTCCGCGGTCTCCTCGGACAGCCAGGCCGCCTCCGGCACCAGCGCGCTCAGGCGGATCTTCAGGAAGGTGTCGACCGCCACGTCGGCCTCCGTCACCGGAGACCCGCCGGCCTTCGACCAGATCCGCGCGGAGGTCTGGCCGCCCAGCCTGAAGAACGGGCGGGCGATATCGGCGGCCTCGCGCATGACCGCGCGCAGGTCCGGCATCAGGGCGGATACGGCCGCGTCGGAGAGGGGCTCGGGCATCGCGCTCCGCAGGGAATGCGTCAGGCCCGGATCGGGCCACGTCGGGGCCTCCGCCCGGCAGGTCGGAGGTACTGAGCCGGCTCGGCAGGAGGTTGTGGGTACCGGAGGGCCGTGCCGCCCGGTGGCCTCCGTTGTAGGGCGCCAGCCCCACGGCCACAAGGATCCGCACTCCACCACCGGGATCGATCGAGACTGATCGATTTTCGCAAGGAGTTGTTGAGCATTCAAGGAAGCATTGAGCATTCCTCAAATGACATCCCCGTCCAGAATCGCTTAACGACGGTGCTTAAGCTGTGCGGAGGAGTTCGGGTGCGATTTTGCTTGGCACAACGGACGGCCCGACACGGGTCGCCACTTGCCCCAGGGACTCGGACAGATGAACACTTCCTCGTTCACGGACGAACGTCGCGAAGGACCTTTCATGGATGCCCAAGGGGCCGCTTCCGCTTTCGCCCCGTCGCCCCTGCCGATGATCGGCCGGGTCTCCGGCGCCCGCAAGGCCGCCGGGATCGCCCTGGCCTACGCCACCGAGGACGCTGAGATCTGCGGCGCCGACCGGTTCAGCCTGATCCTGGTCGATGCCGAGGGCGAGGAGCTGCACCGCCTCGGCTGCTTCGACGAGGACGACGTGGTCGCCATCTGGCGGGACATCGCCGCCCGGGCCGGGCTGGTCCGGATGATCGTCCGGGAGGACGGCGTGCTGGTGCCGGTCTCCGAGCAGATCGGCCGGCTGATCCTCGGTCGCGTGCGCATCCGCCGCCGGCATGCCGGGCTCGGTGCCCGCCGCCCGCGCTTCCTGGCCCGCCGCAAGACCGGCCGGCTGCCGGCCCGTCCGCAGATCTTCCGCGGCGAGAACGAGATCATCGCCCGCACCTGATCGCGCTGCCGGATCTCAGGAGAGGCTGCGCAGCAGCGCGTCCGCCGAGAGCCCGACGAACAGGATCAGGCCGGCATCCCGGTTCGAGCGGAACAGGGTCAGCGCACCCCGCCCGTCGCGCTCCCGCAGCGACAGGACCTGCCATCCGAGATGCGCGGCGAAGGCCGCGACCCCGAGAAAACCCACGAGTCCCGCGCCTGCGCCCCAGGCGGCCAGCGCGACGAACAGCGCGGCGAGCGCGTAGCACAGGCCCACGGCGCCCCGGACGTGCCGGCCGAACAGGCGGGCCGAGGAGTGGATGCCGGCGATCTCGTCATCCTCGATGTCCTGGACCGCGTAGATCGTGTCGTAGCCGACCACCCAGCAGATCGTGCCCGCGTAGAGCAGCAGCGCCGGGGCATCGAGGCGGGCGAACAGGGCCGCCCAGCCCATCAGCGCCCCCCACGCGAAGGCCAGGCCCAGCACCGCCTGCGGCATCGGCATGACCCGCTTCATGAACGGGTAGATCGCGACCGGCAGCAGGGAGCACAGCCCGACGAGCACCGCCTGCTCGTTGAACTGCAGCAAGACCGCCAAGCCGACGAGCAGCTGAGCCAGCAGGAACAGCGCCGCGTGGCGCGGCCGGACCTGCCCGGAGGGGAGGGGACGCTGGCGCGTGCGCTCGACCTGGGCGTCGAGGTCGCGGTCGGCGATGTCGTTGTAGGTCGAGCCCGCGCCGCGCATCGCCACCGCGCCGATCAGGAACAGCAGGCCGTGCCAGGGATCGGGGAAGGACAGGTCGGCCTTGATGGCCGCCAGGGCGGACGACCACCAGCACGGCAGGAGCAGGAGCCACCAGCCGATCGGCCGGTCGATGCGCGCCAGGCGCAGATAGGGCCGCCAGGGCCGCGGCGCCGCGCGCTCGACCCAATGCCCGCTCACCGCGTCGGCCGGACGCCCGTCCTCTGCCGCCGTCCCGCTCATCGGTCGGATCTCCGGTCGTCCCACGCGCAATCCCGCTCCGTCACGGAGCTAGCAGATTCACACATCAGGGCCGGCAGCAAGCGCCCGAAGCGCTGCGTCCTGTCTCCAGGGAAGTCTCTCCCAGGCCGACACGTGTTTCCCTCCCCCCTCTGCGGGGGAGGGTGGCCCCCGAAGGGGGTCGGGAGAGGGG